>PHGD01000046.1 GCA_011090425.1 Nitrospira sp. LK70 | reverse complement strand
GCCCCGCATGCCGATCCCTATGCCCAAGTCCCTCAGCCAAATGCTCCATGTATTGCCCAAATCGCTGCCTTGCACTCATTGCTCCTCCGAAGCAGGACGAAGAAGCTCGTACAATACACTGTTTTTAATGACACAGTAAGACTATTCAACCAACGTTTTTTCTGGATGAAATACAGGAACAGCACGCGGCCTAAGAGAAGCTGGGAAAACCGACGCACATTCTGTTTGCCTCGGTCTCCCATGAAATGGGCTTTGCCTTTGTTCGACTGGCCGATGGCATCGACAAAATTCCAAAATTGATCACGATATTCTCGGTAGAATCCCTGGCCCACCTCTTCGACATCGAAGGCTCGATCATGGCGCTGTTGAATGTCATTCACGCCGAGCGGATGTCGCAGGGCTTGAATCCAATCCGTATCATCCGCCACGTCCAACATTGCGATTCGTTCGCATGCAGTACGAAGTTGTTCTTCCGGCCCGACCGTGATGCGTCGAAACAGTCTGCGTTTGTCGCGCTGTTCATCATCTTTGACATTCACCAAATGCCCGTGCTTCTCTGTCGAGTCGGAGAACACAAATAACGCATAGGGGTGATCCTGCAACAACCGTGAGACCACCGGCCGTTCCGCGCCAAGCTGGAGTTTGTCCGAATCCAGCTGTGCATAGATGACACGAAAATCTTTATCGGGTCCGGCAGCGGCGAAGAGGACAGGATCTTTTGCTAAGGCCTTGGCTACGGTATCAGGCCAGGTTCGGCGAGAAATGGGGCTATTGATCTGTTGGTAGTTGAGTTGCGTCCAGAACAGTTTTTTGAGTGGCGAGAGATCACGGTTCCCTTGTCCAAGCTCCTTTAGGGCGGTAAGGATATCCGCCTGACGTTCTGAGAGTCCCATCGAAAGGGACGCTCAAAGCAGGTCGCATGCCCCGTATAGGTTCTACTGCATCATCAAGCGAACAGCGGTTGGAATACCCAGCGGGGCTATCGACACCTGGCGCTAACACTCCGCAAATACACCGTTTTTGATCTCGCATGCATGATGTCGGATCGATGAGGGAATATTGCGACTGAATGGGGCTTAACGATTCACGCTGATCATCGAGCGGATAGGGAAATATTTTTCTATCATTCCTTGCCTACTCGTCGGCAAGAATTTTCCAGCCATGTTGAACCAATGTGGCACCCGGCTCTTGATCACTTCTACCATTCCCTCCTTGACCGTCTAACAGGCTGCGGAACAACTCTCCGTTCATCCTTCGAGAGCCTCTGGACGAACTGAGTGGTCATTGAATTGACTGAGGTTTTCCTTTCGCGCCGGGCCTGTCGAAGCACACAAATCGAGTTTGTCCGCAGCCTGTTAAAAGTCCATCCATACAATTTGCTCGATTCGTAGATTCAGTACATATGCGATGTTTTTCCAAGGAGAAACCCCACGGCACATCTTCCAGCTAGTAAGGCCCATTAGGGTTTTGCAGTCACGATCAATCGTGCTGCGCATGGAAAAGAACGGGTCGTCGTGCGTCGGTGCGGGAAGGAAATCGTCGCGGTGGTACCGATCGACGACTTGCGCCTACCTATTGGAGGAATTGGAAGATCGGATCGATCTTGCCGATGCCCGGGCAGTACCAGCGGTAAAGAAAACAAAAAGGCCCGCCTTCATCAGGCGGGCCTTTGTTCTAAGAAACCCTTCAGACCAGCTTACCCCACCTTGACTTCGATGGCCTTCGGTTTGGCCTTCTCCGATTTCGGCAGATGGAGGTTGAGCACTCCATCCTTGAACTCCGCCTTGACCTTCTCATCGTCAATCACATCGGGCAAGGAGAAAGTTCGGACGAAGCTACCGTAGGATCGCTCGATCCGATGAAACTTCTTCCCCTTCTCCTCCTTCTCATGCTTGCGCTCACCCTGGATCGTGAGTACACCATCCTCGAGCGTCACCTTCACATCCTCTTTCTTCACATCCGGAATCTCGGCCTTGATCTGATACTCCCCTTCGGTCTCACTGATATCGACCGACGGTGTCCAGTCCGCCACGATCATGGTCTCCTTCCCATCGGTGCGTGGCGCAGCCGGACGAGCGAACATGCGGTTCAACCGATCTGAAACTTCTTCCAATTCTCGAAACGGATCCCATCGTACGAGTGTCATAGCAACCTCCTTGGTGTCTTTCCCCTATGATTGCCTGATTGAGTCTACCGACGCTGCGCCGATTCATCTGCATGGATCTTAGATAAATCGGCCAAGAGGGAAGTCAAGGGTTTGAGGGCCTTGTCCAGGCGAGGATTACCGCTGATCGATGGGCACGTAGGGTCGGTTGTGCTCGCCGGAGTAGATCTGGTCCGGCCTGAACAGCTTATTTTCGCGCAACTGCTCCAGCCAATGGGCCAACCAGCCCGACACGCGCGACATGGCAAAGAGCGGAGTAAAGAGATCGACATCGATACCCATCTTGTCATAAATAATTCCCGAGTAGAAATCGACATTGGGATAGATGTCCTTGCCTTTCAGCATTGTTCCGGCCGCCGCCTCCACTTCCAATGCAATTTCATACAGGGGCGAGCTGCCGCATTCTTTGAACAGGCGCCGACAGAGTTCCTGCAGAACGGTGGCACGAGGATCTTTGACCTTGTAGACACGATGGCCGAATCCCATCAGTTTTTTCTTGTTCTGCAGGACATGCTCAACATACTGCCGCGCCTTATCGAGAGTTCCGATCTCTTGGAGCATCACCACCACTTCCTCATTCGCGCCACCGTGCAAGGGCCCCTTCAAAGCACCGATCGATGAGGCCACGACGGTATAGGGATCGGCCAGGGTTGATGCCGTGACCAGTCCCGTAAACGTGGACGCGTTCATGGTGTGTTCGGCATGGAGGATGAGGCAATCATCGAATATTTCGTCCCACAAGAGAGGGACGACAGACTCCGTCAGCATATAGAAGAAGTTCTCGCTGAACCCCAGATCGTCGCGCGGCATGATCGGAGCATCACCGTGGCGAAGCCTTGCCCAGGCCGCCACGATCGTCGGCAATTTGGCGATCAGTCGCACCGCGCTCCAATAATTGTTCTCGACGTCCTTAACGTTGCGGCCCGGATAAAACATGCCGAGCGCCGCCACTGCCGCCTGGAGCGCATCCATGGGATGACCCTGTTCCGGCAAACTTTTCAACAAATCGATGATACGAAATTTGATGCGCCGATGATGGGTGATGTCGGTGACCCACCGTTGGAATTCAGTCGTTGAAGGAAGCTGTCCGAAAAGCAGCAAATACGCCGTTTCCAGGTACGAGGATTTCGAACAGAGTGTTTCGACTCGAATCCCTCGATATTCCAGAACGCCGCGTTGACCATCGACATCGCTGATCGATGAGGTAGCAGCCGGGACTCCGGCTAAACCCGGCATGAAATCATGTGGCATGATGGACCCTCAGATTAAAGGAGATCTTGCTTTGTCTATCACTACCCTACCATGACGGTGCGTCATCCTTGCAATGGAAAATCATGAATTGGCATACTACGCGTTGCATGAGCGGCATGATCGGGTTGGATAGAGGCATGGAGTCAGAGATGTGAATGAGACGACCAGCCACCATCATGTGTTGCTTTTTGATCATGCCGACGGGGATCACAACCGTCTCAACCGCCATGGCGAGCGAAACAACGATCGCGTTCGCCGTCGTCAGCGAACCTCCTCAGGACAAGACACGGATTCTTGCAACGGTCGCGATCGAGGATACGGTCGCGGACATGAATCTGCTTGCATCCGACCAGATTCTGTCCAATTTAGTCTGGAAAACACTGGAAATCTGTCATGCGCTCAAGCTCGAAGGGCAGAAGTCTTCGGACGGATTCCGTGTTCTCTCGGTGCGTGCGATCGACGCAGCCATGTTACCGATGGTGTTGCAGGGGGTTGCGGGAGATTGCCTCCTGAAAAAAGCCTTGGAAGTGGCTCCCTTTGTCGACTAACATCAGGGTTGATCAGGCTGTACAGTCCGGGCACTGTTCGGGTTCATGGTCAGACTCCTGTTCCTCAATGGTAAGAGGGAAGTGTATCCCGCAGGATCGGCATGACCGAATCTCAAAATACGGAACGCCATGCTCATCAATTTCAGTGGGAAGCAGGAGCTCTCGAGGGTCATAGCCCACGAGTCCCTCATCGTTAAACTTCACAACGGCCAGCCGGTCGTTGAAGGCTTCAAAAGTTGCTTCTTGCCTTTTGCGAGCGAGCACATGCCCAAGGACAAAGACGGGCTGGCCCTTCCGCTTGATACGGAGATCCTTCAGCGTTCGTTGAGAGGCATTGGCGCAGGCGAATTGACCGGTGGAGCTGGTTCCAATCCACGGCATCATGATCCTCTTTCAGACATGTCCCTGATTGGGATCTAACACAGACTGAAAAAAATCGTCAAGCGGCGTTTTTTCACAAGGAGTGACTATGGCGGATATCACGATCTATCACAAACCGACCTGCACGACCTGCCGACAGGCCGTACAGCTGCTCAAGGACAGCGGAGCGCCCTTTACTGCCGTCAACTACTATGAGCACTCGTTTACCAAAGCGCAGCTTAAAACGCTTTTGAAGAAGGCCGACCTATCACCTAAGGACGTACTTCGAACCAAAGAAGACCTGTACCGCGAGCTCGGCCTGGCGAAGAAACAGCTCTCGGACGATGAGCTACTCGACCTGATGGTGAAACACCCAGACCTTATTCAACGGCCGATCGTGGAGAAGGGCGACCAGGCCATGCTGGCGAGACCGGCTGACTCGATAAAAAAGTTCTTGTAAATAAGGCATTTTAATTCACAGACATAAAGCTATACTATAGGTAATAGGATGACGGAGAAAAAGCTCATCCGTCTCACCCTCCGAACCTCGACGCGCCGAACCGTACCTTTCGCCAGGCAAGGCCGCAACGAGCGAACGGCTGAGGCATACGTGGTTGGTACGTTGTGACGTTGAGCAATACGAGAACGTTTGCAACATTCTCAGGCTGAGTCGCTAGCCATCGGTGGTCGGCACGGACAGGGACCACCGAATCGTCCTGCTGTGTGGATCAACAGTAAAGGCGACCTTTCCGTCCAGCGCGTCAAGCAGGAGATCACCTACCAAGATTCGTCTCCATCCCTTCAGGAGTGGGAGATCCAGGGTTGACCGATCCGTCTTGGCATCGACCAATTCCTGGAGATCGGCGGTCGTCGCCAACAAGGTCGGAGCAATCTCTTCCTCCACGGCGCGAGCCTTCACGATCGCCTGAAGCAATTCGACGAGTCCGTTCGATTCCGGTTCAGATTTTCGCTCTTTCGGAAGCACCGGCCAAGCCGAGGAGGGAAGCGCCAGCGCCGTTTGAATCGTGGCAAGGATCGACTCTCCATTGCGGTCTACTTCTGAAGCGTGGAGACCTCTGACGTTGCGTAGCTCATCCTGGTGTCGCGGAGGATGTCGCGCCAGATGAAGCAGCACTTCATCCCGGACGATCCGACTCCGAGGCACATTCCTCCGTTTCGCTTCCCCCTCACGCCAGGCTGCAAGTTCCCGAAGTACAGCAGCCGCTCTCGGCTTCAGCTGATCCCATCCTCTTATACGTTGATACCGTTCTTGTGGCTCGCGACGAGTCTCGCCCACGACACCCTCAAGGCGAGAGAACTCTTCATGAGCCCACTGAAGCCTTCCAAGCTTCGACAGTCGGCTGTGCAAATGGTCATGGATGGCCAACAAAAACGTCACATCCTCCAGCGCGTAGGCCAGCTGATCTTGGGACAACGGGCGGGCACTCCAATTCGTAAAGGTATGGGCTTTGTCCAGCCTTCTTCCATGCACCCGTTGCACAAGGTTGGCATAGGCGACCTGAGGGCCGAAGCCGACCAGGGCCGCTGCGATCTGGGTGTCGAAAAATGGTTTTGGGATTCGCCCAGCGTGGACTGCGAAGAGATCCAGATCCTGCCGTCCCGCATGCACGACCTTCTGAATCCTCGAATCGCAGACAATCTCCCAGAACCCATCGAGGGCTTCCCTTGAGAGGACGGCTGGAAAATCGATAATGGCCGCAGTGTGGTCGGTGGCGACTTGAATGAGTTCGAGCTTCGGCACGAAACTCTCCTCGCCCACGAATTCCGTATCGAGCGCCAGGCGCGGGCTGTCGCGCAGTCGCGCGCACAATTCGTTGAGTGTGACTGCGCTCGTGATGTACTGATGTGGGGTGGGCATCGTCACCGGTGCGTTACTCAGATGGGCTGTAGGAGCGATCCTGAGGAGGCATAGGTTCCGTATTACTGAGACTGAGGTATTCCTTCAGAAACTGATAGGCTTCCAACATACGCCGGAGCTCCGGTTCAGCACTACGATCGCCGCTGTTCGCGTCAGGATGGAGTTGCTTCGCCTTGGTTCGGAACGCTGCGGTGACGTCGGCGAGCGAGCTGCCGAATTCCACACCCATGATCGCATAGGCATCCACCGCGTTATTCACGGCATGTGGATTCTCGGACAGCTGTCCTGTTCCACTGGCGGCTTTGAGCATATCGGCGAGACTGACTCGTTTGCGACGCCGTCGAGGGCGTTCGCGAATTTCGCTGTCGAATTCATCCCAGCGTTCTTCGACGAACTCCAGCCGGGACTCCAACCGCATGGCTCCGGCCAAATCTCGAATCGCCTCCAATTCTTCCTCGATTTCGACGAGAGACCTGATGATTTCCTCGAGTCCCTGTTCCACCTGGAAGAATCCGTCCACACGTTCTTCCATCATCGTATCGACGGCACAGTCCAAGCTGTCTTCCGTCTTTGAACGCAGTGAACCGATGCGTTTCTGCATCCCGCTTCGGAATTTCAGAAATTTCGCAGTTGAGAACGGCATGCCCCCCTCGGACTTCCAAGAAGGGCGCATTGTACCACAGCCACCAGGATAGCCTGAAGACCGCAACAGATTGGTTGTTTCCCATGGGAGCGACGTGACGCTTACTCAAGGATGGAGGGATCATCCGCCTTAGCCCGTCGCCTGGCTACTCCGCTGGCGCGCGCAGCGGCAGCGACCGCCCGCGCGACCAGCGGGACAACGTCCTTGTCAAAAACGCTGGGGATGATATAGTCCTCGCTCAACGTATTTTCCGGAATGACC
Source organism: Nitrospira sp. LK70 (assembly GCA_011090425.1). Lineage (GTDB taxonomy): Bacteria > Nitrospirota > Nitrospiria > Nitrospirales > Nitrospiraceae > Nitrospira_D. Next base: position 25,850 of record PHGD01000046.1, on the reverse strand, counting down.
TGGGCGATAGCCTGTGCCGCGGCCAGCTTCATGGCCTCGTTGATCTCGCCGGCTTGGACATCGAGCGCACCGCGGAAAATTCCTGGGAAGGCCAGGGCATTGTTAATCTGATTCGGATAATCCGATCGCCCCGTCGCAAAGATCCCACAGTGGGAAACCCCAAGCTCGGGCGAAACTTCCGGATCTGGGTTGGCCAACGCGAAAACGATCCGATCTGGAGCCATCAGATCGAGATCGTCGACCGTCACCACGTTGCCCACGGACAGACCGATAAAGACATCGGCGCCTTTCAGCGCATCACGTAAGGTTCCTTTCGGACTGTGCGGCACCAAACAGGCGCGAAGATCGGTTCGGCAGGCTCGTAGTTGCTCGGCTTCGCCGTACAGGATGATGCCCTCCTTGTCGCATCCCAGCAGATGTGTCGCGCCGGCAGCCAACAAGATTCGACAGCAAGCCGTACCCGCGGCGCCGAGACCGTTCACGACGATGCGAACTTGCTCGAGTTGTTTTCCGGTGACTCTGAGGGCGTTTGTCAAAGCGGCCAGCAGGACGACGGCCGTGCCGTGCTGGTCATCATGCATCACAGGAATATCAAGCGATTGTTTTAGTTCTTGCTCGATCTCGAAGCAACGTGGGGCGCTGATGTCTTCTAAATTGATGCCGCCGAATCCAGGTGCGATACCTTGGATGATCCGCACGATTTCGTCCGGCTCTTGCGTATTCAGGCAGATCGGCCAGGCATTGATATTCGCCAACTCTTTAAAGAGCATCACCTTGCCTTCCATGACAGGGAGGGCCGCCTCCGGACCAAGATTGCCCAGCCCCAACACCGCGGACCCGTCCGAGACGACCGCCACGCTATTGCTCTTGCTCGTGAAGGTGTAGACTTTCGACTTGTCTTTCGCGATCGCTTGAGAAACACGACCGACACCCGGTGTATACACCATGGAGAGCACGTGTCTGGTACTGATCGGGAACTTGTTCCCCACCCGAATCTTGCCTCCAAGATGGAGGAGGAAAATTCGATCGGATGCAGAGAGCACGATGACGTCCGGCAACTCGCCCAACCGAGCGAGCACTCTTTCGCCATGCTGCTCACTCTGAACATCGAACGTGATATCCCGAACCATGCGGGTCTTCGTCGCCGACACAATATCGACAGCGCCGAGGTTGGCCTGTTCTTCCGCCAACAGCGCAGCCACTCTGGCAAAGATGCCGGGCTTGTTCGCTAATTCGAGGCGAACCGTCAAACGGTAATTGGAGTATGGGCCGATCTCTCTCATTCGTGTCCTGATTTTCTTAGACTATCACAACTTCATTTTCATTTACGTACGGTAAGATCAGAATTTCCGACATCGACCGGACTGGAACGCGGCGCGTCCCACGCCTCCGTTGACGCTGTTCTCGTCACGATGCTAGGTTGGCCCAATGTCATCCGCTCCTGAGAAACGTATTCCCAATCGACTCATTCATGAAACCAGTCCCTACCTGCTGCAACATACCTACAACCCCGTAGACTGGTACCCCTGGGGGCAAGAAGCACTACAACTGGCGAAGACGAAGAATCGTCCCATCCTGCTCTCGATCGGCTATTCCGCCTGCCACTGGTGCCATGTCATGGAACGGGAATCGTTTGAGAACGAGGCGATTGCAGAGCTCATGAATCGGTGGTTTATCTGCATTAAGGTGGACCGGGAGGAGCGACCTGATCTCGATGAGATCTACATGGCCGCCACGGTCACCATGAATCAGGGCCAAGGCGGGTGGCCCATGACGGTGTTTCTGACGCCCGCTCAAGAGCCGTTTTTCGCAGGCACGTATTTTCCTCCTGAGGACCGGTGGGGACGGCCTGGCTTCGGCAATATCCTAAAGAAGATTGCGGACTATTGGGACACACGCCCCTCGGAAGTCTTGGAACAGGCCAAAGAGCTGACGGCCCAGTTGCAAGGTTTGAGACAACTCCCCTCTCCCATCTCCGTCAGCGAATCGGTGCTCGAAGAAGCCGTCGGCCAGTTCAAAGACGAGTTCGACGAGACGCATGGTGGATTCGGCACAGCACCCAAGTTTCCCCCGGCCATGGGCTTGTCGTTCTTACTCCGCAGCCATCGACGCTCGGGCAATCCCCACACGCTCACGATGGTGACCAAAACTCTCGACATGATGGCGGCCGGGGGAATCTACGACCACATCGGCGGTGGTTTTGCGCGCTATTCGACCGATGCCCGATGGCTGGTGCCGCATTTTGAAAAAATGCTCTATGACAACGCTCTTCTGGCACGTGTGTATGTCGAGGCCTATCAAGTCACCAAGAAGCCTCTCTATCGACAGGTGGCCACCGAGGTGCTCGACTATGTGCGCCGGGAAATGACAGGGCCTGAAGGCGGCTTTTACTCATCGACGGATGCCGACTCTGACGGCATCGAAGGAAAGTTCTTTGTTTGGACTCCGACCGAAGTGCGAAACGTACTCAAGCACGACGAAGATGCACGGAGATTTTGCGCGCTCTATGACATCACGGAATCAGGCAATTGGGAACACACGAACATCCCCAACCGACTGCGGCCTCTCGAAGACGTAGCCAAACAGCTGAATCTGACGAGGGACGAGTTGACGGAGCTCGCATCTCGTGTGAAGCCCCTGTTGTACGAAGCACGCCGACATCGCATCCCCCCCGGACTGGACGACAAGGTGATCACCGCATGGAACGGCATGATGCTGTCGGCCATGGCCGAGGCGGCCCGAGTCTTTGGACAGGCCGAGTATCTCGAAAGCGCTCAACGCACGGCCGATTTTCTGCTGCGCAGTCACGCCAAGCCGGACGGTCGCTTGCTGCGCACATCACGCGACGATCGCGCCCATCTCGACGCCTATCTTGAAGATTATGCGTACCTGACAGAGGGATTGGTGGATCTGTATGAAGCCGGTTCCCCGGAGTCCTACCTTCAGGCAGCCGGCCGGCTGGCAGGGTACCTGATCAGCGACTTTATGGATCAGGAACAGGGCGGGTTTTTCACGACAGCACAACACCATGAATCCCTCATTCTCCGACACCGAGACGGTATGGATGGAGCCACGCCCAGCGCCAACGCCGTCGCCGCTTCAGCATTGGCCCGACTGTCTTTCCACTTTGATCGCGAGGATTGGCGCCGCGCCGCGGCTGCTGCCGTACGCGCCTATGGTCGGCAAATAGCCCGTTACCCCCGCGCGTTCGCCAAGAGTCTGGCCGTGGTGGATTTTCTCACCGAAGGACCGGTGGAACTGGCCCTCGTGGGTGACAGCCCACAGGACAATTTTCGCGCCCTTCGTGATGCGGTGGCGCGCTACTACCTTCCCAACCGCATCCTGGCGACTGGTTCTCCGGGGCAACCAACTTCGCTTCCACTCTTACGCGATAGGCCGGCCATTTCCGGACAACCAACACTCTATATCTGTCGGAATTACACATGCCGGCAACCGATCACCGATTCTCGTTCCGTCGAAGCAGCGTTGCAGGCAGACCAGACTGTATCGACGGATCGCGGAGCTGACCCAAGGTTGCTGCAGGGCGTCAGTCTCGCAGGAAGCGCAACAGCCCAGGGTACGGCGACCTATGCATCTCGGGTAATGGCACGGGCAGGCGAGGCAGGCTCGGCAAACGGCTTCACGGTGCTCGGTGCAACCGGCTTGACCACGACCAGGTTAGGGTTCGGAACCTATCGCGTTGATATGCAGCATGTTCAACACCGCGAAGCGTTGAAAATGGCGTTGCGATCGTCTTGCAATCTTATCGACACCTCGACGAATTACACCGACGGCGATAGCGAACGGTTGGTGGGGTCTGTGCTGGCCGAGCTTGTTGCCTCGGGTGAGGTTCGCCGTGACGAAATCATCGTCGTCTCCAAAATCGGGTATCTTCAGGGGCAGAATCTCAAACTTGCCGAAGCCAAAGAACGGTCGCGCCGTCCCTACCCCGAACTGGTGAAGTATGGGGAGGGTATTTGGCATTGCATTCATCCGGAATTCTTGGCGGACCAGCTGACGCTGTCTTTGGATCGGCTTGGGCTTGCAACGCTCGATATCTGCCTTTTGCACAATCCCGAATATTTCTTGTCAGAGGCGGCGCATCGTGGAGACGACAACCTGGAGAACATTCGTGAGGACTTCTATGGTCGACTCGAGCGGGCGTTCGTCTACTTCGAAACGCAAATCACGGCAGGTCGACTCGCCTATTACGGTGTATCATCCAACACCGCCACGTCTGCTGCCGATAATCCGGAGGCCACCTCTCTGTCGCTGATGATCCAAGCGGCCGAAGCCGCCGCCAAATCTGTAGGAGCTTCTACTCATCACTTTCAAGTCCTCCAATGCCCGATGAATCTCTTCGAATCCGGAGCCGCCGTTAGCGCCAATACTGGACGGTCCGGCTCTCAGACCGTCCTTGAGTACGCGCGTCAGAAACACATCGCCATCTTGGTGAATCGACCATTGAATGCTATGTTGTCTCACAACAGGATGCTGCGGCTGGCGGATCTCCCGCTCGAAGACCCGCCTCTCGACGTCGATCAACAGCTGAGCAAGGTCGGGGCACTCGAACAGGAATACCGTACTGCCATCTCACCGACTATTCCAGCCTCCGGAACAGAGACAGCCCCGTCAGATTATTTCAATTGGTCTGCCGAACTGCGTCGTATTCATGGGCAGATACAGGGGATCGAACATTGGGAACAAATTGAGCATCAGATGATCGCCCCACGCACCAACCAAGTCTTACAGTTGCTCTCGCACCAGCTTTCCGGAGACGTGGTCGAACAATGGGAACGCTGGCGTCAACGCTACATTCCGGAGCTGCTGACTCTGCTGCGGGGGTTCCGGCGCGAAGCGACCTTGCGAAGCCAAGCACAGACCCGTCACATCGCCCAAACGATCGACCCGCTCCTGCCGACTTCACACCGCACCGCTTCGCTGTCACAAAAAATGCTGTGGCTTCTCACGAGTACGCCCGGAGTCACCTGCGTGTTAAACGGCATGCGCGTGCCGAAATACGTTGAGGATTCGTTGGCAGTCTTACAATGGGAACCGATCACAGATACGCGGCCGATCTATGAAGAAGCGAAGATGCTTCCTCGATAACGATCGGCTCGTCCTTCACTCTGGGGACCATCTATGAGACAGGTGCACGGTATCATGGCATCGACCCTATCCGTCTTCACCCTTCTCCTCATACAGGGTTGCGCAATAACAGGGTGGTGGGGATCGGAATCTGGTCACGAAGAGTCCGGACAAGCAGAACTGATCAAGGAACCCGCGATTAAAGAGATTCCTCCTGACGACGGCCAACTGACCGACTCGCGAACAAGCCTGGGCATGCAATCAGAGCTCTTGTCTCGAAACGCCACCGGCCTCTCCGATGGGACATTGAGCGACGTCCTGTTCGATTTTGATCAGGTCACCATCCAGATGGCTGCGATGCGCGTCTTGGAGGTCGATGCCAAGCAACTGCAACAGGACCGGGTGGCAGGCCTCCTCCTGGAAGGGCGTGGTGATGAATTCGGCACATCAACGTACAATCTCGTGCTGGGCGAGCGTCGAGCCAAGAATGTGAAATCCTACCTTCAAGAACTGGGGATCTTCATCGATGTCCGGACAACCAGTTATGGGAAAGATCGCCCGCTGTGTTTTGAGTATACCAACGAATGCAGACAGAGAAACCGGAGCGTCCATTTCGTCGTCAAATAATCCTTCTCCGCCGTGCTCCCGAGCTGCCATGTGCATGTACCGCACGGTTTACACTTTGATTATTGACAGGCTACCTCCTCTTTCATTAAGGTCCGTCGATTCTGCAATCATAGGGAACTGCTGTGTCTAAGCTCGCCGTCATCGACATCGGGACGAACTCCATTCATATGGTGCTGGCTGAGATTCTCCCCGATGCCAGCTTCAAGATACTCGACCGTTTCAAGGACATCACGCGCCTGGGCAACGGGGTGTTCGCGACCAGGCGGCTCTCAGAAGAGTCCATGACCCGTGCATTGGAAGTCCTTAAGACGTTGGTCACGCTCGCCCGCAACAAAGGGTTCGAACGCATCGTCGCAGTCGCGACCAGTGCCGTGCGCGAAGCCCAAAACGGCGGTGATTTCGTCGCCTTGATCATGGATCAAATGGGCCTGAGGGTGCGGGTCATCAGTGGGACGGAAGAGGCCCGACTGATTTTCTTGGGTGTCAAGCACAGCATCGCCCTCCCGGACGGGCCGACATTGGTCGTCGATATCGGCGGTGGCTCGGTGGAATTGATCGTGGGAAATCGAGAAGGCTTGATTCACGGCAAGAGCCTCAAACTCGGAGCGATCCGTTTAGTTGAGCAATTCCTTCCCAAGACTCCGCCGTCTGAGTTGATGATGCATGCCCTGGACGATGCCGTGCTTGCACATCTGAGCGACGCGCTCGGATCATTCAAGATGAAGACGTTTCAGTCATTGATCGCCACCTCCGGTATGGCCGCGAATGTCGGCGAAGTCATTCATCTCCGTCAAACCGGACGACCGTTGCCACAGCATAATCTCGCCACAATTCTCTTGAAGGATATCCGCTCGCTCGAAGCGGAATTGGCGAAGTCATCGGTCAAGGCTCGTTTGGCGATTCCCGGTCTAGACCCCAAACGGGTCGATACGCTGTTGCCGACCACCGTGGTCCTCAGATGTCTGTTGGAGCGGTCCGGCCTCAACGAGATCACGCTCTGCGACAAGGCTATTCGAGAGGGTGTCATCTATGATTTTATCGTACGGCACCGAGAAGGGCTGAAAGCTGAACGCGATATTCCCGACGTTCGTCGTCGAAACGTGATCGGCCTCGCCCGGCGCTGCCATGCACCGGAAGCTCATTCCCTGCATGTAGCCGACTTGGCACTGAGTCTGTTCGATCAAACCAAGAGCGAGCATCGCTTGGGGCAGCAAGAGCGCACCTGGCTGGAGTACGCCGCCATTCTGCACGATGTCGGATATCTCATCAATCCAAGGCAGCATCACAAGCACGCGTATTATCTCATCAAACATAGTGACTTGGGTGGATTGGCAGTCGAGGAAATCGACGTGGTCGCCAACATCGCCCGCTACCACCGCCGGGCCTTGCCGTCGTTGAAGCACGAAGCATTCGCCTGTCTGACATCTCGCTTGCAACGTGTGGTCAAGCTCCTTGCCTCGTTGCTACGGATCGCCGACGGGCTCGATCGGACGCATTTCTCGCTCGTTCAGGCATTGAGTGTCAAGTTCGGGAAACAGATTACCATTGAAGTTCATTTGACAGGTGACGCTGAGATGGAATTGTGGGCCGCGAAGAGCAGAGCCGACCTGTTCGAGCAGGTCTTCCGTCGACGTGTCCAGTTCTCCGGACTACTGAAAACCGATCACTCATGACTGAACCTCACCTGCTCAAGCCAGCCTGTCACCCTTACCCGGGGAAGTTGATCATCGTCGAAGGCATCGACGGGTCAGGCAAAAGTACTCAACTGCAACTACTGCATAAGTGGCTCGAGTCCAAGGGGCACAAGGTATTCTTTACCGAATGGAATTCCTCGGCACTCGTGAAAGAAACCACCAAACGAGGGAAAAAATCGAAGAGCCTCACCCCGACGACGTTCAGCTTGCTGCATGCCACAGACTTCGCCAGTCGGCTCTATCATCAGATTCTCCCTCCCCTGAAGGCAGGCATGCTTGTCCTGGCCGATCGATATATGTATACGGCGTTTGCGCGCGATGTGGTACGAGGCGTGGCGAACGAGTGGGTACGAAAACTCTACGCATTTGCGATCAAGCCGGATATGGCGTTTTATTTCAAAGTCCCCATCGAAGTCGCCATCTCTCGGCTCGCGCGAGGAACTCGTGGCCATTTCAAGTACTATGAAGCCGGTATGGACATGGATCTGAGCCCGGACATCACAGAAAGTTTCCGACTCTTTCAATCACGGATCCTCGCCGAATACGACAAGCTCGTCGATGAATATGGTCTGTTGACGATGGATGCGACCCAAGACATCGAGACCCAGCAGGAACATATGAGGGCGCTGGTGGAAGAAGCGCTCCGTGGCTATAAACCAAGACGAGGCACCTATGGCCGACGCACGCTTTTTTGGCGACGGTTTGAAGTACCTAGACCCGAGTGATCTGAAAGGCAAGTTGATCGCCATTGAAGGAACCGATGGAGTCGGCCGAACGACCCACATCGAGTTACTGCAAGAGTGGCTGGAGGTGCAGGGGTACGGCGTGATGACGACCGGCTGGACTCGTTCCAACCTCATGTCCAAGACCATCGAAATGGCGAAGGCCGGCAATATCCTCGACCGTTGGTCGCTCAGCCTGCTCTATGCGACGGATTTTGCCGATCGCCTCGAGCACCAGGTCATTCCCGCTCTACGATCAGGATTCGTGGTTTTGGCGGATCGCTATATCTACACGGCGTTCGCGCGTGACTTCGTGCGGAGCGCCGACCGCAAATGGATCCGCGACGTGTTTGGGTTTGCGTTGATTCCCGACCTGGTTTGTTACCTGCGGATCGATGTTGAAACCCTGGCCCTTCGAGTCATCGAGACGACTGGGATGAACTACTGGGAATCCGGAATGGACCTCCGTCTCGGAGCTGACCTCTACGATAGTTTCAAAAAATATCAATCGTTGCTGATAGAAGAATTCGACAAGATGGCGATGGAGTTTGGCTTCAGTGTCGTCGATGCAAGAAAATCTCCCGAAGAGATTCAGGACGAGCTCCGAGGATGTATCCTCCCGGTGTTGCAGAACCCCAAACCCACAATCGGTACCGAAACGGTGCCGCCTTAATCCTGTCCCAGCCGTGTCTTGCCGTGCATTCGCTTGCCTATGGCACGTAGCTGCATCGGCTGAAGCAGCCAGCACAGCCGACCCTGGCCAGGTCTAAGACCGTCTGCGATCTCAAGATAGGCGGCCCCGGCCTTCTTAAGTGGAAAGTTCGGAAGGGTTTTTCCACAGAGCAACAGGCTGACCGCTTCACCGAGCTGAGGTTCATGCCCCACACAGAGCACCACTGCATCCGACGGGAGAGTGTGGAACAATCCGACCAGCAGCTCAGCCTTTGCTCCGACCGCCAACTCTTCCCGTGTCTCGACCTTCACAGTCGGACAGACGACAGCGCGTACCAGCCTCGCTGTATCGTACGCCCGCACGAAGGGACTCGTGAATAGGTGGGTCGGCTTACAGTCGAGCGCAGCCAACCCTTCGGCAACCTGCCTGGTGCGATTCTTTCCCTTTTCGGTGAGAGGGCGATTCTCCTCCGCCCCTTCCCACTCATCAGGCTCTACGGCGATCCCGTGGCGAATCAGAATACAATCCATAACACCTCCTCTGCATAGTGGCGAACGAGCCTACCACAGAGAGCCTGTGCAATTAACACGAGTTTTCCATGGGTGGGTAGTCGACTCAGTGGCCGAGCACCACTCTGGTCTCGGCGGCGAGGCTTCGACTATGAATTACGATCCTCTTCCTTGCCCGCTTCGCCCTAGCTCTTTTTCGTGGCTACTGTCGGTCGTCGGGAGCTCAGCCGCTCAATACGTTCAGCGACATCCCGATAGGCCGCATCCTCCCGCCTGATCCAGCGATAGGCTTCCAGCGCTTCCGCCACGCGGCCTAACGATTCCAGCGTGCGCCCTAGGACATAGAGAATCTGAACGGTTTCATTCGGCAACGCCGGTTTGGCTTTGAGAGCTTTCTGCAAGGCCGGGACGGCTTCCTCATAACGGCCGGACAATTTATGGCACAGCCCGATCTGGGCGTACGCCTTCACGGCCCATTGGGGATCGACAGCAACCATTTCTAACTGCTCGATCGCGGCCTTGTGCAGCCCGGCTTTTTTCAGCGCAAGCCCCCGTTCATAGCGTTCCGCAGATCTCACTTCATGGTCGGCTGGGTTCTTGATCGAATCCGACATGATTCGCTTGTAATCCTCCTACTTCTGGCCGCCGATGAGAAAGCGGTGGACATGATCCACGACGCTACTGAACCAAAAATATTTTTCGTTGACGGATTTTCCCTTGTGACTCAATTGCTTCAGCGTCCGCTCCAACCCTCGTACCCGATCGGCGACATCTCTAAAGGTTGGGGTTACCTGGTTGACGCGATGATAGACTTCCAGCGCCTGGTCGACCCTCCCGATGGTTTCAAGACTGCGCCCCAATAGATAGAGCACATCAAGGACATCTTGCTGCTGAGCCGTGGGATCCTCCAAGGCAGTGCGAAACGCCTGTATCGCGGCATGGTGCTCGTTCATCTTGACGTAACAGAATCCGATGTGTGAATTGGCCTTGAACCACATTGATTTGTCTCTAGTCGCTGAATGAAACAACTCTACTGCCTCTTTCAATCGCCCTTCCTCTTCGAGCGCCATCGCGCTCGTATAGTCCTCGTCCGGAGAGGTCATCAGATGGTCGGCGGACGATTCTGCACACGCAGTAGTATCCCCTGGGCTCGAAATCGGATCATCCATTTCCGAGGGATCTTCCGACGCCGCGGCAAGTCCGGCCAACTCCTCTTTCGCCGCCAAGGGAAGGATTCCTCCCTTGCTCCGATCAAGGGCTGCTTGGGCCACCAACTTGGAAGTAATGATGCTTGCTTGTTCGGCATACCCGTAGGTCAAGGCGATATCCGATACCTGATTGATCAGTCGCGGGTTCCCTTGGCTCAATCGATGCACCAATGCACAAGCTCCGTTCGTAAAGAGAGACGGCTGTCCACCGGCGACTCGTATTCGATGCCGAATACAGTTGGCGGTCTCGATGTCAGAGAACGGTTTCAGATGACAGTCGACGACGATCCTCTGTGCGAATTGAGCCATCTCCATACGTTGGAGCAACGTATGGAGATCAGGTTGGCCTGAAAGGATGATCTGCAGCTTCAGAGTCTTGCCGTCGTTCATGTTGGACAACAGCCGCAGTTCTTCAAGCAGCTCCACGCCCAAACTTTGGGCCTCATCAACGATGAGAATGACCCGTCGCGAACGTTTCGACTCCTGGAACAGAAACTCTGAAAAGATATGGTAGGCCTCGATCGGGTCAAGCCGCTTGGTGCTTAACCCAAGGGACAACAGAATCCACGGCAAGAGCTGCTCAATATCGTAACGGGCATTGGTGACCAACCCGATTTTATGCTTGCTTCCATGCTCAACGATGAGCTTTTGCAAAAGGGAGGTCTTCCCCATGCCTGGATCGCCCGTAAGCACCATGAACGGCGCCTGGCTCAGAATGCCGTACTCCAGGAGGCAGTAGGCAGTTTGGTGCTCCGAGCCAGGATAGAGAAAACCGCTGTCCGGCAGGAGCGCGAATGGCTTAGCTTTGAACCGATAAAATGCTTCGTACATGATTACGCCGCTCAATGACCGACATCTGGATCTAGGTGGCCAACATGGTCCTCATCTCTGCAAGGGTCAGAGACGATCGGCCGGCCTTGTTCAACACCGTTCCCAGAACAGGGCGAGAATTCTTGACCAGCGCCAGAGCCCGCTGCAGCTCTTCACTCGTCGTCTTTCCCTCCTCAACCACCATGAGAAGGGCGTCTGTGTAGGGGGAGAAGGCCAAGACATCCGCCGTATGGAGCAATGGAGGGAGATCAAATATAACGACTCGGGAGGGATACCGATGCTTCAACTCCTCCACGAGGGCCACCATTTTGGGCGAGGTCAAAATCTCGGTGGAGTTTGAGATCGCCCGCCCCCCCGGCAGCAAGACGAACCGCCCGATACCGGGGTGAAGAAGCAGATCTTCGACCGGCTGATCATCCAGCAAATAGTCGGCAAGGCCGAGACAGTCTTTCAAGCCGAAGACCTGATGTACGGTGGGATCCTGCAAATCCGAGTCGACCAGAAGCACCGTCTGGGTTGTTTCCATGGCCAGACTCACGGCCAAATTGACGGCAGTCAGCGTCTTACCCTCGCCGTAACCTGGGCTCGTCACTCCCACCACATTCCACCCGTTCTCTCGCAATCGCTGCGTAACCTGTGTTCGGAGGATCTTGTACGCATCGACGAACGGTCCTTTGCGATGAGCCGCCATGACTCTATGCCTGTGTAGCACCGCATGAGGAATGCTCAGCGATCTGGTTCTGGTATAGGTGATCGGCGGCGGCACCGATTGCCTGGCAGCCCGCTTCGGGCTCTCGCCGTCAGACGAAGAACCTTTGAAACCTCTATACAGGTCAAGCGCGGTACGAATACGATCCATGGTTCCTTTTTGCTTACTCCATACCCAACTGTCTCAGCGTGGCAAACCACAGCACATCCAAAGGGACTACGAATACATGAAGGAGCAACAGAACGGTTCCCAACGCGCCGATCCCCGCACTTTGAACGATTCGTCGTCGCAATTGCGCGTGGGACACATCTGCTTCGTTCGGCATAAAGGGAATCACCGCCAAGGGAAAATGCTGCGTCAGGGCGACCAGTTGATCGGGCGTCCGAATCGAATGGTCGAGCGACTCGGCTGCAGCCCCCAAGCCGGCTCCCCCACCGACGGCAAGAATGAAACCAAGTAGTACGATGGCCAAACGGTTCGGCTTATAAGGCTTTTCAGGAAGACTCGGTGGATCAATGAGGGAAAAGCGCTCCCCCTTCCGTTGGACTTCCAAACCTTCGGCCACCTTCGCCTCCAACAACCTTGATCGAATGTCCTGATATTTTTGTCCGGATGTATCTCGATCCCTTGTCAGAACAAGATACTCCGGTTCAATTTCCGGCCCCTTTTCAAGGCGTGTCGCATACTCTTGCAGCCGACGCTTGATGTCCAGACGGGTTTTTCGCAATGCTTCCAACGAGAATGTTGCGGAATTCAACTGAGCCTGGAGATTGATATAGGCGGGATTTTCCGGACGCTGATTGATCACCTTGTTTTGAACGGCGCTGAGGCGATGGATATCCAGCTCCAGAGCGGAGATTTTTCTCCGAGTCTGCAGAACGTCCGGATGCTCGTTTCCCAACCGTTCTAAGTCGGCGGCCAATGCCGCGCGCGCATCGATGAGTCGCTTCGAGGCTTCCTCTGCATCGGGGACCTGTCCGGTCTCTTTTTGCAATGCATCGATCTCCTGTTTCATCTTGATCATGTCGGGATGATCCGGCGACAGATTGGCCGTGGCGCCGGCATACTCCGCTAGAAGTGCGCGTAAGCGCTCAGTTGAATCCAAAATGCGCTCGCCGGTCACGGATAAGATGGGCGTATTCGGTTTGATCGTCGCCAATTCCCCTTCAAGATAGGTTTTGCGTTCTTCAAGGCTTCGGACCTGCTGGTCGACGTCCATCAATTCACGCTCGGCTTGGTTCAGCAACTGCTGATTCAACGGCATCAACTCCGGAAGTGCCCCGTTGGCTCGCTGTTTAAACGCGGCGATCTTTTCATCGATGTCACTGATGTGGCGAGCAAGATTTTCTGCTTCTTGCTGGAGAAACGAGGTGGTTTCCTGGGCTTGGCGTTCGCGGCTCTTCAGGTTTTCGCCCAAGAACAAGCTGGTCAGCTCATTCGCCACCTTCTGCGCCAATTCCGGAGAGCGATTTTGATACGCCACCGTAAAGGCAATGGTCGCCTTGGTCGCGTGCTGTGTGCGTTTATCTACGACGTCGGCACTGATCACTTCCACCTCGAGGTCCTTGGCGAAGCGTTTGACAATTTCTTCGGTCGGACTGTTCTTCCGTTGATCGTGGTAGAGATCGTACCGTTCGACCACCTTCCAGAGGGTCGTTCGGCTCATGACCTGTTGTTTGATAGTCTCAATTCTTTGATCGGCATAACTCGTAATCGTCGATCGTACGAGGTCGGATGGAATCTCCTGCTCCTCGATCAAGATGGTCGCAGTCGACTTATAGGTCGGCGGCCAGAGAAATGCCACCGTCAGGGACGACGCCAAGAGTCCCAGACCGGTCAGGAGGATAAGCTTGCGACGGCGATGAAAAGCCGTGATGTAGTCCTTCAAGCTCATGCCGGGTCCGGATGTCTGTGGCGAAACCTGTGTCTGTGCCATAGCCTCAGTAGGAGTAGGAAAGTTTTGGTGGATAATAGGTCACCATGAACGTCGTCGCGTGGGATTGAGCTGAATCGATGGCACTGTCGGTGTCGCGCCATCGGTACATATATGACACCTCCGCCTGCCACCATTCGAGAAACTTCCAGGAGAGTTTCGGCGTAACACTGACATACCTGCTATCCGGATATACTCCCCCGATGACCGCGTTCGTCGTTCCCGACGTGAGGATTCCGACGACAGTTACGGAGCAGGCCAGAGTCTCCGAGACATCGTATGACGCGGAGGCTTCTCCTCGATCGGTCTCAAGGAGTAATCCCAGCCCACTTGGAAGAAGGTCCCGAGACAACGAGGCTCGCAACGAAACTCTCTCAAATCTTTTCGTCATACTGGCCCCTGCCAGCCACACCGTATCGCTCGTCATGATGTCGCCGACCGGTGAGTGCGAGCTCGTAGACAAAAACCTGGGACCGCCGTACACGGTTCCTGTGAGTGATTCAGAAAAGGCATGTGTGAGGCTCATATTGATCCCGGGGAAATCGGCTCGAAACGGGGATGGCGAATCGGTCGTGTGGAAATCGATGTAGGTTCCGGAAAGCTGGAGTTGATCACGCTCCGAAAGTTGATACAGGAATCCCCCCGAACCTCCCACCAATCGGTAATCAACCAATCTGTCGCCCTCATATGTGGTGTCGGAAAACCGTATGCTAGATTGCAATGACAGCTTTTCGGTCAATCGTTTCGTCCACGTAGGATTCGCGGTCCATTGATTACGCTGAGTAAACTGCAAGACAACCCCGGTCTCCTGTAATTCCCCGAGCAACGTATTGTCGCGGATGAACCCACCGTTGAAACCTATGAGATCCTTTTCAGTCTGATATCGCACCGACAAGGGAGCAAAGACATTCGTAAACTGTCTGTCCTCTCCACCGAAGTATCCCACGAAATCCGTAGCGATCCGGCTGCTTACCTCCAGACGTTCAGTTTTCCCCGCAAACTCCGCTGCCGGTGTAATCCAATAGCCGTAACTCTTAGAGTGAGGCAGCGGGGTCAACAGCAAGTTACTGTTATAAACGCCGCTGACTCCGATTGATGGCGAGAGTGACCATTCGGCAGCCTCGCTTCGCGGCGCCATCTGACATGCAACGATCGCCACCATGGAAAGAGCGTAGACGGTATGCCAACTCCGGTCTCTCCATCTGCAGCTCTGGTGCATGAGCACGACGCTCACGGGACCATGACGACGTCACCGCGCTGCAGCATGATATTCTGCTCCAAATCCCTGCCTTTCCGTACATCTCCATATCGAAAGGGAATGGCATGTTGTTCTCCCCTCACCCGCCGCAAAACTTTAATATCGTTCTCCGCGGCAAACGGAGTCAGTCCACCGGCAAGACTGAGCGCCTGCAGCACGTCGGTGTAATGGCCGATCAAATACTCACCCGGCTTATTCACTCGGCCGACGACATACACCTTGTAACTGATGACTTTTGTGACTGCGACCGAAACATTGGCATTCGGAATATACTTTGTCAGCCGCTTCACGAGGTCGGCACGAATGTCCTCGACGGTTCGATCTTCAGCCTGGATATCGCCGACGAGGGGAAACGAAAACATCCCGTCCGGACGGACGACGACTTCTCGCGTCAGCTGTTCATCCTTCCACACCGAAACCAATATGATATCCTCGGCGCCGAGGCGATATCCTGGTTCGACCTGCGACACCAGCCCGACAGTCATCGCATCGCCGGCATAAGCAGGCATCGCCGCGATCGCGACAGCCGTGGCCATCAGTACCCCCTTCACCATTGATCGCACTGATCGAGACATGAATTCTTCCTATCCCCTTATCTGCGCGAGGGCTTGCTTTGCCTCTCGCCGTCCTTCGAACGAATCGGAATTCTTCAGTGCCTTTGAAAGATAGGTACGGGCCTCGGTGCGTTTACCAGACTGAAGGAATGCCATCCCAAGATGATAATTCAGGACAGCAAGGTCGGGTGATTTGGAGACGGCATCTCTCAGCAACCGCGTCGCCTCCTCCGATTGCCCCATTCGGAATCGCACCCAGCCGAGGGTATCGATAAAGAGCGGGTGCGGCGCCTCTTTTTCAAAATCTCGGCTGAGCGCGAAGGCCTTTTGCAGACTTGACGGATCGCCCTTGTGGTCCACGAGCAAGACGGCCAGATTATTCGCCGCCAGTACGTTGCGAGGATTTAGCCGCAAGGTCGTCTCATAGGCGTCCATCGCAAGATCGATCTCTCCTTGCTCTGACTGTACAGAGGCCAAGAGCATGTGCAACTCCTCACTATCGGGGTTGGCCTTAAGCCCCTCCTGTAACACCTGTACGGCCACATCCGGGTTCTTCCTAGAAACCGACGTGGCCCAGTTAAGCCAAGGCGTCACCCACTTTGGGTGCAGTCGCACGGCTTCGCGATAGTGAGGCACCGCTGCTTCATGCGCTCCAGACAGGGACAATACTTCTCCCAGCAATCCGTGGGCGAACGGATGGTCCGGACGAGCCGCGAGGAGCGTTTCCATTCGCGCCTGAGATCGGACCTTGTGACCTAGAGCCACTTCAAGCTTCACGAGAGACAGGAGAGGTTCGGGTTCGTTTGGAACCAACGCCGTCGCACGCCCATAGGCGTTCATCGCGTCATTCAAACGACGTTGTGCCTCGTACAGTCGTCCTTCCGCCATTAAGGCCACGTGACTCTCGGCTGCGACGCGACGGATCCGCCCCAACGTCTGTTCTGCTCCAGACCAGTTTTTCATCACCAAGTCCAGCGTCATCAGCATATCGAGGGCAGCGACATCATCGGGACGTTGTTTGAGCAAGTCTTCCAGCCGAGCACGTGCCTGCTGGTAACGGCCGTTTCTACTCTCCAGTACTGCAAGGGACCGGTTGGCATCGACCTGGTCAGGATACAGAGCCACGGCCCGCTCAAAACTCTCTTTCGCAAGGTTGGTCTCTCCGGTGAGCTGATAGGCCTGGCCAAGGAGAAAATGAACTGTTGCCAATTCAGGCTGATCATGTAAGACCGTGCGAAAAGCCTGAACCGCATCTTTTCCATTCCGTCTGGCTAACGCCATACGTCCTACAAGTGTCAGGCCATCCGAAGAACGGGGGTTGTCTCCTAATACCTCCTGCACTTGCCGCTCAGCTTCGATCTGCCTGCCGGCCTGAAAGTCCATCTCCGCCAACTTCACCTTGGCTTCCAACCCGGCCGGCTTATCCTTGTACTCTTGAACCAATGCGGCGTAGCGCTCATGTGCTTTTGCGTCTTGTCCGGCCTTCCTGTAAATCGTGGCAATCCCGAACTGAAGTTGGCTCGAATGCGGCAACTGTGTGACGGCTTCCAGCAAGACTCGTTCGGCAGACGCAACATCTTTCCTGCTCATAAAATAATCGGCCAAGATAAGGCGGCGCTGCTCGCTGTTCGGATCAAGCGCCACCGCGTTGCGTAGAACTGCTTCCGCTTTATCGTAGGCAGCCTGTTGGACGTAGAAGCGAACGAGCCTCAGCCGATGGTCGATGGACTCAGGCTCGGCGTCAATCATTCGACGAATAACCGTCTCCGCGCCGTCGACGTCGTTCGCCTGTGTCAAAACTCTAGTCAAGTTGTTCAGAAGATCCAGATCTTTCGGATGAGCACCCAGCGCGCGTCGTAACGTGGCCTCGGCATCACGATAGCGTCGGCGCTGGTCGTACAACGTGCCAAGAAGGATGGCGACATCCGGTTCTGTTGGAAACTCTTTCGCGAGTGCCTCCGCTTTAAGAATCGCCGAAGGAACAGCTTCCTTCGTCATCGCCTGTGAGGCGATCTTCAGTGCATTCGCTTGAGGATGCTTTGGCTCCTTCTTCAGAACCGTATCTGCCGTTTCCACCACCTGTTCGGTCAACCTGGCTTCCAGGTAGTACTTACCCAACGTAATCAACGCTGCGGTGTGACCTGGATCCAGCCGGACAGCTTCCTGATAGAGCTGGACCGCGTTACGCCAATTCTTTTCCTTTTCCTCAACACGGGCAAACAGGACATAGGCTTCCGCATCCTTTGGGTCTATTTTCAGCACATTTCTGATGGCGACACGCGCCTTGGGATAGTTGGCCGCCTGAATGTACTCACTGGCGCGAGCGAAGTACTTTGCCTTTCTCTCCTCGGGACCACCACAAGCCGTCCATGCGACCACCGACAGAATCACGACGCCGGTCCTCACGTACATACTGAAAGTCCACCCACGTCTGTTGTATTGGAATGCCCTTGGCATGAAACCTAGGTTATTACGTAACTCGATTTGCTACAACAAAATCCGAATTCCGAGTCCGAACAGGATCCAGAGCGAAACGAATCCCAACTGTCGGACACGACTGGAAAATGCATGGAGCAACAATTCGAAGGCAAAGAAGAGCACCATCAATTTTGCGGCAAAGACCCCCAGGTGCGAGATATCGGCGCTGACCTCCGGAAGTAGCGGGAACATGACGGCCAAGAAGACCATTAAGTAGTCGAGCGGTGTCGTCTGAAACCGGTTCTCCTGGTTGAATCGAAGACTCAATAACACCATGACAGCGACCACGACGAAGAATGCGTTGTGCGCCATCGTGACGGCAGATAACGTGCTCGCTCGCGACCCATCGTAGACATACAGCAGAAACGTGGTGCCCACGTAGAGTCCGCCACGGACAAAGTACGGCGCGGCTCGAGGAGAAAGCGAGAGGCCGAGCAACACAACCCCGAATATGATGATCGACAGGTAGCCGACATCGGTCGGCACATTCGATGGGACAAACACCAGGGCAATGAGGAAACATGGGACGGTCACGGCCAAAAACTGCATCGGCAGATCCGTCAGCCAGGGGCCATTCGTCAATCGCGTCACGGCCACATTGGATAGAAAATGGTCGCTTTGTGGAGTGAGATTGGGAAGAAGGCCGCGCCCTGCTGCAACGAACAGCATCAAGACTGATCCTGCAATCATGAGGTAAAGGGGAAGGAGCAAGAGGTCGGACTGCCATCGCAGTACATACGCCAAGCCCAACATCCCTGCCTGGATCACGTAAATGACGGTCACAGCCTCATAATGCGTGAACCCAAAGCGAAGCAGTTTGTGGTGAATGTGCGCCCGATCGCCGATGAACGGAGAACGGCCTTCAGCCAGCCGTTGTCCGGTCACACCAAGGGTATCCAAAAACGGCAGCCCCAATAGAAAAAGAGCAAGGCTCGGACTGAATGGCCCTCGTGACGAATCCGTCAGGAGAACGGCGAATACCCCCATGATGAATCCCAATAATTGGCTGCCGCCGTCTCCCATGAAAATGCGAGCCGGGTACGTGTTGTAACGCAAGAACCCCAAGAGCGCCCCAAGAAAGGGAACCGTAAGGATAAGGACGATCGAATCATTAGATAGATAGGCCAAATAGGCAATCCCGCTGAGCGTTATGAACGATAACCCTCCTGCTAGTCCATCCAATCCATCCGTCAGATTCACCGCGTTTGATACTCCGATAAGAAACACGACGGTCACACACATCCCAGCCCATGCCGGTACTTCCACATCCGGTAAGAAGGGAAGTGAGGTAAACCAGATATCACCGCCCAAGACAACGGCAAGGGCGGCAATCAGCTGCCCTACGAGTTTGCTTCGATAGCTAAGATCGACACGGTCGTCCCATAGTCCGAACCCCACGAGAATGACGCCGCCGACCAGAACCGATAGCGCAATCGCATCTTTCGGAACCCACCAGGCAATCGAAGCGCAGGCACCGATGGCGAAGGCAAGTCCCCCCACCCGTGGAATGGGATGCTCGTGCACTTTTCGTCCTCCGGGCAGATCCATCACCTGAAATCGTTCGGCTGCCAGCCGTAACGGAGGAATCAGCGCCATGGACAGAAGTAGCGCCGTCATGAAGCTAAAGAACAGCTCATTCACCATGGATTGGTCCCCGCATCCTCACCTGTGTTGGTTCAGTTCGGTACAAACCTGGTCAGCTCCCGCCCCACCGCAATCGCCAATTCCTGTAGACGTTGATCCACAACTGCCTCGGATTCACCGGGACCAACGAGCGAAGCCAGTCTCACCAGCGCTCCATCAGTTCGTTGCCTCGAGAATGCATCCCACAGCAAATACAACTTCACCAGATATTCGTCCGTGAGGTTTCGGTCTCGTTGTTTGAACCAGTACAGCACGATTTGCTTCTGTTCGCCCTTCTGGATTACGGCCCGATTGACCCTGAGTGGTCCCGTCACCCCTGGTGACATCGATAATTCTTGCTGCGTCAACGACCCTATTTCCCATCCGCCGCCCGGCAGACAACTCTGAGGCGAATGAGCCGACTGCCCTTTCCGCTGTGACCGATAGTACGCCGCATAGAAATTCACGGGATGCTGAGTGCCCCAACGATAATCGGCAAGCACATAATCATCGAATCGAAGCGCATCGATGTATTGCTTTTCGAGTGGAGCGGGTTCACCTTGCCATCCATCGATCTGCATCGGGAAATCGACAAATGTGGCTCGTGGAGGGGGAACCTCCTCACGGTCCATGACCGTGGTCGAAAACAACGTGAAGGGCGCGAACAGAGCCACACTGCAGAGATAGGCCGGTCCCGGTGAGAAGACGTTGCCTGCTGGATTCTCGAGTCCGACTTCGCGCCCAGCGTCCAACTCCTGATGTCTCAACGTCAGTCGCTCAGACCATGATTGCCGCGGCACAGCCACTCCTAGCTTTCCTAAGAGGCTCATTTCCATGAGCAACAGTCCGAAGCTCACCATGAAAACGACCCATCCCTCGAACAGATGGTAGAAGCCCTCCGCCGCTCCTTTCCCGTAGAGCTCGACGAGCACTCCGATCATGCCGATCCGAAAGCCGTTGGTCACGATGGAGATCGGAATGGCCGACAGCACTAGGACCGCTCGTTTCCACATCTGGTCGTTGAATGAGTAGGCGCAGAGCAAGGCGAGAGAAATCAACGGAAGCAGGTAGCGAATGCCGCTGCACGCCTCCACTACTTGAAGCTGCACAGGCCCCAGATCAATGACATTACCTTCCTGAAAGGCCATCACCCCGACGAGCTGCAAACAACCAACCCCGAGCGATGAGGACCAGAGTTGAAGTTGGCTCGAAAGACCCGCGTAGAAAAACGTCGGCAGCGGGATGGCGGTCAGAAGATAGCCAAGAGGGAAAGCGATGGCTCTTGTCCCACGAATCCCGAGGAGCGTAACGGCCAACCCGACCATCACAATCCACAAAGAGGCGTGCAGGACCACAAACAGCGTGGACAATTCGCCCACGACATACAGAAAAAGCCCCGCGGTGATCACGACAAGTCCCCACCATGATTTATTCCTCGGCACCTGCAATAGACGATTTCGAGATTGCCATATCAAGAAGGCACTGATGAAAGGCACAAAGATGCCATGGCTATAGTCATCGGTGCCAAACCAACGGATGAACAAGAAGGCAAGACTCTCCGCGTACATGTAGATCAATAGCGCGACAATCAGGACTGAGGTGAGAAGAAAGGAACGTGTGCCGGTCATGAGCGTGAATTACTCACACGATGATTAGGAGTTAGAGGAGCGAGCTAAACCGATTCTGAAGAGCGGGGCGACACTTTCCCTGGCAACTTTCCAGCTATCGATCGACTCCGCAGAAGCAACGGGCTTGATACCACGATCGAAGTATCAAGCCCGTCAGAAACGAGACGACTAGACCTTGGACGCTCGGAGATTTCTCAACCCTCCGGCTCCCAAACCCACCAGGGAGATAAGCCCTGCTCCGAACAACAGCACCGCCGCCGGTAACGGTACAGCGGTCAGGCTACTGATCGATCCGAGATACACGGATGGATTGCCGTTGACATCCTCGAAAAAGAGCCGCCATTGCGCACGACCGCCATTCAAACTGCTCAAGCTTGGCGGATCTTGAAGGCTCGTGTCGGTAAACAACCCCCCGCCATTGTGGTCGAGACGAAGATCGAAATTGAATGGCGCGGTGGTACCACTGATCACGTCACCGGTGGCAGCGGTCACCAACGCCCAGCGGTCGACAATACCACTCGCGAGCGGCATGTTCTGTGAAATCGTCACAGCATTGGCACCAGGGGCGAAAAACGAGTTGTGCCCGAGCCCCTCTATCTTCAGGGTGAAGCCCGTTACTGCGCCATTATAAACGCCACCGCTCCCCCCCGTCGCATTGTCAAATCGAAAGAGGCCGGAGATTGTATCCTTGGGAGCAATGTTGTCGATACTACCGGTGAACGAATAGGTCACCAGAGCCGCTTGCGCTGCACTGATCGAAACCGAAAAAGCACACACCGCAGCAGCCGGCAGGATAAGTCCTCTCCTAAGCCATCGTTTCATCATCCGCATGTCGCCGCTCCTTCTAGAGGTTAGTTCATTAGGGACACGTATAAACGAGGAATCGTCCAGCAAATCCCAGACCATTCAATAAAGTTTGCATGTCGCTGAAAACTAAGGAAGACGATGGAGACCAAATGCAGCAACTGTGTCTATGTTGCTGCAGCCGTGTTCAAATCTGTAAAGAGCGACAGATAGAAACACCATGACGTCGCCGGCACAGCACTAGCGACGGGGAACACAAAGCATCACAATTCCAAACCGGTGAGCCACACCCTGCAAGTTCAGTCATGAGCTAGGCAGCTTTTTCTCGCCGTGGTGGGCAATTTCTTCCTGCTTCGACCCATCTGTAGTTGTCAGAGTGGTATCTCCACGGAAGATGTGTCGACGAAGCACTAACCACACAAACTTTGGTGCGGACACGAGGTTGCGTCGCCACATGCGGCGAGGCTCAAGGATGAATCGATAGGCCCACTCCAAGCCGATGTTACAGACCCATTTAGGAGCTCGTGAATAAGTTCCAGCGTAAAAGTCAAATACCGCACCGATCGAACCGATCACCTGAACATTGAGCTCCCGACGATTGATCTCCACCCATTTTTCCTGCTTCGGCGCCGTCATGCCGACCCAGAGAACATCGGGTTTAGCCTCGTTGATTACTTCCACCATTCGGTGATTCTCCAACTCGCTCCACTCTCCAAATGGCGGAGACAACGCACCACAGAGCGTCAGGGATGGAAAATCGCTGGCAAAACGTTTTGCAATACGGTCAAGAACCTGCTGCGACGAACCAAAGAAAAAGACACGTCCACCCCCACGTTGCTGCAGTGCATTCAGAAGACTGTGGAAATAATCGGTTCCTGTAATTCGTGGACCAATCTTCACGCCGACCAGCCGTGCCATGAATGACACTCCGACTCCATCGGCTACGATAAGATCAGCATGAGTCAAAGCGGATTTAAGATTCCTGTCATACTGCGCAACTATCAATGAATGAGGGTTGGCGCAGACAAAGACTCGCTGCGAAGTCTTCAGCTCAACTGCTTGGAACGACTCTTCAATGACCGACGAAAGAGATTTGCGGTCAATCGGGATGCCTAAGAGATATCCTGCTCCCCGAGTCGTCATCTATCTCCCTTTTTGAGCTCAACCCAAGCCTCTAGTCGGTGAAAAACCGTTCTTTTACCAAAACACCTTAACATCTCTCTGCAGCGGGCAGTAACGCGTTCGCTATATTACCGGTATTTTTTCATAGTAAGGCATCTGGCCGCTCCATCCACAAACCGCTCCGCCATCTTTTCCACCGTATAGTTTTTGCTAGACGCCAGAGCATTGGCAGAGAGAGACTGTCGCCAGAGAGTGTCGTTCAATACCCGAGTTGCTGCATCGGTATATTCCTGGACTGCGTCTCCTGTAAGAACGCCGTTCGCTCCATTCTGAAGATATGCGATTTCTGGGCCATGTCTGGCATTAGAGGTTGAAACCACGGGTAGACCAACACTAAATGCATCAAGGATATGTAGGCCGAGAGCACCTGGGTTCAACATGATTTCCGCCAATTTGAAGTACCCCGCTTTCTCCCGGTCGAATTTCACACCCACCGGGTGTAGCCAGGGATACTTCTTAGCCGCTTGATCAATAACGTCTCTTGTCGGACCTGAACCAATAACGATTACGTGAAAATCTTTCACCTTGTTGCGAATTCTCGCTGCAGCCTCGACTAACAAATCCAGGCGTTTATCTGGATACAGCGACCCACAAAATATCCCCACTCGTGAATGGTCATCAAGTCCCAGCCCCCTTCTGATTTCAGCCAGCTCTTCATGCGAAATTGATTCGACTGTCTTACTGAATGCCTTGGTATCAATAGCATTGTTCAAACAGGTCACCCTCTCCGTTGGAAAGCCTGCGGAGCAAACGATTTCAGCCGTAAGATCCGTATAGGCGAACCACCAGTCTACTTGCCTGACTAGAAAGCGCTTCCATCGTTCGCGCAAACCACCTGGGGCGTGACTTTGGAAATTAACGCCATGTCCCCAATACGCAACCTTAGGACCACCAAGCTTGTCCCGTAGTATGAGAGGGTAATTCGACAAGATCCGGTTCTCCTGCATAATGACGAACAGGTCGGCATCGCGAACGGAATCGGGTAAGGGTTGCCAGAGAATATCTCGGTCGCCGACACGAACAAAGGCGTTATGAGTCTTGTCCGCCCACTGCAATGTCCCCTCGTCGTTCTTGCTCTTCTCGTTCGAAGTGGCCTGTCCGTGAACGAGATGGCAATCGATATTCCGATCCAAACACAATTCCCGCAAGCGATTAAAGAAATCGATCCGGTAATGAAGTAGTCGGTACTGGAGGACGGCAACCTTATATTGCATGGGAGGACAAGAGCACCATGGCATGTAGCGCAATGTGCGGGATAGAACCTGAACGCTATTGACCGTACAAGAGACGTGACCTGATTGCCAGCATTTTTAAGTTTTCATTCGGTATCGCGAGGACGAAGGTAGGGGCGCATCGGGGTCGTGAGGTAACTCTGTTTGAAGACTAGGCCCGTAGTCATCTGTTGAATACGCTACGAATTTTGAAGGGACGGCAACACGTTGTTTACCGGACGCGAACTTTCAGCATGGGACAAATACACCGATGAGGCTACCACCAAGACGCGGAAAAGCTCTGAAGAAAGGTACACCGAAAGTTCTTTGAATCCGCCACCTGAGGCTTGGCGGTTGCCAACCATAGCCCGTGTACCACTCAATAGGCCTCAATCCATAGCGCGAGCATAGTTCGGTCAAGGTCGCGATAGAAAACCAACAGGTATGCTCACGATTGACGGCTTCATCAGCTTTTAATGCGACCCGAATAAACTGGATAAGGCCGAAGACATGCGGAGTAATAATGACGACTTTCCCATCCTCCTGACAAAATGATCGCATGTGCTGAAGCATCAAGCCGGGATTTGAGAGATGCTCAATTATTGAACCAGCTATAATGATTCCGAACTTTTGCCTGATACCCAAGTTGTCCAGGTCTGCAACATCCCCACAAAAGTAACGAATACGACCATCCTTGTCCTCAGGAACCCACGCCTTAACCGTCTCCAAAGCTGTCTTATCAATCTCAATCCCGCATAAAGTCGTGCAGACCTGTGAAAGCCGATAGTGCAAACAGGCATCCTCGCCATGCTGAAGAAGATCACCGGCACATCCCAAGTGGAGAACCGTTCGGCCCTTAACATAAGACAAAAGCCATTCTTCAACTGAAACATAGTCTAATCTTGGGAATTTCATTGTTCTAGCCTAATACATATAACTTAATTATGGGTGCTCAAATAATTATGGAACTAGCTGTGTACCGCTCCCGATTTCTTGGACACTGTTGTAGCTATATTGACTCGACCTGTGGGTCGCGTCGCTCGACGATCGTCGCTCCTGGGCCAACTGTGTGCGTCGGGTTTTTGGCGACCGACCATCAGTGGTCCCAATTGCCTGCT
>PHGD01000146.1 GCA_011090425.1 Nitrospira sp. LK70 | reverse complement strand
CTCACGCCTGAATCACCATCACGTCCTCCCTTCGCAGCATCTGTCCCTCCTCCATCTGGATGATCAGTGAAGGGACATTGTGACTCGGTGTTCAGGGGACTTTTCAGTTCGGTGATTGTAGGACTTATAGCATCGGCGCTGACACTTGGAGGCTGAGTTGACTGAGCAGCTGAACCGGTCGCGATGCGAACGGGCTGAGACCGCCACCAACTATCGGAATGGGTGTCGACCTCGGCTCCTGAATTGTTTGGGGCCGGGACGGGTGCACCTGTCTATTCCGCGAGATCGTGCGGGGAACTCTCGGAGCCAATTGCTGTCGGAACGCCGGGGACAGGACGAGGAGATGGAAGCCGCGCCGCGTCCGATTGACCGTGAACGAGTCGCGGACCTCGCACGGAGTGCCTGGTCAGACATTGGCCGCATTTCCAGCTACCTGGTTCGATCCAAGAACCAGAAGGCCTCCAGCGTACCTTCTATCTCCGAAACACCCTAAGTACCAAATTAAAAGGCCCACTCTTTCTTCGAAGAGCGGGCCTCATTTTAGCAGAAGGACTGGGTGTACTACCGACGTTGTGCGTTCACCATATTGTCTTCGGCCGTGTAGCCTGATAGATATGCGAATCCGCTAGCCAGCGTATAGATCGGACGATTGATTCCATAATCAAGTGCTTGGCCAATCGGATGTGAGGCAAATGCGAACCAACGAAGAGGGTGATCGTTGATGGGTGATCCAGCCGCCGGGTCTGAGTAGACCAATGCGGTGCTGTCCAGGATGTTGTAAATGCTTGTTGGAGGAGTGTACTCCCTATCGTCGACACCTGCACTCTGTTGCCGTGTCGTACTACAACCTATTGCGACCAGAGCCAGCATCACGACTCCAACAGCCCTCACCGTTGCTTTCATACGTGCCCTCTCTTGTTTCAACCTCTGTACAAGCTTCTCTAGCCACATACGTCAGAAAGGCAATCAGAAGTGTAGCCGACATCCTTTGTTCTGTCCAGTATCCGACTTGCGTCTGTGTAGATAGCACATCATCTGTCCGCTTTTTGCCGCACATGATCTGTCCGGTTTAGGGTGGGCCCTCAAGGAGGGTCCACCATGACACGGGCGACAGTCTTACAGGAGGTGCGACAGATGCGATTTGAAGAACTGTATGGGCGGCGACAACGCCGAGAACTGACGATGGTGGAGGCGGCGGAAATCTTGGGGGTGACGGAGCGGACATTCCGTCGGTGGAGCACCCGCTATGAAGCGGAGGGCGTCGAGGGACTGGAGGATCGACGGATTGGCCGGGCCTCAGCCCGGGCGGTCTCGGTCGACGAGGTCCTGCGGAAGGTCACGCTGCATGAGAGCCGCTACACGGGCTGGACCGTGAAACATTTCCACGAGCGCTGGCAGGACACGCATGGCGGGACGCGCTCGTATACGTGGACG
Source organism: Nitrospira sp. LK70 (assembly GCA_011090425.1). Lineage (GTDB taxonomy): Bacteria > Nitrospirota > Nitrospiria > Nitrospirales > Nitrospiraceae > Nitrospira_D. Next base: position 6,096 of record PHGD01000146.1, on the reverse strand, counting down.
AAGAACCGGCTCCAACGGGCTGGACATGTGCCGCGGGCGCCCCGGCGCGGCGCGCATCGCAAGAAGCGGCCCCGCAAACCGTTGCCGGGGATGATGCTCCACCAGGACGGCTCCAGACACGAGTGGGTGCCGGGTTGCCAGTGGGATCTCATTGCGACCCTGGATGATGCGACCACCGAGCTCTACTCCGCCTTCTTCGTCGAGGAGGAAGGGACCATGAGTAGCTTCCAGGGCCTGCGGGAGGTCATCGAGACGAAGGGGCTCTTCAGTTCCCTCTATACTGATCGCGGGACACACTACTGGCACACCGAGGAGACCGGGGGCAAGGTGGACAAGAGCCGTCTCACGCAGGTCCATCGCGCCTTACAGCAATTGGGCATCACGCTCATCCCTGCCTATTCGCCGGAAGCGCGGGGTCGATCCGAGCGCGTCTTCCGCACCCTGCAAGATCGGCTGCCGAAAGAGCTGGCGTTAGCCGGGATCGCCGACATGGCGGCGGCCAATCAGTATCTCGCTGAGCACTTTCTCCCCGCCTATAACCGGCGCTTTGCCGTGCCGGCAGTCGAAGCGGGGACCGCGTTTGTGCCGTGGGTGGGAGCCAGTCTGGCCGATATGCTGTGTGTGCAGGAGGATCGCGTCGTTGCCAACGACAACACGGTGTGCTATCAGGGGCGGCATCTGCAGATTCCGCCTGACCAACACCGGTTCCATTATGTGAAGGCCACCGTGCGGGTTCACGTGTATCCAGATGGCACGTTGGCCGTGTTTCATGGCCCGCGATGCTTGGCACGGTATCCGCCGGATGGGCGGGTGATCGAGCCGGGCGAGGCTCACCCAAGTCGTCGCGGCCCGACCCGTGGATCGGGCGACCGACCGATCGTGGCTCCTAGGCCAATTGTGCGTGACAAAGTTTCGGCGCGCGCCTGAAATTATTCGAACGGAAATACCGGACAGATCATGTGCTACATAAAGCGGACAACTTAACTTGCTATCTACATGTCGTCGATCGGTCGATTGACTGACCCTAAGCTGCGTGTTAGCATGCCCAAAGTTGATGCGATACTGTATTTTTCCATATTAATTTTGAGATCTGATTATTCTAGAGTGGGGCTGTGGCGCAGTTGGGAGCGCGCGTGAATGGCATTCACGAGGTCGCCGGTTCAATCCCGGCCAGCTCCACCATACCAAGCTTCGTTTGACCCGATCGCTCCTTTAAGATTTATCGTATTTGATGTGATCGGATAAACATCTCAAGCGACTTGTAGTTATAGAATGCACTTCGTTCATATCGTGGGCTATTTAGGGTTTTTCATGATTGAGCCGACGGATAAAACCCACAAGTGCTTTGCAGTTTGCTGATCTGTCGGTTGAACAGATCGCTAGGTTTTGCAAAATCGTCATTGTCGAGATCGGCAAGAGTCTTCAACCAACGTCGGTGTTTTTGATTCACTGCTTGCGCGTGCCGGTCGCTCCTTTGATGTTTGCCGTAATCGTCGCGTCCGGACAGACGGCTCAAGTGTCTTAAATTCGGATTCTAGAATGTTCGTTGTGTTTATTTTCCCCACGTTGCCTCGCCTCCCAACCCGCTAATTGTCTAGTTTTGTCGAGCGCATTTCGGATGATCCAAGCAATTCATTTCATACGGAAGGTTTGTGCCGATGCTCCAAATTGAATCCATCAGCAAGCAATATTCCACGAAGGTGCTGCTCAGCGAGGCCTCTGCGCATCTTCGCCCAAATTCACGAGTCGGCTTGGTAGGGCCGAACGGCGCCGGGAAAACGACGCTCTTTCGCATGGTCCTTGACGAAGAGTCGCCCGATAAGGGCTCGATCCGCAAGAGGCCTCGACTTCGGGTCGGCTACCTTCCACAGGAGATCGAAACGATTACCGGGAAGACCGTCCTCGATGCCGCACATCGCGATGAGTACCCTGAGCACGAGGCCAAGCGCATCTTGATGGGGCTGGGGTTTACGGAGGTCGATTTTGATCGTCATGTCGAAAAACTGTCCGGAGGCTACCGGATGCGGGTCGCGCTGGCGCATCTGCTCCTATCAAACCCTGATGTGTTGATGCTCGACGAGCCGACCAACCATTTAGACAAGCCGACCCAGCGGTGGTTCGAACAGTTTCTGCTCCAATCCGGCATGACGCTCCTGATCATCAGCCACGATACCGCTTTTCTGGACCGTGTGGTCACGCACATCTGGGAATTGCGTCATCACAAGATTGAGGAATACCGAGGCAACTACTCGCTCTTCCGCAAGTTGAAAGCGGAACGGGATGCCCAGCTACAAGCCTCGGCGGCTCGACAGTCCAAAGAGATTGCTCGCGTTCAGAAGTTCGTCGATCGCTTCCGGTACCAGGCCAACAAGGCCAGCCAGGTTCAATCGCGCCTCAAACAGCTTGAAAAGGTCAAACGGATTGAAATCCAACGAGATCCAAAGCGGGTCAAGTTCCGGTTTCCTCTTCCCTCAGCAAGCGGCCGCCAGGTATTGGATCTGGCCGGAGCAAGTAAGCGCTATGGTGAAAAGGTGGTCTACAAAACACTCGATTTTTCCGTGGAGCGTGGCCAGCGTATCGCGCTGGTCGGTGAAAACGGGGCGGGTAAAAGCACTCTCCTGAAGATGCTCGCAGGTGTGCTTCCTCTCGATACCGGCACCAGAAGCGTGGGGCACGGGGTGACCTTGCACTACTTCGCGCAACATCAAGCGGAGACTTTGAACCCAGAGCACTCGATTCTCGAGTCACTCGAAGAAGTCACGAAACATGCAGAGATGAATTTTCTACGCGGCATCGCCGGTGCCTTCTTGTTCTCAGGACAAGATCAGAAAAAACCCATCAAGGCCTTGAGCGGCGGCGAGCGAAATCGTGTTGCCTTAGCCCGCATGTTGGTCGAACCCGCCAATACGTTGCTTCTCGACGAGCCGACGAACCATTTGGATCCAGCCTCGGTCGATGTGCTCACTGATGCCCTGGCCGAATTCCCTGGGACCATCGTCTTCATTTCCCATGATCCGACGTTTCTGGCACGAATCGCCACTCGGGTTGTCGAGATCGAAGACGGGAGGGCTCGAAACTACGTCGGCGATTATGAGTACTACTTGTGGAAGAAAAGTCAGGAATTCGAATCGATCAAGGAAACGAGCGAGGAGCTCGAGGGAACCGCGCAACCCTCTGCTTCCGGCCCTACACGCGCCATGGCACAACAAGTCCAGCCAAAAGGGCGAGGAGGAGGGCGACGCGATCTAACCAAAACACAGGCAAGATTGGAAAAGCAGGTGTCCCGAGCGGAAGCAGAAATCACCGAGGCCGAGACCAAGATCAAGGCGCGCGAAGCGGAGTTGGCCGATTCGACTCTCTACGCCGAGTTCGATCGTTGGAACCTCCTGCATCAAGAACAAGCGGCCTGGAAGGGTGATCTCGAACGACTGACCTCGCGATGGGAATCACTGTCGGCAGAATTGGAAAATGTAAAACAACAGCTCGTCTCTCTGGGTTAACGCCCCTTCCATTAGGTAGGGGTGATAGTGTTGCGGAAGAGAACCTTAAATAGAGGCTTTGAGGGTTTCCTCGAGGTAGTAGTACAGCCAGCGGTTCTTCTCTTTCGTCACCAATTCGTCCCACACCACTCCGATCAAGAAACCTTTCTTGCCCCAAGGCTTGACCCAGGCGACGGTTCCATCGAGCTTTTCCTGTTGCTCGACTCGATCGGAATCAAGGAAGGCAAGCGAAACAGTGACCTTTTCATTCGGAGGGAAGCGATCTTTGGTGTGAAGACCAGCCCCGATCTTGTTTACATTATCCAGGACGGCGGTACAGGCGCGTCCGCCGCTTTTCGGCGACACCAAGGCGGAGCCGACCAACGTGGCCCGGACAAATTTTCTCCTCTCGCTCTGCGCAGCCACGCCAACTGGCGATTTTCCTTCTACTCGCTTCATCGATCTAAGTATAACCGATTAGACAAGAAAGTAAAAGAGGATAATTGGCCCTATTCCGGCGGTTTCGGGCGATAATACCGTCGATCTTTCAGTGGCGGTGGTAGGTGGGTTTGTTCAGTTCGTGCCGATGGGTCGTCGTGGACATAACGATACTCCTGCCCATACCCTAATCCCTTCATCAGCGAGGTCACGGCATTTCGAAGATGCAGGGGAACTCCAAGATTTCCATGGGCTTTGACGTCCTGGAGGGCCTCCAACAAACCGGCGTAGGACGCGTTGTCTTTGGGTCGCGAGGCGAGATACGTCGTGCCTTGAGCCAGATTGATCTGCGCTTCAGGCAGCCCCACGAATTGAACGGCCTGCGCGACCGACATGGCGACCACCACTGCCAAGGGGTCGGCATTGCCGATATCCTCGGATGCAAAGATCACCATCCGCCTTGCGATGAATTTCGGATCTTCGCCAGCTTCCAGCATACGGGCGAGCCAATAGAGCGCCCCGGTCGCATCGGAATCGCGAAGGCTTTTAATGTAGGCCGAGATGACATTGTAGTGTTCTTCGCCGGTCTTGTCGTACCTCAGCACCTTCCTTCCCAGCGCGGCTTCCACCTTCGCTTTATCGATCACGCGCGTGCCATCGGGTCCAGCCGACGCTTGCGTCACCACGAAGTCCAACGATGTGAGCACCGCCCGTGCATCACCATTGCTGAACGAGATCAGCCGCTGCCTGGCCTCCGGTGAGAGCTGCGCTTTGTACTCGCCTAGACCCCGTTCGACGTCGGCGAGCGCGCGGTCAAGAATCAGGCCTAGCGTCTCCTCAGTAAGTGGCTTGAGGACAACAACCAACGACCGCGACAGTAGCGGGCTGATGACCTCGAAGGAAGGATTCTCCGTGGTCGCCCCGACGAGAATGATAGTGCCACGTTCGACATGAGGAAGAAACGCGTCTTGCTGTGCCTTGTTGAAGCGGTGGATTTCATCCACGAATAAGATGGTCCGCTGCCCGCTGATCGCTCGCCGTTGCTCGGCTCCCTTGAGGATCGTGCGCAACTCGGGTACGCCGCTGGTCACAGCCGAGAATGGAACAAACTGCCCCTTCGTATGCAGGGCAATGAGATGACCTAGCGTCGTCTTCCCTGATCCGGGTGGTCCCCAGAAGATCGTGGACGAGAGCTGATCAGACTCGATGGCCCGCCGCAGCGGTCGATCCTGCGCCGTGATGTCATCTTGCCCTACAAAATCCGCAAACTGCTGCGGCCGCATCCGTTCGGCGAGTGGGGCTACGACCGTATCTTCGTGGTCGTGAGAGGTGAATAGATCAGGAGTCTGATCACGAGAGGGGCTCATTTCACTCCTTGAGAATCGCGGGAATTGTATACGCCGCTTGGCATAATCGCAAACGACCTCTTGACCGTGCAGACAGTCAATGGTACGAACAGCTCAGCCTACGGAGAAGACCGTGCACACCAGCATCAACGGCATCACCCTCGCCTTCAATGATCAGGGGACCAGCCTTCCCCTTGTCTTTCTCCATGCCTTTCCGCTCAACCGGACCATGTGGGCGGACCAGGAGCACGCGCTTTCTTCACAGTTTCGAGTTATTACGATCGACCTGCGCGGGCATGGTGAGTCGGATGCACCGCTCTGGCGCTATTCTCTCGACCAAGCAGCCGATGATGTGCGGGCTCTGCTTGATTGTCTGTCGATCCAGCAGGCCGTCTTCGTCGGGCTTTCCATGGGAGGCTACATTCTCTTCGCATTCTATAGGAAATATGCCGAACGTGTGAAAGGACTGGTTTTGGCCGACACGAGAGCCCAGGCAGATACCGACGAAGGGAAGCAGGCGCGGTTTGAACTGGCTCAGATCGCGTATAAACAAGGGGCGAGCGCTGTTGCCGACATCATGATTCCGAAATTGCTGAGTCCCGCAACGATCCGAACGAGACCGGAGCTGGTGCGACGAGTGCGTACGATGATTGAGAGTAATCAAATCAGCGGCATTGTCGGAGATTTAACCCGGATTCCGCAGTTGAATGTCGATCATGGAGAGGCGCCCGAGGCACACGGCGCGAATGGGAGAGCCCGTACGGGGGTGTCCGTCCGCTTCGGTGGCGGCTGTGAGGTATCGTCGGCCTCGCTCAGCTCCCAGTCCAACTGCG
>PHGD01000045.1 GCA_011090425.1 Nitrospira sp. LK70 | reverse complement strand
CGCCAGATTGTTGAGCGCCATGGCCGTGTCCGGATGCTCCGGTCCCAAAGCCTTCCCGTAGATAGCTAGCACCCGTTTGTATAACGGCTCAGCCTGCCCATAGGCCCCCGTGGCGTGATAGAGCACCGCCAGATTGTTGAGCAACGAGGCAGTGGCCTGATTCTCCGGTCCCAAGGCCTTCTCTTGGATCGCCAGCGCCCGCTCAGCTCGTGCGATGGCTTCTTCATAGCGTCCTTGTTGATAGAGATCTACGACCTGCTGATTCAGCGATTTTGCTTCTTCATTCGACCCCTGCTGCGCGACCGCGACAGAGTGAGCTCCAGGCAGACAGAACAGCACCACGCCGATGTTCAGAAATCTCAGGATGCTTGTGCCCCTAGGCATTGTCTCCTCCTCACATCGGCTCACCCGCGCTCGACGGACACCTTTGTATACCGAAACAACCTCCCAAGCAATCACCTTGCCTGCCGACGAGCAGTCCGAATGTGGGCGATTTTCGAACGGATCCCCACAGACCATGACATCCGAATGACTACGTACCTGTATCCGAACAGATTCAGGTGTATCCAAATGTCTCTAATGTAGGGACGACAGCAGGGACATTACCTCACCTGGATTGCCGGTCTGTCCGGGAGGGTAGTGAGATGAAGTGGCAAGGGCGTCCTGAGCCGCCTGGCAGAAAGGGATGGCTTGCAATTGCAGCATGATGTTGAGACACACCTCTACTCTTACGCATGCGGCATCGTGAGGATGGCTGCGAGTCTGCTCACGCAACGGTTGACAGAAAGAAATGTGCTCCGTAGGCTGTCTCCGAGAATGCACACCATGCGACGGATATCCTCCGCAGCTCCATCACGATCGATGGTCGAAACACCGCGTCCCCTGAGTCGCTACATGACCCTGCTTCGTCGGCAGTTACCGGTGCTTCGGAAGCAGTACCATGTCTGCTCGCTTGGTGTACTCGCTTGGTGTATTCGGCTCCTACGTTCGCGGCACCCACACGTGCGACAGTGATCTCGATCTTTTGGTGGAGTTCACGGAGGAACCAAGTGGAGTTCACGGAGGAACCAAGTCTGTTCGAGTTTATCGAATTGGAAGGCCGTCTGTCCGCGCTTCTGGGAGTCAAAGTTGATCTGGTCATGAAAGACACCCTCAAGCCCTTTATCAGCCGGCGGATCCTCAAAGAGGTCGTGGGGCTGTGATCTTAGAAGCGCAAGATTTTACGGGTGGCAGCTCTGTGGAAGTCGCTGAAGCACGGCGCTGTAGAGCATCGTGGCGACGGCCAGCGATTCGTTCGCTTCTTTGATGGACGGGACCTGGCTGTCGCCGGGATATCGAAATTCCCATGCGAAGACGGTCAAGGGAATAGCTGATTGAATCGCGTCTGCTAACCCCGCATCAAGTTCAAGACAGACGCGTCCCAGCTCATCAAGATCGTGAGTTTTCTTGAAGAGGGTGTCGTAGGCCGTGAGAAACCCTTTGAGGGATTTTTCCGCCGCTTGTTGACAATGAAACAAGGCGTCTTCGATGAACGGTGGGTCGGCATCCAAGTCGATGCGAGCGCCTCGCAGGTCGTCGGCGGCTTTGCTCGGCCAGCCACGAACGACCACCGCCTTTTCAGGCCGCATAGAGGAGCGTCCCTTCTCGCTCCACCGTAGCTGGGAGAGAACACAGGACCGCCCGCTGTCGTTCGAACTCGTCGTGGGTCAGGACTAACACATCTTTGGAGACCCCTATGCCTCGCAGCGTTTCGAATGCGGCTTGGTCGCGGCGATATCGCGGCAACGACGACGTGGGGACGACGACGAGCAGATCGTAGTCACTCTCCGGTCCCGCCTCTCCCCGGGCTTGGGAGCCGAACAGATAGATACGCTCCGGTGCAAGAGCTTCAACGAGGCGATGCACTATCGTGTCAAGTAGAGGAGGTAGAGGTAGGTCGTGCTGCCGCATCGGTTTGCTCCAATGGCGGCAATTATACTCGGCATGAACGATTATTGTCTAAGATACGGGAGAAACACAATGAACGGAACCCTTCTGCTGGTGATGCCTGAGAGTTGGATAAGCAGGTCAGAAACGAGAGGGATCACGCATGAGGGCGATGAATCCCTCTTGTTCGAAATGCCGGTCGGTGGTCAAAAGCCGGCTATTCCCCAGGGTCGTCGAGAGTTCAACGGCGCGACTGTGATGACGGTCAAATGGATCGGCCAGAGCGAGCCAGTAGGCCGTGTCGACAAAGATGACCCTCAAGAGCGGGCCTGACCCGAGAGGTAATGATCGTGATGCTCGGCCAGATCGGTCGGTAATTTATGCAAGTCAGCCTCCGGTACACGACCGACGATGTTGAGGATCTGTTGCCAGATCGGCTCGGTACCGGGCTTGTCTTTGCGAGAAACGCGAGGCTCTCGGCGGCGTGCAGGTCGGCGGGTTATGGATGAACCTGGCATGTTTCAATTATAGCCGAACCTTGGAGAGCCCGACAAGGTTCCATTCCAACTAACACCCAGGTTTATCCGGCAGGCTGACAAGATAAACTCGAGACTCGTCCTGCCCACTGAGACGCACCTGACTCCGAAGGAGAAGCAACACCGCTATCGTCGGCGCTTGCTGCGCAAGGGGCTGCGGCCGGTGAAGATGAAGATATGGGTGGCCGAATCCTTAGAGTTTCATACGGTCAGCGTCCATCGATTCTCTTTCAATAGAGCAGCTCATTCGCTGGCTGGAATTCATTCCCGCTAATTGCCGCAGCATTCTTGAGATTGTCTTGTCCGATCCAGCCCTCGATCTTAGAGTGGGAATATGATTGCGGCAGGAACATCCACGGCTCACTGTCCCAAATGCCAAGCCGATCGACTTGATGGGGCAGATGAGTGTGTCCGATGCGGGGTCATTTTTGCCAAGTACCGGCCAGCCGTGGCAAAGACCACTCCTGTCGCATCCAAGCCGTCGTTCGTGAGATCTGAGTGGCTGCTGACCGTCAGGGAATGGCTGATCGAGTCGGATACGACAACCGATTCGATGACGTTCTACAGCCGCGCGGTCCTGTTCGTGCTGCTGACCTGGTGGGGGTGGAAGTTCATCATCACGCCGCTCGAAACAAATTACACCGGCGAGGCATTTCTTCACCTGATCAACCTGCCGTTTCACGAAGCCGGCCACTTGATTTTCATGCCCTTCGGCCGGTTCATGATGTTTCTCGGCGGAAGTCTCGGCCAGATTCTCATGCCGATCATCTGCCTCGGGACATTCCTTGTGAAGACTCGTGATCCATTCGGAGCCTCTGTGGCCTTGTGGTGGACAGCAGAGAGTCTGATGGACATCGCTCCCTACATCAACGATGCGCGAGCGATGGACCTCATGTTGATCGGCGGAGTGACAGGAAAAGAAACAGACGGACACGACTGGAACAATATTCTGACGATGCTGGGCTTACTAGAATGGGACCATCGGTTGGCTCATCTCACCCACAACCTGGGCATCCTGTTGATGCTCGTATCCCTTGCCTGGGGAGGCCGGCTCTTGCTGTGCCACTACCGGCGTTTCTCGAGGTAGTCCTCCCCTTCACGGCCTCAGTCACTTCCCCTTCGGCGTGAACTTCATCTAGCCCACAGTTTCTCACGATCGTTTTTATACGGCCTTAACACGTTCCGCGTTCGGTTTAACACGATTCTGACGCCGGTCATGATAGGGTCTCGACAACGCATGCCGAGGCACCAAGGCAGCTTGTGGCTGGAAAAGAAGGTCGGACCCGATGACGCAGCTTGTTTGGCGGTCAACGATATTCGTAACGTGCCTGCTATGGACAACGACCATTCCGGCCTTTGCTGAGGACCTTGTGGGGCCGACCATGCCGGCGCAGCAACAGAAGTCTGAAGTCAGCGAAGCGCCGAACAAGCCCAGATTGTTTCATTACGGCGGGTTCGTGGATCTGGGCTATCTCGTGAACTTCAATTTCCCGGCCAACCATTTTTTCCGCGACCGCAGCACGACACCGATGGTCAATGAGTTCAATCTCAATATGCTGGCCGGCTACGTTCGGAAGGATGCGACCGCATCGTCACGCTGGGGAACAGAATTATTGGTGCAAACCGGAGAGGACTCCAAGGCCTTTGGATTCGCCGTCGGTCTACCGCATGTGCAGGACTCCAATGTATGGAGTCACTTTGGACGGGCGAACGTATCCTATCTGGCACCCGTCGGCAACGGGCTCACGGTCCAAGCCGGATTGTTCAACAGTTTTATCGGCTACGAGTCGCTCTATGCCAAGGACAATGCGAACTATACGCGCGCTTGGATCGCCGACTATTCACCCTACCTGATGTTCGGAGTCAACGCCCTGTACTCGTTCAACGACCGGTGGACCGGCGCCGTTTTCATCATCAATGATTACTTCCATCTTGAACATTCCAACAGCGTCCCGAGCTACGGCGGACAAGTCCAGTATAAGCCCGCGTCGGCCTGGACCATCAAAGAGACCATCTATTACGGCCCGGACCAGTCCAACACCGCGATCGAATTCTGGCGCTTCTTCTCAGACAGCATCGTCGAATGGAAAGGCGAGAGCATCACCGTGGGCGTTGACTACCAGATCGGGACCCAAAGAAATGCCTCGGCACCCGGGAACCCTCGCGATTTCTACACCGGAGCGACCTTGGAAACACGATGGCACATCGCAGGGCCCTGGACGGCCTCGGTCAGGCCGGAGTTCTACTGGGACCGGAATGGTCTGATGACGGGATCCGAGCAGTTCATCAAAGCGATCACGACGACGGCCGAGTATGCCTTTCGCTACAAATGGACCAACACGATGCTGCGGCTCGAATACCGCTATGACGACTCCACCGGTCCGGGTGGCGGTTTCTTCAAAGGGCCTCAGAATGTCCTGGTTTCAGGGCAGCATATGGTGATTGGCGGCATTATCTTGACGTTGGATTCTCCGTGAAGGAGGTCAACGATGTGCATCCGGGCAAGGCGGTTCCTTAACCATGCACAGATGTGGTGGGCTTACGTGACGCAGGCGGGAAGTCATCCTCAGCCTGTCGTACGAAGGCCGCCACCTCAAAGCGGATCCAAAGCGCGCCTGAAACAGGCCTTGCAAGAGCTGAAACGTCTGCAGGCATCCGGTACGAGAATGCGTGGGTGATGCGAGGATTTTGACACTATTTTTATGCGCCGTTTGTTAGGTTCTTCACCGTGACTGAAAGGAGACCATATGGATCTCGTGTTCATCGGATTGGCGATCGGTTTCTTCCTCGCGTCCGGCTGGCTCATCTCGGCGTTGGATCGATTGTAGGGGTATGGCTATGAACGGTATGTACCTACTCGGCGGCGTTCTCTCCCTGATCCTGCTCGTCTACCTCATGATCGCGCTCCTGAAACCGGAGTGGTTCTGATGACAGCGAACGGTCTCGTGCAAATCGCCCTCTTTTTTGGAGTCCTGATTGCGCTCGTCAAGCCGCTCGGCTGGTACATGGCGCGCGTGCATGAAGGCAAGTCCTGCGGCTTGGATCGCGTGCTGGGTCCCGTTGAGAGAAGCCTCTATCGAATCTGCGGCATCCGTTCCAATGAAGAGATGACGTGGAAGACCTACGCCGTCGCGATGCTCCTGTTCAACGGGTTCGGACTACTGGCTCTGTACCTACTGCAACGGATACAGGGAGTCCTGCCGCTCAATCCCCAGGCGTTCGGCGCCGTGGCGCCCGATCTGGCCTTCAATACGGCGGCCAGCTTTACCACCAACACGAACTGGCAAGCGTACGGCGGCGAATCGACGATGAGCTATCTCACTCAGATGATGGGCCTCACCGTTCAGAACTTCGTCTCGGCGGCGACCGGTATAGCGATTCTCGTCGCCTTCATCCGAGGGCTGGCTCGCCGGAGTTCGCAGACCATCGGCAACTTCTGGGTGGATCTCGTTCGGAGCACTCTTTATATCTTGCTCCCGCTCGCGACGATCGTCGCCTTGCTGTTGGTCGGGCAGGGAGCGGTCCAAACGTTCGATGCCTATCACACAGCGCGCTTCGCACAACCGGTGCACTATGAGAAACCGGTGACCGATGGAACCGGGCAGACGTCGTTTGATGAGCATGGCAAGCCGAAGATGGAGCCGGCTATCGAGCACCATCAGATATTGGCCGTCGGTCCGGCCTCTTCACAAGTCGCCATTAAACATCTCGGCACCAACGGGGGCGGCTTCTTTAGCGTCAACGCCGCTCATCCATTTGAGAGCCCCACGCCGTTCACCGACTTCCTGTTGATCTTGGCCGAAACCCTGCTTGCCGCTTCGTTGACATACACGTTCGGCGTCATGGTCGGCGATACGCGGCAAGGCTGGACGATTCTCACGGCGATGCTGGCCGTGCTGCTCGTCTTCATGCTCGGCGGCTATCTGGCAGAATCCGACGGAAATCCGCGGATCGCGACGCTCGGCGCCGATCATACCCCGAGCGACATCCAGCCGGGTGGAAACATGGAAGGCAAAGAAACGCGTTTCGGCATCGCGCGCAGCGTGATCTTTGCCGCAGCGACGACGGCAACGTCGACCGGCGCCGTCGATTCGATGCATGACTCGTTCACGCCCTTGGGTGGCCTGGTCCCGCTGTTCCTGATGCAGTTCGGCGAGGTGATTCTGGGCGGCGTCGGCTCGGGCCTCTACGGGATGCTGGTCTTTGCGATCATCGCCGTGTTCATCGCGGGGCTGATGGTGGGCCGTACGCCGGAATATCTCGGCAAGAAAATTGAGCCCTATGAAATGAAAATGGCCTCCCTGCTCATTTTGATCATGCCGATCGTCGTGTTGGGCCTGACGGCCGTTGCTTCGGTCACGACTGCCGGCACGGCCTCGATTCTCAATCCCGGCCCTCACGGCCTTAGCGAGATCCTCTATGCCTATACCTCTCAGGGGAACAACAACGGGAGCGCGTTCGGTGGGTTGAATGCCAATACCGTCTTCTATAACACCACGGGTGGTTTGGCGATGCTCGCCTCCCGCTTCTGGCTGGCAGTCCCGACCCTCGCGCTCGCCGGCGCCCTGGCGCGGAAGACATCGGCGCCTACCGGTTCCGGAACGTTGCCGACGCATACGCCGCTGTTCGTTGTCTTGCTGATCGGGGTCGTGCTTCTCGTCGGCGGGTTGACGTTCGTGCCGGTGCTGGCGTTGGGCCCGATCGTCGAGCATGTGTTGATGATGAGCTGATTGTTGCCGAGGAACATCATGACGAAACAGACACAAGCGGAGAAGAGCCGGTCCTTATTCGAGCCGACGATCGTGCGCCAGGCGGTGGTCGATTCCTTTCGCAAGTTGAACCCGCGTCACCAAGTCAAAAATCCGGTGATGCTTGTGGTGTGGGTCGGTTGTGTCGTCACCACCAGTCTATTGGTGCAGGCGTTGGTTGGGGCCGGCGAGGCCCCGACACCGTTCATTCTCTCCATCACGGTCTGGCTCTGGTTCACGGTGCTGTTTGCCAATTTCGCGGAAGCGATGGCGGAAGGTCGGGGCAAGGCACAGGCCGACTCGCTCAAGAGGGCGCGCCGGGAACTCACGGCCAAGAAGCTGGGTACAGTCGATCCTGGGAGCGAGCATGATGTCGTATGGAACCGACAGTTTAAGCGAGGCGATACCTTCAGCGTGGTATCGGCGAATCAACTGAAGCAAGGAGACGTATTCCTGGTGGAGGCAGGCGATTTCATCCCGGCCGACGGCGAGATTGTGGAGGGGGTGGCGTCGGTGAACGAGAGCGCCATCACGGGCGAGAGCGCGCCGGTCATTCGAGAAAGCGGCGGCGATCGCAGTGCCGTCACTGGTGGAACAAAAGTGCTGTCGGACTGGCTCATCGTTCGTGTCACGGCGAGCCCGGGAGAAAGCTTTCTGGACCGGATGATCGCCATGGTGGAAGGAGCCAGGCGCCAGAAGACACCGAATGAAATCGCTCTGACCATTCTGCTCGCAGCGCTGACCATCATCTTCTTGTTGGCAACGGTGACGCTCCTGCCGTTCTCGCTGTATAGCGTGCAGGCCATGGGGCAAGGGACGCCGGTCACCGTCACCGTCTTGGTCGCGCTCCTGGTTTGTCTGATTCCGACCACCATCGGGGCTCTCCTCTCGGCCATCGGCATTGCCGGGATGGATCGCATGGTGCAAGCCAACGTCATTGCGACGTCGGGAAAAGCCGTTGAAGCGGCGGGCGATGTGGACGTGCTGCTGTTGGATAAGACCGGCACCATCACGCTGGGCAATCGTCAGGCGACCGCCTTCACTCCCGCAGAAGGAGTAGAGGCTCAGGCGCTGGCCGATGCAGCCCAGATCTCGTCGTTGGCGGACGAAACACCGGAAGGCCGCAGCATCGTCGTCCTGGCCAAAGAAAAGTATGGGTTACGCGCGCGGGACATCCGTGAGATGGGTGCTACGTTTATTCCCTTTACGGCCCAGACAAAGATGAGCGGGGTGAATCTTAACGGACGAGAGATTCGCAAGGGATCGGCGGATTCTGTTGAAGCCTATGTGACATCGCAGGGAGGACACTTTTCTCAGTTTGTTCGGCGAAACGTTGACATGATTGCCAAACAAGGCGCGACACCGCTCGTGGTCGCCGAGAAAGCGAAGGTGCTCGGAGTGATCACGTTACAAGATGTCGTCAAGGGAGGAATCAAGGAACGGTTTGTTGAACTGCGCCGTATGGGCATTAAGACGGTCATGATCACCGGCGACAACCCACAAACAGCCGCGGCCGTGGCGGCGGAGGCGGGAGTCGACGATTTTCTGGCGCAGGCCACACCGGAAACCAAGCTGAAATTGATCCGTGATATGCAGGCGGACGGAAGGCTTGTCGCCATGACGGGGGACGGTACGAACGACGCCCCGGCCCTGGCACAGGCCGATGTGGCAGTCGCCATGAATACGGGAACGCAGGCCGCCAAAGAAGCGGGCAATCTGGTCGATCTGGATTCTAATCCGACCAAGCTCATTGAGATCGTGGAAATCGGCAAACAGTTGCTCATGACCCGTGGCGCGCTCACGACCTTCAGTATCGCCAATGATGTGGCCAAATACTTCGCGATTATTCCAGCAGCCTTCGCCACAACCTATCCGGCACTCAATGCATTAAACGTGATGGGGCTGGCCACGCCTCAGAGCGCTGTCCTGTCCGCAGTCATCTTCAACGCGTTGATCATCGTCGCGCTCATTCCGCTTGCCTTGAAAGGAATCAGATATCGCCCGATCGGCGCAGGTCCATTGTTGCGGCGTCATCTGCTGATCTATGGATTGGGCGGCGTCGCCGTGCCGTTCGTCGGCATCAAGCTGATCGATATGATCCTAACGGCATTGCATCTTGCCTAACCAGATCACGAGCCGGTCGCGAGGAGAGAGGAGAGAACGATGAAAGATCAAATAAGACCCGCCCTGACCATGGTGCTGTTGCTGACCGTCTTGACCGGCCTGACCTATCCATTGACGGTCACAGGGCTCGCGCAAGTGTTTTTCCCAGACCAGGCGAACGGCAGCTTGATCCTGCGGGAAGGCAAGGTGGTCGGGTCGAGGTTGATCGGACAGTATTTTGACAAGCCGGAGTATTTCTGGAGCCGTCCATCGGCAACCGCGCCCTTTCCCTACAACGCCGCTGCGTCGGGCGGGTCGAACCTTGGACCGACCAACCCGGTACTGATCGACGCGGTCAAAACGAGAGTGGCCGCACTACGAACCGCCGATCCTGGCAACGCCTTGCCTATCCCTGTGGACTTGGTCACGGCCTCCGGAAGCGGACTGGATCCCCATATCAGTCCGGCAGCCGCCTTATACCAGGCGAAACGTGTGGCGCGGGCTCGTGGCCTGGATGAGAACAGCGTGCTGACGCTGGTGAGCAAGCATACGGAAGGACGCCAGTTCGGCCTGTTGGGAGAACCGCGTGTCAACGTGCTGATGTTGAATCTTGCGCTCGATGCGTTAACTGCTGAGCCGGTTTCTCGTTGAAACGCCCAGGAGAAGGTGCTCTGTGTTACTGCTCATCTTGTTTTTGGTTGCGCTCTGGACGATGGCGTTCTTGATCTGGCTACTGTGGAGATGGCTGCCTCCAGGCGGCAAGGTGCGCCGTCCTCCTCACACCTCGGTCGATAAGTCGTAGCATCTGGCACAGGCCGATATGACCTTGCATGGGCTTCTCCAAATCGCGCTGTTTTTCGGGGTCCTTCTCCTCGTCACCAAACCATTGGGCTTGTATATGGCTCGCGTGTACAAGGGACGCCCACCAGGGCTCTCCGTTGTGTTGGGCCCGCTGGAGCGGGACATCTATCATCTATGTGGCATGCGCAGCGAAGAAGAAATGGCATGGAAGCGCTATGCCCAGTCTCTCCTTCTGTTCAGCGCGTTCGGCATGGCGGTCCTCTATGTTCTCTTGCGCTGCCAACAGGATTTGCCGCTGAATCCCCGTCACTTTGGTTCGCTCGCGCCTGACTTGGCCTTTAATACGGCGGCCAGTTACGTCAGCAATACGAATTGGCAGGCCTACGCCGGTGAATCGACGATGAGCCATTTGAGCCAGATGGCAGGATTGACCGCACAGGACTTCATGTCATCTGCGGCAACGATGGGCGCACTGATGGCGCTGATTCGAGGACTCGTCCGACGAGGTACGACAACCGTGGGGAATTTTTGGGTGGACCTGGTCCGTTCGATTCTCTACATCTTACTGCCGCTGGCGATGGTGTCGTCGCTGATGCTTATCTCCCAGGGCGCCGTTCAGTCGCTCACTGGCTCCGTGTTCGTTCAATGGCTCCAACCTCGACACGGTAACCAACCGGTCCAGGACTCTGATGGGCAGGCGGATAGGCAGGAAGGCTTTGGAGCGTCGCAACAGGTGCTCGCGCTCGGTCCGGCCGCGACGCAGGTGATTGCGCGGGATTTGGGAACGTCGGGCGGAGGATTCTTCAGCGCGAATTCGGCTCATCCCTTTGAAAGTCCCACCCCGCTCAGTGATCTTCTCCTGCTGCTCCTGCAGACCGTCGTTGCGGCAGGCTTGACCTATACCTACGGGAAGATGGTGGGTGACACACGTCGGGGATGGGCGATTCTGTCGGTCATGCTCGTCGTCCTCTCCGTGGGCGCAGCCATTACCTACCAGGCGGAATCAGCCGGCAACCCGCGAATCCTCGACCTTGGCGTGGATCTGTCCATCACGGACCAGCAGCCCGGCGGGAATATGGAAGGCAAGGAAATCCGATTTGGGGTTGCCCAGACGGCATTGGTAGCAACGGCGACAACGGCCACTTCCACGGGAGCGCCGAACGGCATGCAGGATTCCCTCTCCCCGCTCGGGGGACTTGTGCCGCTTGTCATGATGCAATCTGGAGAGGTGATCCTGGGCGGGATCGGCTCGGGACTCAGCGGGATGATCGTGTTGGTCATCATCGCGGTGTTCATCTCAGGCCTGATGGTCGGTCGCACGCCGGAATATTTAGGCAAGAAATTGGAGCCCTATGAGATCAAGATGGCTTCGGTTGCCATCTTGGTTATGCCGATTGCGACCCTGGTCGCGACAGCCTTTGTCTTAATGACTGAAACGGGGAGAGACGCGATTGCTAACCCTGGCCCTCACGGGTTGACCGAGGTTCTCT
The DNA here is from genome assembly GCA_011090425.1 of Nitrospira sp. LK70. Lineage (GTDB taxonomy): Bacteria > Nitrospirota > Nitrospiria > Nitrospirales > Nitrospiraceae > Nitrospira_D. The sequence goes on along the minus strand of PHGD01000045.1, from coordinate 22,570 downwards.
ATGGCTTCACGTCGATGGCGAACAACAACGGGAGTGCCTTCGGAGGCTTGAATGCCGACAGCCTCTTATACAATGTGAGCGGCGCGTTGGTCATGTTGCTCGGGCGTTTCTGGACCACCATTCCGATCCTGGCGCTCGCCGGGTCCTTTGCCGCCAAGAAGATCGTCCATATCAGCGAAGGGGCATTGCCGACTCATATGCCGCTGTTCGCCGTTTGGCTGATGATCGTGACGGTCGTGGTCAGCGCCATGTCGTTCTTTCCCGCGCTTGCCCTGGGACCGATTGCGGAGCATCTGCTGATGACTGATTAACCCCTGCGCAAGGTGTATGAAGATGAGGTTCGTGAATACAGGTCCCGTATCGGGTTCAGCAGGACACCGGACAAGCACAGCTTGAATTCTGAGAGTGCCACGCCTAGAAGGACGATCGGTGGGTATTTATGGGTATCGGCTAGAGAAGGTTCCGAGGAACCGGGTCTCGACCGCTTATTGCTGTACAGCGGCTGGATGGCTTCCGTGGGAACTGTCGTCTCCACCAGGCCTAGCGGAAGAGGCCTTAACCAGGACGAGTCGCAGATCATCACATCCGGGATGTCGAATCATCACGATAATCCACATGAGAAGCTCGATCAGTCCGATGCCGCACAGTCCTGCCACAATCATCGTCCCGAGATCCAGGTGTTCCATAGTGGCGTCTCCCTTTCTATTTTGAACAGCGTAGTCCTAAATACATCAAGATGTGGCAAGAAGACGCCGACAGAATGTCAAAATGGCGTAAAATTCACCGGGAAGGTACCGATTCCGTAGACGAAGAGTCGGAACTTTTGCGCGATGTTGTCAGCCTTGGCTTTACTGGAATGTCTCTGGCGATATAGGAACGTCAATCAGTGATGGATAGGCAACGACCGGATCCCGATTCGCTGCTCAAGCGAGTGCAGGCCGAAGAGACCCGGCATGCGGAGGGCAAACTCAAGGTCTTCTTCGGCGCCAATCCCGGCGTGGGGAAGACCTATGCCATGCTGCAAGCGGCGCACGAGCAAAGACGTGATGGTGCCGATGTCGTCATCGGCGTCGTGGAGACGCATGGTCGCGTGGAAACGCAGGCTCTGGTGAACGGACTGGAAGTGATCCCGCGCCGTGCGGTCGAGTATCGGGGCACGGTGCTGCAGGAATTCGATCTCGATGCGGCACTTGTGCGGCATCCCGCCGTCATCCTCATCGACGAGCTCGCGCACAGCAACGCGCCGGGTATGCGTCATGCCAAACGGTGGCAGGATGTTCAGGAGTTACTCAAGGCCGGCGTGACGGTCTATACCACGGTGAACGTGCAGCACCTGGAAAGTCTGAACGATGTGGTGGCCCAGATCACCGGCGTGCGGGTGCGCGAGACCGTACCGGATTCCGTACTTGAACGGGCGGATGACGTGGAGTTAATCGACCTTCCACCTGACGATCTCCTTCAGCGTCTCAAAGATGGGAAAGTGTACGTCCCGGAGCAGATCCAGCATGCCATCCAGAATTTTTTCGCCAAAGGCAATCTGATCGCGCTTCGGGAACTCGCGTTGCGCCGTACGGCCGAGCGGGTCGATCAACAGATGGAGGTGTACCGCCGCGACCACGCAGTGGTGCGCACCTGGCCGGCTGCGGAGACCATCATGGTCTGTGTGAACATGAAGCCTCGTGGGCCGCGTTTGATCAGGGCCGCGCGCCAGATGGCCGCCGACCTCCACGCCAAATGGATCGCGGTGTATGTGCAGATTCCCCGACATCTTCGCTCAATGCAAACCGAACGGGATCAGTTGGTGCAAACGTTTCGGTTGGCGGAGCAACTGGGCGCCGAAACAGTGACGCTGACGGGCGACAATGTGGCCCAGGAACTCCTGAATTACGCGGGGAGCCGGAACGCCACCAAAATTATCGTCGGCAAACCGATCAGATCTATCTGGAAAGAATGGCTGTTCGGGTCGGTCGTATCGGACCTCGTCCATCAAAGCGGAGACATCGATATCTATGTCATCACAGGAGAAGCGGGAGAAGGGCAACCGCTCGTCCAACACAGCCTCAGGCGAACGAGCGAGATGTCAGGGTATGTCTATGCTTTGTTCGGGGTGGTGGTAGCAACGGCCGTCGCCTGGCTGATGTTTCCCTATTTTGCGGCGGCGAATTTGATCATGATGTATCTCATCGCTGTGATCGTCATCGCGATTCGTCGGGGTCGTGGCCCCTCGGTACTGGCTTCGGTTTTGAGCGTGGCGGCTTTCGATTTCTTCTTCGTGCCACCCCACTTATCCTTTGCCGTCTCTGACATTCAATACCTGTTGACCTTCGGTGTCATGCTGGTGGTGGCCCTGGTCATCAGTAATCTCGCCGTGCGTCTCCACCAGCAGGCAGAGCTGGCACGCTATCGGGAACGACGCACCGGGGTGCTGTACACGATGAGCCGGGATCTCGCCACTCATCGGGGAACCGGAATGCTGGCCCAGCTCGCGGCGAAACATCTTCGCGATGTGTTCGACAGCCAGGTCGCCATTTTTCTCGTGAATGCCGACAAGCGGGTGCAGCTGCAACGGGGAGAACTACTGTATTTTGAATTCGACCCGAAGGAGTCGGGGGTGGCTCAATGGGTGTACGACCACAACGAGCGCGCAGGGCTCGGAACCGATACGCTTCCGGGAGCCAGGGCGTTGTATTTGCCGTTGGTATCCTCAACGGGACCGATCGGAGTCATCGCTCTCCGTCCGAAGCACGCCGCGCTCTTGCTGGACCCTGAGCAATTGCATCTGCTGGAATCCCTCACGAACCAGGTGGCCTTGGCAATCGAACGGGCTCGTTTATCCGACGAAGCCCAGCAGGCTCACGTGGAAGCAGAATCGGAGCGGACGCGGAATGCGATTCTCAGTTCAGTTTCCCATGATCTACGAACTCCGCTGGCCACCATCATCGGTGCTGCCAGCAGCCTGGTTGACGGACAAGGAGAGCTCAGTGCCGTAGATCGCCAGGACCTTGCTCGATCCATCTATCGAGAGGCTGATCGCCTTGATCGTTTACTGAAGAACGTCCTCGATATCATGCGCATTGAGGCGGGTGCCGTACAACTCAGCAAAGAGTGGCATCCTTTAGATGAGATTATCGGTGCGGCTCTGGCCAGACTAGAGGGGCGGCTGCGCGATCATACCGTCACTACGACGCTGCCTGCCGATCTCCCGCTGGTGCCTGTCGACGGGGTCCTCCTGGAACAAGTGGTGATCAATCTTGTGGAGAATGCCGTGAGGTATGCGCCTGCGAGAACGAGGGTCGAGCTGGCCGCGTCGGCGACTGATCGAGAAATCGTCGTGGAAGTCGCAGATCAAGGACCGGGCATCCCTGCCGGCGAGGAGTCCCGCATCTTCGACAAATTCTATCGCGGCAAGCTTACGCGAGAGGGAGGAGTCGGGCTGGGGCTGACGATTTGTCGTGGTATTGTAGAAGCGCACGGCGGCCGTATCTGGACTGAGAATCGCTCCGGAGGCGGAGCCGTCTTTCGCTTTTCAATTCCACTGCCGGACCAGCAACCGCCTGTGAACAGGGAGCAGCCGGAGGCTCGGGAAGCGTAAATCTGGTCAAGTGAGGCGGTCGGCCCTATGTCACAGGAAGCCACGATACTCCTCATCGAAGATGAGCCGGAGATCCGTCGGTTCTTGAGGACGACACTCCCCGCTCACGGGTTTCGCATCCACGAAGCTGCGACGGGACAAGATGGGGTCACAGAAGCCAAGGCAAGGAATCCCGATCTCATCCTCCTGGACCTTGGTCTACCTGATCTCGATGGAAGCGAAGTCATTCGCCGGGTACGGGAATGGACCGCAACCCCCATCATCGTGCTGTCGGCTCGAGATCAGGAACAGGTCAAAGTGGCGGCGCTCGATCTGGGTGCCGACGACTACGTCACCAAGCCGTTCGGAGTGAACGAACTCCTCGCACGCATACGAGCAGCGCTTCGTCATGCATCCCGAGGAAGCGACAGCGGTGAATCGGTGTTTGTACTCGGTGACCTGGAGGTCGATCTCGGACGAAGGCAGGTGTTTGTTTCCGAGAAAGAGGTGCATCTGACACCGATCGAGTACAAGCTACTCACCACGTTGATTCGCTATGCCGACAAAGTGTTGACCCACCGCCAGCTGTTGAAAGAAGTCTGGGGACCGCTTCATGTGGAGGAAGGTCATTATCTACGAGTCTATATGCGCCAGTTGAGAAACAAACTGGAAAGCAATCCGGCGCACCCGCGTTATCTCGTGACAGAACTTGGAGTCGGATATCGACTTCGGACGGAATGACCCGCCCGGCTTCTGTCAAAAAGCAAAAGTTACCTTCAGCAAGGTACGAGAACTTTCGGCATGACCGACCTTGCCTGACGCACAAACCGTCCCTGCCTGGCCGAGTGGCAGCGTCTCATCGATTCAAGCGTGCTCGCTGCTCCATGTCTCGTGTAGATTTGGCACAGCAAAGGAAGGATTGTTACGAAAAATTTACGAACTCATTTCTATTCTATCGTGTACAAAGAAAGTTATTGAACTTAGTCTCACGCCGGGGATCGTCATGGGACTCCCCACAGAGTGCGGTACTTGGGAGACCCGTGATGCAAACATGTCCACAGCGAACTTGTTTTGTACGCTGTGCGCTCCTCTTTCTCGGGCCCATCGTTGGTTCATTCTATCCGGATGATGCGCTCGCTGTTCGCCCCTTCGTCACGGACGATGCTCGGGTGGTCTATAAAGGGCAAGTTCTGACTGAATCGTATGGCGGTGTGACAGTGGTGAATGGAGATAAACCGGCCTTCGAGGCGCGTTCATTGCAGGGTCTAGGTATCACCGACCGCTTCGAACTGACTGCGGGCGGATTCGGTTTCACCTATCAGGACAATCAAGCCCGTCCGCTCGATATGCTGATTCAGCCGAAGTATGTCTTGCATAGTTCCCTCGGCGCGATTCCCTCTCTCTCCGTTGCCGCTGCTACGTTGTTTCCCCTCAGCGGCAATCGCCAGCATTGGGACGGGTACGCCATGGCGCACCTCAGCTGGTTATTGTTTACACCGGATCCCGAGACCGACCCCTATGACAATAATCTGGCCCTTCATTTCAACCTCGGCATGAAATACCGCTATGATGCAGGTCCCACGACTTTCCAGAGTAAGCTGTATTGGGCTGCCGGTTTTGAGGTGGTCACACCGGTGACACGGGAGTTGCGGATCTTGGGAGAGGTTTTCAACGGCGATCCCTTTTCGTACGAAGAAAAGTTTCCCGCATTTCAAACCGGCTTCCGCTGGTACAAGAGTCCCATGACCCAGATAGATCTGGTCTTTCGCGGCCTCCGAAACGGCTCATTGGAAACGCAAGCCCCGACAGGAGCAGAATTTGCTCCCGGCTGGAACTTTACCATTCAGATGGGACTTCGTATGTTATTCGACGTCTTCCGATAATTGGGCGGCGTCTCGAAAGAGGAAAGCAGCTTCTTCCCCACAATTCGATTCACCGTGAAGGAAGCTTCGCGGGTGGAAGCTCTTCTTTGAGGAGGCGAAGCTGATCGATGATGCGCGTGCCCAATGCCTGAATTGCCCGCTCCTTCGCCTCTTGCAGGGCTGTGCTGTCTTCAACGAAAACTGCTGACCCAACCACCTTCGACACTCCTTCACCTGTTTGGATCGCAGCGTGCCATTCTGATCGAACAGCCCACAACGCACCGGTGGTCAGAACAAAAGCGTCGCTTTCGGTACCAGCCGCCAGATAGGCGCCGATCAAGGTCGAATACCACCACGCAGAGCGGTTATTGTACCGATCGATGGCGGCTGCACCCTCTACGACCAAGAGCATATCGGCTCCATGTCGAGCACCCGCCTGGCGGATTCCGCGAATGTCCTCTCCTCGCAGAGTGGCATCCATCAGCACGACGGTATCCGTGAGTATTCGTTCATCCTGCAGGGTCGCCAGCAAACGGAGAAGCTGGTTCCTATCCGCGGCCAGCCACTCGACTTTCTTAACGGACTGTCGATTCGAAAAATTCCGATCCCCGAAAAAGACACCAAGGCGACATGGTAGGGAAACGTTGGACATCCGGTCTATGATGAGTTGGGGATCTTGGTCGGCGGCGGGATCTACGCCAAGAGCTTCGCTGATTGCGCGTCGATCAAATCCTTGGCTGCTCGCACAGCCGATCGATACCGTCAGACTTAGCGCGAGGATGATCGTGAGGCCTTGTCTTCTCATCTCTATACTCATTCGTTGAATCACCTCATGCCATCAGACTCCGCTTTCGCCTCCGAATACAATGTGGATGATTTCAACAAGGTTCCTGCCGCACAATCTTGTTACACGGCAGCTCCATAGCATTTCTGTGGATCTATTGAAGAGAAAGCCTACTCCACGATCGGGAGAATGCGGTCGGCTACTGCTTGCACGACTCCTTCCTGCTCGGTCACCACCTTTAATCCTTTGAAACTCAGATAGTATCCCCCGTGACTCGGTGCCTGAATCGTGGCACTCACTTCAACTCGATCTCCATCCTCGACTTCCGGATCGCGGATAATTGGTCTCCCACAAATGCCCAGCACTGCTACTGGGATGGTGGCTTCATCGTCCTCAAGGCGGAATAGGTAAGCACCATAACAGTTGTCGCCATTTGGAACCGTGTAGGGATCAAGCGACTGCACATCTCGTACAATCCCTCGCAATGTCGCACGCCGGAGATGATAGATCCGGGGTTCCTCGAGTATCTGTTGGATGGTGGTCGCTTCTTCTGCATGCATCACTGTCTCTGTGGTAGCTCCTAGAAGTGTGAGCAGAACGATAACGAGAGGAATCACGATTCTCGCCGAAGTGGTCATAGTGGATGAAAGGCATCTTATCATCATTCTCTATATAACCCGTATCTGCTTCCTCTTGCGGGACACGGTCGCTATAATCCTCCGTCTTTGAGTCAAGGAGGATCATTCGTATGGTGAATGAGCAGCAACTGAGGAGCTTTGTAACGGAGTCACGCCCAAAGTTTGAGGATCTGTTGGGACAGATGGTGGAGGTGCCGTCAATCAGTATGGATTCATCCCGTGCGGATGATATGCGACGCATGGCTGACCTTGGGAGGCAGTACCTGGCCCGGCTGGATGCCAAGGTGGAAGTCGTAGAGACAGGAGGATACCCAATTGTCTCGGGAGGTTGGACCACAGGTGCCCAGTATCCGACTGTCACCATCTACAACCATCTGGACGTGCAACCGGCACAGGAGCCGGAATGGAGGCAGGCGCCGTTTACCTTTAAAAACGAAAACGGCATTTATCGGGGGCGAGGAGCGACCGATGACAAGGGGCCGGCTCTCACGGCGATGTTCGGCGCTCGATTTGCCATCGAACAAGGCTGGCCGATCAACATCCGATTCTTGTGGGAACTGGAAGAAGAGATTGGAAGTCCACACTTTTCCGCCGGGCTTAGACACCCTAATGTGATCCCGCGACCGGATTCCGTGGTTGTTTCGGATACGATCTGGATTGCCAAGGGGCGGCCTGCTGTGCCATACGGCTTGCGGGGCCTGGTCGGCGCACGGCTGATCCTGCGTACCGGAGCCAAAGACGCCCATTCAGGTGTGACCGGAGGAGCGGCCCGCAATCCATTGGCTGAATTGATCGAAGTGGCGAACACCTGTGTTGATGCCAGGACCGGCAGGGTAAAGATACCGGGTTTCTATGACGATGTGATCGGGCCCACGAAGAGCGAGATCAAGAATTTCCTCAAGTCTGGCTTCGAAGTGGAACGTTTCAAGAGGGCTTATGGGTTTCGGTCGCTTCGTACGCAGGATCCTGCAGATATCATGAGACGAATCTGGACATCTCCCACCTTCGAAATCCATGGACTCAGTGGGGGATATCACGGACAGGGGGTTAAAACGATTGTGCCAGGTCATGCGGAGCTCAAGGTCAGCATGCGCCTGGTTCCCAACCAAGTACCCGAAAGACTGTTTGCCCTGCTCAAGAAGCATGTTGCCAAGGTCAATCCAAGTGTGAAGGTTGAGCGAGAAGGCATGCTCCATCCCTTCAGGGGCAGTTTTGCCGGATCCTACATAGATTGTGTGAAACGCGCCGTAACGGCCGGGTTTGGTAGGGATCCCGCCTTCGTGCGAGAAGGAGGATCAATCGGTGCTGTAGTCACCATGCAGAAAACCTGGAAGGTGCCGATCCTTTTCATAGGTTTGAGTCTGCCTGAGCATGGATATCACGCTCCCAACGAATATTACGACTGGGGCCAGGCCTTGGGAGGAATGAAGACATTCGCTCACTATTTCTTGGAGCTAGCAAAGATGGGGAAGGCATAGGATCGGTCTTTAACCAACTGGGAGGCAGCCCGTGGAGTGACCGGAAAAGCTCGGTTTTGAACGGCATGTCCAAAAAATTGTTTGATCGCCACGTTTACCATACGGTCGCTCGTCCCATAACCATACCCACAAACGAGGTTGAATTCATAAGTCATTGTAAATAAATGCAATGTTCATTGTGAGCCTTAGTTAACGAGGCATGGATGTTGCTCAACCCAGTGAGTTGGGAGTTAGTCGTTTCGATGGAAGGATCACGTTGATTGTAGAGAGAGGCTCGGGTATTCTAATCACCCTATGGTGGCTGAGCCGATCCAGGTGCTGGTTGTCATGGTCACAACAGCAAGCCAAGATGAAGCGGGTAAGATTGCCGACCAAGCGGTACGCTCTCGCCTCGCTGCTTGCGCTTCGATGATTCCCACCGTGCGCTCAACTTACTGGTGGGAAGGAAAGATAATGAATGAACAGGAGTCTCTGCTGCTGATCAAGACAACTTCTGATAAATTCAATGCCCTCGAAGAAACAATACGGAAGATCCATTCGTACGAGGTGCCGGAAATAATTGCAGTTCCGGTGGGTAATGGGTTTCCACCTTATCTTGAGTGGGTTCACCAAGAGACCTCCTAGATGATGTGGTTGAAACTGTCTCGTCAAAACATTATCCTTAAGGTCTACCAAGAGGAGTCGATCGGTAATTTGCGGGCTGAGTCAGATATATGTAAGCAGACACCATAGGCACGGGAGACAAGGTTATGGGTCAGACGAATATTCAAGACAGCGATGCCTTTACCGTTGTAGTGTTTCGAGGTTCCACTGCAAAGCCCATCCGCTTCAGCTTTTCGAGGAAGCTCCTTCGTCGATTGCTGGTTTGTCTGGGTGTGGTCATCCTTGCCGATCTTCTCGTGGTTTCACACTATGTCATCAGAACGGGAGAGGTATGGGAGCTGACGGCTTTCCGTAATGAAGCCATGAGTGCACGAGAGCAGACTGCGGCATTCTCAACCGCCATTGATGACTTGAAGAAGCGTCTTGGGGCGATGAATGAGGTTAATCAAAGGCTTCGAGTCATGCTGGGTATTGAGGTTCCCAAGACGGGAGACATGGCAAACGGGAGAGGTGGCGAAGAGCTACCGCTTCCTGAAGAAGGAAGCACGATTTCCGGCAGAAACGAACCAAAACCTTTATCAGGTGCCTCAAGGCAGGTGTCCGACGGTAATCAGGAACACTCCTCTGCCGTTGGCCTAGGGCCATCTCGGGATAACCTCCAGGTCGTTGCATCAGTGAAAGAAGGTCTGGAATGGCTTTCAAGGCAAGCAACGGTGCAGGAACATATCCTTGACGAATTGTCACAAGCGGCCGAACAGCGTTCGTCTCGCTGGGCATCGACGCCCTCAATTTGGCCGGTGAAGGGCTGGATAACGTCGGGATTTGGCCCGCGAATTTCACCTTTCACGGAGAAGCCTGCCTGGCATGATGGATTGGATATCGGGGCTGCGCCAAACACTCCAGTCCATGCTCCGGCCCAAGGAAGAATTACGTCCATAGGATACGATTCTAAGCTTGGAAACATGGTCCGCGTAGACCATGGATTTGGAGTCGAAACGCTCTATGGGCATCTTGCGAAAGCCTTGGTCAAGGAAGGCCAGAGGGTCGAGCGTGGCGATGTCATCGCGCTTGTCGGGAGCTCGGGGCTGGCCACCGGTCCCCACCTGCACTACATGGTGAAATTGAACGGCCAGACACTTGACCCAACCAAGTACATCTTAGAGTAACGGGTAGTGCGGATCTTAATCGATGTTTCACGGACTTGTTTCTGTCCTCTCGACAGTCCAATCAACATCAGTTTGAGCACGTTAACTTGCTTCTAAGCGTTGCCAACTACCTGTTCTGTTGTCTGCCCCCTAGACAAAGGATGATGAGCGCCTCTTGAGCGATATCGAGATCGCCCAATCCGTTGCCTTGCGCCCCATTGTTGAAATCGGTTCCCAGCTTGGGATTCGTCCTGAAGAACTCATTCACTATGGGCGAGACAAGGCTAAGGTCTCGCTACAACTACTGGATCGCCTGGCGACTGTCCCGAAGGGGCGGTATGTCCTCGTCACGGCAATGAACCCAACACCCTTGGGAGAGGGAAAGACCACGACGGCGATAGGTCTTGCCATGGGACTCTCGCGACTAGGGCATCGTACCGCGCTTACTCTCAGGCAGCCATCGCTCGGTCCTGTCTTTGGGGCGAAAGGAGGAGGAACTGGTGGAGGACGTGCCCAAGTCGCCCCGATGGAAGATATCAACCTTCACCTGACTGGGGATGCCCATGCGGTGGCTGCCAGCCACAATCTGCTCTCCGCGTTCCTCGATAATCATCTGTTCCATGGCAATATTCTCTCAATCGATCCTCAACGGATTACGTGGCCTCGGACCTTGAGTATCAGCGATCGCGCTCTCCGGAAGATCATGTTGGGTGAGGAACCGGACAGACGCCCAGGGCAATTCATCATCACCGAGGCTTCAGAAGTGATGGCGGTGTTGGCGTTAGCGAAGGACCAGCGCGATCTCCGCGAGCGGCTCGGGCGAATACTCGTAGGGGTGACAAGGGCCGGTACGCCGGTCACGGCCGAAGAGCTCCGTTGCGTGGGATCGATGGCTGTTCTTCTAAAAGACGCCCTCATGCCGAATCTGGTTCAAACTCTTGAAGGGACTCCGGCATTCGTCCATACGGGACCTTTCGGTAACATTGCGCATGGCAACTGTTCGATCCTTTCCGACGCGATTGCGCTGAGATGTGCAGACTTCGTCATAACAGAGGCGGGTTTCGGCAGCGATCTTGGGGCGGAAAAGTTTTTCAATATCAAATGTCGCACATCGGAATTGGCTCCGAGAGCGGCAGTGGTCGTGGCTACATTACGGGCGCTGAAACTCCATGGCGGCGGAGGCATTGCCAAGGCAGGTGTTGCCTTGCCCTCGAGTCTAACGGGTCCGAATCGGGAAGCCCTTTCGAAAGGAATGGCCAATCTGGAGCAACATGTCTCCAACGTTCGAACGCACGGGGTGCCGGTCGTTGTCGCCGTCAATGCTTTCAAAGATGACCCGCAGAATGAATTGGACTGGGTTCGGGAACAGTCGCTCAAGATGGGAGCGGCAGATGCGGCAGTCTCAACCCATTGGGTCGACGGTGGGAAAGGGGCCGAACAGTTGGCAGCCGCCGTCGTCAAGACATCGGAAAGGCAGGCCCACTTCAACCATCTTTACGAATTGTCCTGGCCGATCAGAAAAAAGATCGAAACCATTGCGACCCGCATGTATGGAGCGGCCGGAGTCACATTCGAACCGGATGCCGAACGTCAAATCGAAACAGCGGAGGCCTTGGGGTATGGCGGCTTACCCGTCTGCATGGCAAAAACTCCTCTATCACTATCACACGATCCTGGACTGAAGGGGAGACCAACCGGATTTATGGTGCCCATCCGAGAGTTGCGGATTCTGGCCGGAGCAGGATTTGTGACCGCCGTCTGTTCAGGAATTCAGCTCATGCCGGGATTGCCCAAGAAACCGGCCGGTGAACGGATCGATCTCGACCCAAAAAGTGGAAAGATCGTGGGCCTTTCCTAAAACTCAGCGTTGCTTGAGGTAATGGAAGAATTCTGAGTCTGGGCTCATCACCAACGTTGAGCCGTCTTTGAAGGCGCTTTTGTAGGCTTCCATCGAGCGGGTAAATTCGAAAAACTTTTGATCCTGCCGGTAAGCATCGGCGTAGATTCGAAACGCTTTAGCATCTCCGCCGCCGCGAAGTTCTTCAGCTTCTTTATAGGCCTGGGCGAGGATAATTTCCCGGTCTTTCTCGGCTTCCGATCGGATTTTTTGCGCTTCCTCCGCTCCCTCAGCGCGATATTGCTTGGCCTGCCGTTCTCGCTCCGCTTGCATGCGCGCAAAGACCGCCTTTTCGTTCTGTTCCGGCAAGTCCGCACGCTTGATCCGCACATCCTGAATTTCAATGCCGTACGCTGAAGCTTTTTCGTTCGCCCTTGCGGTGACTACTTTCATGATGTCCGCCCTTGTGCTTGAAACGATCTCAATCAGGTCGTGTCGGCCTAACTCCACGCGGAGCTCAGAATAGATGATGTCGTGTAGCCGTTGGAGAGCACCTCGCTGGCTTTGGAACGCCTGATACACCTTCAAGGGGTCAGTGATTCGCCATTTGGCAAAATTGTCCAGGAGCAGCGTCTTCTTGTCTTGGGTAATGACATCCTGGGCACTTGAATCGTAATCCAACAGTCGTTTCTCGAAGTACGTGACCTCCTGCACAAATGGCATTTTCACATACAGCCCTGGCTCAGTGATGTTTCGAACGGGCTTCCCGAGTTGCACGACGATCGCAGTTTGGATCACGTCCACGACGAAGAGGGGGGAGGCTCCGAGCACAAACAGTGCAATCGTCACGGCGAGGAGCGCGATCACCAATCCTTGTTTTGTCATGGCCTGACGTTCCTCGACTTTAGGGTCGGCGATGGTTCCTGCCTGAGCTCCTCGCCCTCAAGTTGTGGGACCGGTTTGGCAATGGGAGTGGACGCAGGTTTGGAGAGACGGTCCAGTGGGAGATACGGCAGGAGACGCTCTCCGCCTTTCCCATCGATGATGATCTTCTCCATATGAGGAAGGATTTCTTCCAAGGTCTCGATATAGATGCGCTTGCTGATGACATCCTTCGCTTGGTTGTACTCCTTCAAGGTGGCCAGGAACCGATTCGTCTCGCCCTGAGCACGATTGACCCGCGCCTGAGCAAACCCTCTTGCCCGGTTGACCAGTTCAGCGGCTTCACCCTTTGCTCTCGGTATGATGTCGTTGCGGTACCCTTGCGCCTGGTTGATGAGCTTTTCCCGGTCTTCCTTGGCGTTCGTCACGTCTTTGAAGGCGGCAGCAACTGCCTCGGGAGGATCAACATCTTGGAGTTGCACAGCGGCGATCTGCACACCGGAGTGATACTGGTCGAGAATCGACTGAAGCAACGTCATAGTATCCTGCTGAATCACCGCTTTCCCGGTGGTCAAGGCCTCGTCGATTTTACTCTTGCCGACTACTTCCCGCATGGAGGCCTCAGCTGCTTTGCCGATGGTCTCATGGATGTCAGCGACGTTGAACAGGAAGTTGCGTGCTTCTTTGATCTTATATTGAACGATGAATTCGATCGCAAGGATGTTCATATCGCCGGTCAGCATCAAGGCTTCCTGAGGCACCGTCTGTTGACGACCCTGCTGATTAGTGCGGAAGCCGACTTCCACGCGATAGAGTTTGGCGACTTTGGGCTGAAGGACGGTTTCAACGAGCGGAATCTTGAAGTGAGGGCCCGGTTCCACCGTACGGACTGGAACGCCGAACCGTTTCACGACACCTTCTTCATCCGGTGCGACGATAAACACGCTCTGCCAGACCAAGAAGATCAGCAGAGCGGCGATGACGAGGTTCACAATGCCGCCTGATGGCAGGAGACTTTTCAATCCACCGGGAGGGAAAATATCCTTGAATTGCGATTGAGCCTGCTTGAAGGCCTCTTCAAGCGGATCAGACTTCTTGCCCCACGGATCTTTTGGGTCCCAGACCATTCAGAGATATTGATGTCCAATGTAGAAGTAAAGACGAAGCGACACCTTAACAGAGTGCCGCCTCCGGAGCAAGATGATCATGTGCATGCTCGACTAAGGCAACTTCCTTCGGTGCTCTTCTTCGGCGGTTTCGAGCCAGTGGGAAGCTGTATGTTGTTGGTGATCTCAACCAGGGGAAAGAGTAATCTCCGAATCCAATCAAGGCTGACTGGCGCAGATCAGCATGGTATTCTTCGTTCTTCTCGGTATGCAGGACTGGCCCTCATGGACGAGACGACGCAACAGCGAGACGCATTGGGGATGGCGTGGAACCTTGATCGGATTGTCACGGAGCTGCGCGCGTCGCGCGAGCTGACCCGCACCATCCGACATCACGGACGGATTCACAAGCTGCCGTCACGGAAAGCCCTCCTTGGCATCGTGGAAGGCCTGTCTGCCGTACTGTTTCCGACGCACTACGGCAGAGCGGATTTGAACGAGACGAACATCGATTATTTTGTCGGGCACACCTTGGATCAGACCTTGCCGCTCTTGCAGGATCAAGTTCGGAGAGGATTGGTCTTTACGGCCAATACCGACGCACAAGACGATCGCTCGTTGACTGAACGAGCGAGCCACATTACGAGTGCATTCGCTGGTCAGCTCCCGACCATGCGGGCGTTGCTCGCCACGGATTTACAAGCTGCGTACCGAGGGGATCCCGCGGCCACGAGCCATTCAGAGATTCTCCTCTGCTATCCCGGCATGACCGCGATCATCTACTATCGTCTTGCCCATGCCTTGCATCGTTTGGAGGCTCCGTTGATCCCACGGTTGATCTCGGACATCGCCCATTCATCCACCGGGATCGATATTCATCCGGCTGCAGAGATCGGCAGTCACTTCTTTATCGACCATGGGACCGGTGTCGTCATCGGTGAAACCACCGTCATCGGCAAGCGAGTCCGCCTCTACCAAGCCGTGACGCTTGGCGCCAAACGGTTCACAGAAGGTGAGCAGGGCGCCCTGATCAAAGGGGAGCCCCGCCATCCGATTGTGGAAGACGATGTGGTGATCTATGCGGGGGCTACTATCTTAGGACGCGTCACCATCGGGCAGGGCTCCATCATTGGCGGAAACGTGTGGCTGACGCAGAGCGTGCCGGCACGAAGTCATGTCGTCCAAGCGCAAATGCGGACCTCCGCGACCATTCACCCGAATTCGATCAAGACTCCGGCAACCGATGAGCAGTCATAGAGCTCGTCTCTCTCTATCTTGTTTGCTGGCCGTGATTCGTCGAGATTCTGACAAATTGTCACACAAGCGTTTTGCGATCTGGACAGGACTGCTCAAGAGTATTCGCCATGAGATGGATTCCGTCGGACGCTCGACCGCGCTCATTACCCAAGAAGTGTTTCGATGGACAAATCTGTTCTCAGTCCATTGGCCGCAAGCCATTCCGGGTTGAAGATCCTCGATTGATACTTCGCGCCCGAGTCGCACAGGATCGTCACGATGGTCTGGCCTCGTCCCAGCTCAAGGGCCATCCGAACCGCGCCGGCGACGTTGATGCCGGAGGATAGACCGAGAAACAACCCCTCTTCGCGCAGTAGTTGGTACAGAATGGTGAGTGCGTCCTGGTCGGGAATGCGCCACGCGGCATCGACCGCAAGACCATCGAGGTTTTTGGTCACGCGGCCTTGACCGATCCCTTCGGCAAACGAATCACCGTCGTTGATCGCTGTGTTGCCCTTGGTAAACCACGACCACATCGCCGCTCCGTAGGGATCGGCGCAGCCAATAGCGATTTTCGGATGGCGTTCCTTGAGATACAGCGTCGTTCCTGCCAGCGTCCCGCCAGTACCAACGGCGGACACAAAACCGGTTACTTCTCCATGGGTCTGTTTCCAGATCTCCGGGCCGGTA
Organism: Nitrospira sp. LK70; assembly: GCA_011090425.1. Classification (GTDB taxonomy): domain Bacteria; phylum Nitrospirota; class Nitrospiria; order Nitrospirales; family Nitrospiraceae; genus Nitrospira_D. The sequence continues at coordinate 6,738 of PHGD01000045.1, read as the reverse complement.
GTACGGTAATGCACGAGACGGTTGGCTGTGTTGTCGAATTGGTTGGCCCAAAACCAGCCCTTTTCCTCTGCCATCCGCTGGGCGACATGGTTGTAATTGTTGGCATGAGAATAGGGCTGCTCCGGCACGGGAAGTACCTCCGCGCCGAGGGTGCGCAGCAGGTCGATTTTTTCCCGCGACTGAGTTTCGGGAATCACAATGACGGAATGGTAACCCCTCGCATGGCCGATGACAGTGAGCCCAATGCCGGTGTTCCCGGCCGTCCCTTCGACGATGGTGCCACCTGGCCTGAGAAGCCCTTTCTCCTCGGCATCCTGGATAATCCCGAGCGCTGTGCGGTCCTTCACCGATCCGCCTGGGTTCATGAATTCCGCCTTGCCGAGGATTTCGCAGCCCGTCAGCTCAGAAAGGCGACGTAGGCGAATCAGCGGAGTATTGCCGACGTAGTGGTCCACGCCATAGTAGTGCGACGTATTCATTGAGGGGAAGGAGACAGGTTCACCAGCCGAGCCATCATTGCGTTTCTCCTGGATACTGCTCTTCGTGACAAAACGCAAGGGGGCCAGCAAAGACTGCCGAACGCGAGTCGGGTGCTACCGGTATCCGTGATCCACCGATTCTGTACCGTAGTAAAGAACCCCGCCCTTCCAGGCGTGGCTTTCTGAACCAGGAGGGTTTTTGTTCCTCCGTTACGCTACGGGCTGCCATTCCTCCCCGCTCTTCCGAGCGGGGCATCCTGGCAGATCCTCGTGAATGGCATCACAATTCTCATCCTCGCATTCCGCTGACATACGCAGCAGTCAGTGGGTCACGGGGTTCCTCAAATATCTGTTTCGCGGGTCCAGCCTCGATCAAACGCCCGGCTCCGTTTTTGATCCAGAACAAGGCAGCATAATCCGCGATTCGCCGGGCCTGAACCAGGTTGTGCGTGACGATCAACACGGTATAGCGGTCTCGTAAACTCACAATTAAATCTTCGACCACGCCGCTGGAGAGCGGATCGAGGGCGCTGCACGGTTCATCCAGAAGGAGCACCTCCGGTAAAAGAGCTAGGGCCCTGGCGATACAGAGACGCTGTTGCTGGCCCCCGGATAGGGCCAGAGCCGGTGAGTTCAGCCGATCCTTGACCTCGTCCCAGAGGCCGACATCTCGTAAAGTGGCCTCGATTATCTCGGCAATCTGTTCTCGATCTCGTAGCCCCTGCTCGCGCAGTGGAAACTCGAGGTTTCTTCGGATGGTCAACGGAAAGGGATTCGGTTTCTGGAAAATCATGCCGATGCGGCGACGAAGTTGGATCACATCGATATCTGATGCCAACACATCGCGGGTATCGATCATGATCCGTCCAGAGACACGACAGCCGGCGATTAGATCGGTGAGGCGGTTCAGGCAAGTGAGGAAGCTGGTCTTTCCGCATCCGGACGGTCCCACCAGAGCCGTGATGTATCCCTTGTTGATCGACAAGGTCACGTCCTGAAACGCCGGCTTTTCCCCGTAGTACAAGCTGAGGCGATCGACCTCAACGAAGGGTTGGGGTTCATAGGAAGCAGACCGATCTCCGAGCGGATGTCGGGAGCGCTGTTCTATTATGCTCGGTTCGACCGGCCTCATACGGTCATGATCTTTCGGTGGAGCCCGTAGGTTGCCAGCCAAGAGGCGGCACCGTTGATGGCGAGTAACAAGACGACCAAGACCAGCGCTGAGGCATAGGCATTCGCATCTCCACCGGCCACGTTCATAGAGAGATCAAAGATGTGGATAGACAATGCGCGACCGGAATCGAGCAGTGATTGCGGCATCCGATCCACATAGCCGCTTGTGAAGATGAGGGCGGCCGTCTCGGCAATCGCACGGCCGATTCCAAGGACCAGGCCGACCAAGAGACCTGGTACCGCTGCCGGTAGCAAGAGGTGAACGAGGGTCGTGCTGCGGGACAGTCCGAGTGCCGCTGCGGAAAGGCGGTAGCTCGCAGGCACAGCACGAAACCCTTCTTCCGTCGAGCGGATCAAGATCGGCAAGACCATGCAGGCCAGAGTCAGCCCGCCGGAGAGGATCGAAAAGCCGAGCCCCAGTGCCTTGCAAAAAAACGCGTTGCCGAACAGGCCGAAGACGATCGATGGTACACCAGCCAGGACATCCAGACTGCGGCGAGTCATCCGTCCGAACAGGCTTTGGTCCGATGTAAATTCTGCGAGGAGGACAGCGGTGCCGATCCCGATGGGAAGTGATACCGCGAGACAGACGCCCAGAATCAAGGATGTCGAAACCAGGATAGGACCGATCCCGCCTCTGCGTCCGGCGTTTTCCGGGGAGGTTGTCAGAAATGTCCAGGAGACATGGCTCAGTCCATGCCAAATGATGTCCCCTAACAACCAGCAGAATACGGCGGTCACGAGCGCCGCTGCGCCCCAGACCAGCACGAACGCAAACCATTCTCGGTGATCCTGTGGTCTGCTCAGCGTCTCAGCCATACATTCTCCCGCGACTGATCCATTCCGCCGAGACGGCAAGCGCCACTATTATGGTCATCAAGACGAGTCCACTGACAAACAAGGCAGCTCGATGGTCTCCGAGCGCATAGGCCATTTCCAGAGCGATATTAGCGGTCAAGGTCCGGATGGGGTCGAAGACGCTGGAAGGAGTTTGCACCACGTTTCCGCAGACCATCAAAATCGCCATCGTTTCCCCGATGGCTCGGCCGGTTTCCAGGATTACTCCGGTGAGCAAGCCCGATCTTGCGGCTGGAAACACGACGCCTCGGATGATCGCCCATCGAGGCAGCCCCAATGCCGCAGCCCCGCGTATGTATTGTTGAGGCACGGTGGCAAGACTGGCATCTGCCATCAACGCGATGGTGGGGAGGATCATGATCATGAGGATGAGGATGCCCGCTAAGAGGCTGGGGCCGGGCGGTTGTACCTCTGCAATCAACGGGACCAGCACGACGAGTCCCCAGAATCCGTAGACCACGGAAGGAATGCCTGCGAGCAACTCGATCAGACGCCGATAGGGTCGGGCAAGAACGGGCGGCGCATAGTAATGGCAAAAGACAGCGGAGAGAACGCCTAAGGGTGTAGCGATCAACACAGAACCAGTCATGGCGAACAGCGTTCCCCACAACATCGGAGTGAGGTTGTACAAACCCTCGGCTGGATGCCAGGAAGGGTCGGTAAAGAATCGGAGCAGACCGACATGATGGAGAACGGGAAGCGCTTCCACGATCAGGAAGACCACGATGAGCATGACGATGGCGCCGGCGATGGTTGCGATGCCGCGCAAGCTCCAGCACAGAAGCTCGTCAGTCGACCAGCGGGACAAAGTATTGCTGCTTAATGATGTCATGCACGGCTTTAGACTGTGCATACTCGATAAAAGCTTTGATCAATCCACCCGGCGGAGTACGAGTGATGATGTGTAATGGACGAGAGATCGGAAAGGTATCGTTCCGAACGGTTTCAGTGGAGGCTGCCACTCCTCCGACCGAGAGCAGTTTAATCGGTACCCCCTGCGATTCATCGTATTCTGCCGTGCCGATGGAGACATACCCGATGGCATGACGATTCCCGGCTACGGTCTTGATTCCCTGTTCGTTGTCACCGATGATCACCTGAGCTTTCACGTCCCTATTCTTCAACTTGAAATAATGCAAGAACACTTCCAAGGTAGATCGCCCCTCTGCTTTGTTCACGACGGTGATGGGAGCGTGCTTTCCACCGACATCCTTCCAATCGGTGATCTTGCCGGTATAGACCGCGACAACTTGCTCGTCGGTGAGAGCCTGGACAGGATTCTCTTTGTGTAAAATGATCCCAACGCCGTCGCGCGCCACCGGAAACGCATACAGGTCCTTCTCCTCGTCTTTCATCACGCGTGAGACCATGCCGATATCGGCGAGGCCCTGGCGTGTGTCGGCGACTCCGCGCGAGGAGCCGCCGGTCTGAACATCCACACGCACTTTGGGATGGTGACTCTCGAATCGCTTACCGATCTCGGCTACCAAGGGAGCCAAGGTGCTGGCACCGGTAATTACCAGCTTGCCCGATAGGGGATCAGTCGCGGTCGTCTGGGCCGTCACGGATTCCGGAGTCCCAAGGAGGGCCACGATGCATAGCGCGGCAAGAGAGCCGGATATGTTCTGCTGAAATAAATCGATAGATCGATGCATTGAGATCTCTCAATATCTGAGTCGTAGCTAATTCTTCAAGTGACCGCTCCACCGCAAGATGAGCCAGAACCGGCAGTGCAGCCGAAACAATGATTACGGGTGACGATCTGGCGATGATGGAGCAGGGCCGGGTCGAAGTCTCGGATATGTGCCGGCACTCCATGATCGACGGGGAGATCGAGCATCTGATTGAAATCGCAATCGTACAATCGACCGTCCCAGCCGACTGACAGGGTATAGCGGCACATGACTCCGGCGGCGGCGACGGGATTGAATGCGTTGGCCAGGCGCGCCATGTAGTGGTCATAGTTGCCGCTTTCAATAAGGAACTCCAGGAATCGGCTGATCGGCATGTTGGTGATCGTATAGAGCCGGTTGAACTCGATGCCGTGCCTGGTCCGGAGCTCCTTCTTAAATTGCGCTTCGATGGCCTCTTGCTTCGGAGGGAGGAAGGCGCCGACGGGATTGTAGACGAGGTTCAGGGTGAGTCCGCTGTCAGGTCGTCCATAGCCGAAACCGTTTAGGAGACGGAGTGCTTCCATCGATTTTTCAAAGACGCCCTCGCCTCGTTGTGCATCGGTCTGGCTGGCACGATACGAGGGGAGGGAGGCGATGACCTCGACGCGATGATTGGCCAGGAATTCCACCAGATCCGCCTGTGAGGGCAGCAGCAACACGGAGAGGTTGCAGCGATCGATGACATGCCGGCCGAGACCATGGACCTGTTCGACCAACCAACGAAAGTGCGGATTGAGCTCCGGCGCCCCTCCCGTAATATCGACTGTGGGAATGTCGGTTTTGGCCAGGGCTCGAACACACTGTTCAGCCGTTTCTAAGGACATAGCCTCTCGACGATCCGGGCCGGCATCCACATGACAGTGACGGCAAGTTTGGTTACAGAGCTTTCCGACATTGATCTGAAAGACGGTAATGCCGGTCGCCTGAAGGGGGAAAATACCTGCTTGGGTGAGCCGAAAGTCAAACCGTGGTGAAACGGTTGACCGTTCAAGGAGACGAAGTTGTTCAGCTGTGGAGGCGAGAGGGTTGCTTCGGCCGAGCAACGTGAGAGTCATCTAGCAGCAGCCTCCATCCGGCGAGCAGGTCACAGCTTCGCTGCTCACACGATCGCCGGCCCGATTCAGAATGACGAAATGAGGTTGGTATCCTGCCGTTTCTAGGACAGCCACTGTTTTAGAGCAAATCTCCAACGGCTCTCCACGGCGATAGAGATGGTGGTCGTCATCGGCAGCTTCGACGAAGGGTCCGGCCAGCAGGGCATAATGGCCTTGCCAGGTGCAAGGTGCCTGTGCCGGAAACACTGCGATCCAGCGTGGATCATGGTCATTCAACACAACAGGGTCGGTAGTCAGGAGAAAATGATCGGCGAATGGAGGATGGCTCAGCAGTTTGACATCGTCCGTGGTAATTGGTTGCGGAATACCACGCTGGTACTTCCTCCCTCGCTCATCCACGACGAAGCTGAAAGGCCCACGAAGGGTGGCGTAGTGGATCGAAGAGGCCGTCGGGGCCGGAAGGAACTTGTAACCAGTCAACGTGACGGAAAAGAAATGGATGCCGTCGATGACACGCCAGGGTGAAAACTTCACGAGATGGATGCCAAGAAATCCGGCTGCCGTCATGCCGTTCATGTAGTCCGTGAGAGTGAGTGCGCCCGATAAACAATCTCCCCATTTCTGGGTATCGTGGACGAGGTACTGTGGCACGATTTGATCCGAGACGATATCAGAGATGGTGAACCGCCCGCCGAGTTTGGCGACGCGATACATTTCCTGAAACACCTTCCGCTTATCCGGCGCGAGATTGATCACGCAATTTGAGATGATTAAATCGATCGTTCCATCGTCGACCGGCATCGCCTCGGCTAGGCCTTTGCGAAACTCCACGTTCGATGCCGGATAGCCGAGATTCGCTGCCACTCTTGCCGCATTCTTGCGGGCAATCTCCAGCATCGTATCGGTCATGTCGATCCCGATCACGTGGCCTGTGGGGCCCACCAAACGAGAGGCTTCAAAGCAATCGATGCCACCGCCCGACCCGATGTCCAAGATCGTCTCTCCAGCCTGCACCGTCCTAAGCCCAGCCGGTGTGCCGCAGCCATAAGAAATTTTCAAAACCTCTTCGGGAATGAAGGTTTTGAGGTGCCCCATGTCATAGCTGGCGGGGCAACACATCTGCTCGCCCGTCATAGCGGCCTTGGCATACCGGTCGCTGACTTCTTGTGTGATTTCATCAATGGGCATAGTCGGCCTCGCAGAGAGTTGGTCAGGAGGATTGTAAAATATGTGTATCAATACTCCGCCTACCGGGTCAATCTCAGCTTCCCCAGGGTACGAAGAAGATCGGTGAATAGAACGGCCGATCATTTGCCTTCCAGAGTCGGTTTCAGAACACAAACCTTACAGGTATTTTTGGCGCTTCTGGGTTTAGCATGGGTACAGGTCGAGCCCTCCGCAGTGGAAGTAAATCGCCGTCTTGAAGTGCTCGATGTTTCGGAAACCGCAGGCCATGCTCTTGATCTTCTGAATCTGGCTATTGAGTCCCTCACTCATCGC
>PHGD01000003.1 GCA_011090425.1 Nitrospira sp. LK70 | reverse complement strand
CCCCTTGATATCGTTGGGCTAGACAACCGGCTGCAATCAAGACACGGCAGGTTCCTGTTTTCTTCAGATGCCCATGTTCGAGAATAGTGTTGATCGATTCTTCTTTGGCCTCTTCGATGAAGCCGCAGGTATTGACGATGATTACGTCGGCTTGTTTCGGGTCACTGGTGAGCTGAAATCCCTCGGTCACAAGAGTCCCGAGCATGATTTCCGAGTCGACCTGATTCTTGGAACAGCCAAGATTCACAAACCCGATCGTCGTTGTCTGGGGACTGGCTCCGATCAGCGCTCGGAGCCTGTCCTTTTGGACTTCCGGTTTCGTGCGCCTTGGAGTGATCAATGGCTGAGACATGGAAGCAGTCTACGGGAGGGTCAAAAAGGCTGTCAATCAGACCCTTGTATACCCTTGCAGGAGATCGTCCAATTCCCCTATTGTGTCCCTCATGATTCGAGCATTTCAGGGCATCAAACCGACGATCCCCAACTCATGCTTTATCGAAGGGACAGCGGTTGTGATCGGCGACATTGTGATGGGTGAACAGTGCAGCGTCTGGTTCAATGCCGTCATCCGAGGCGATGTGAACTACATCCGAATCGGAGAACGGACGAATGTCCAAGATCTCGGTGTGTTGCATGTGACTCACGACACCCATCCATTGATCATCGGCAACGAAGTCACGATCGGCCACCATGTCGTGTTGCACGGTTGTACGATTCAGGATCGTGTGTTGGTGGGAATGGGCGCGATCATTATGGACGGAGCGGTGATCGGAGAGGATTCAGTGGTAGGAGCTGGAGCCCTGGTGGTCGAAGGCACGGTTGTGCCACCGAAGAGTTTGATTCTCGGATCGCCGGCCAAGGTCAAACGATCGGTCACGGAGGAGGAGTTGGCCTGGATCAAGGAATCGGCGGACAATTATGTGAATTATGCAAAGAAGTATATGGACGATACGGGTAAGAAAAGCGGTTTTGAACTCTGACAGCTATCAGGCTGGTGACTCTCACTCCTTACCTATTTTGATGAAACAGATCGGATCACCGACGAGTGCCGTGGGATACTGTTTCCGGTCCACGCGATAGGGAATCTTGTGGCGGTGACACCAGTCTGCAATCCAAACCACTTCCTCGGTTGAGGTCGTCACCAGGCCCGGCACATCCAATTTAGCCATGCAACGATCCACGATCGCTTGGACGATATGGCGCTCTTTGTGAAACAGCCGGGGGTTGAACGTTACCGGATCAGCTCGGCCATAGGACAGTGGTGAGAGGTGCGGAAACCGTTCCGGATCGTTCAGGACACTCACAATCCAGAGATGATCGAAGGAACCGGTCGCTGTAGAAGCATCCTGAGCTATAAACCTCACGGGCAAGGATCGACAAGCCTGATTGAGTATCGATACTTCCGACCGTCGGAGATTATAGGGCTCAACTTGGCGTTGAAGCTCGATCGATTCCGCTAGTAATGCCGGCAACTCCGTCACACCGGCTCCCACATACAGACTGCGCTCTCCAGACGGCAACTTCCGCATCAGGACCTCCGCCACCTTGGTTCCTAGTCGTCGACAAGGTGCCTGCTTTCTCAGCCAAAACTCATCGCCCCCTTCATAACAATAGACGGACTCCAAGCGCTTGTAATCGAGAAGATCAAACACCTGGGTGATAGTCTGTCGAGTTAAGCCAGAGAGGCGTTTCACCATGGCCGCTCACTTATCTCATAACAAGTGTCGGATCACACATACCCTTTCAATGAATGACCCGGATCCGAAGCTCCTCTTGACCATCATGCAGGGGATGGGAGTATATGTAGCTCTACACCACAACCAAAGATGTGACCTTGGTCAGTACCAACTCAAATAGGCACGAGCCAGGATGCACCGGGTTAAGAGAGATCATTAGCTCGCAGAATCGAAAAGAGGTCCGTGATCTTCACAGGATATCCATCGTCCCAATTGTTTGGTCGACCGTGAGAACCCAAATCCCTGTGGGGACTGTATGTCACATGATCTTCTAGCGACCAGCGCAATGCATCTTACAGATAATTCTCGGCGGCCATCCATCTTCCGACTTCCGATCCAAGCCCTATGGGGGTTGTCGGAAGAGTCTACCGCGCCTCATGGTTACCGCTATTCTTTCAGGATCGGGCTTCCTTATTCTAGGCTGCTCGTCGCACTTGCCTTACTACATCTCAATCGACTCAGAGGGGACAGCTTCGCCTGACGCTTCGCACTGCGTCCTTCCTTTAGACCGGATTGTCAAAACCGTTGTTGAGGATCTTCCCTCGGACGGCATCATGGCACAGGACTCGATCCGCGCCCTGCAGCGGCGTTTCGAGCTGGCGATCGCCGCCGCTGAGTTCGAGATGGGCGTTTCTTCAAAGCGACCCGAGTTCTCCAATAATGAGGATGATGAGCGCCTTGCGACCCGGGTACACGATCATTTGACGGGACGGCACTGTGAGCCACCTTCCCAGGAAACCAAGAAAGACGGCTTCGTGCCCACTAAACTCCAGATGCGCCAGGCCGGGGCTCAGTATGTAGAGCCATTGAAACCCGGACAACCACCCGCCGAGTTTTGGCTACGGCAGGCGGGGCAGAAATGGATGGCCAGCTATTCTCTCGATCCAACAAACCCGGATCATTCACTGAATCGATTTGAAGAGTTCGTGCATTCCTCTCAACTGTTTCAGGCGCTGGCGAACAAACCTTTACAGCCGGATGAGACCGAACAACGTAGCGCATTCATCGGCCTATCATCCAGGTTCGGAATGTTCGTAGAACACGTTCGTGACGATGGTTCCTCACAATGGTGTGGTAAACCAGAATCGCTCTGCAGGGAACAGCGCAGTTTGTACAAGATGATTACCAAGCCGGACAACCTGTATACAAAGAAGCTTCCCGACCTTATTACGAATATCTCCAGTCAGACTGAGCCGAGGCGACGCCACCAGCATCGGATCATCATCCTTGGCTATCAGCTTCCATGGGATGAAGATCGCACACTCATCCGTTACGGTGTCACGTTCTATTTCGCAGACTGGCTCGAGCCGGACAAGGAGACGACCATCACACAATTTCTGGGATACGACCTCGTCTATGCCAATGAAGCGACACCGGCTCCCCGGCACAAAGAGGAGAAGCTCGAAGTGAATTCTGACCGTACTCCACTTTGGTCGGCGGCCTCGAATTGGGCAGGTTATCCATTTTCAGCAGCTATTGGATTAAAGAACGCGGCATTCGAGATTACGAAGCTGCCGTTCAGTCTTGGGGCGGCGCTTGTTGCCGGGCGGGATCCCTTAAATTATCCGCTTCAAACCTTCATCAATGCCCAGGATGCTTTAGCCGTGGAGTTTGGGCGACCTCGCCGGGGGATTGCGGCAAGCGTCTATAGATTCTTGACAGAAACGCCATTGGTGGGCCAAGCGTTTCAGTATAACTGGGGTTCGGATTGGTCTGAACCGGGCCAGTTACCACTCGGGCTACGCCGAAAGATATTTCTGTCTCGCGGTATTTATGGCGGCCACAAGTGGGGACAGGATACTGGTTTATGGACGGCTTTCGCACAACAGACCTATCCTTCTATGTACGATGTCTATAGTCCACCGTACCGGCATGGAACAGCGATCGATGTCGCCTGGTCAATGTTCAATCTTTCCCATGGAATGGATAACGCAGATCCCGATGACCGAATCTATCTGGCCGGTCACAGCGGCGGGGTTCAAAGAAGCGCTGCCGCTTCCCGGATACTGTGGCATCATCGTTATCGGGTGATCAAAGTCCTTGGGATTGCTGGGCCCAGCATCGGGCAGGCCTTTGTCGATCTTCGCTACCCAAATGCTTTCCCAGTCTACTTAAGCTCCGGGGAGGGAGCGAACGACGACATCGTCTCAAAAATCGGGCTCGTCGCCGGCGGATTCAGCACCGTCCTTCGATACAGTATTCTCGTGCCGGCAAAATACATCGTCGGTAGTTTCTGCCTCACAGTCACCCGCTGCCGCGATGCGGTCTACAGCCACGCCGATCGCATCGGATACTCTAATGCAGAAATCATGAGGGTTGAACAAAAGCCATCCAGTCAACACCAGACGCCCCTTCGACTCGCACTGGGCAACCGACTGATTTTTGATGCCTATGTTCGCAGTGAATTTGCCACGACATTCCGTGAAGATTTAGAACGACCGATGCGCCCGCATCGAACCGACCGACCGGCTGCCTTTGACTGGGAACAGTAATCACGGATAGCAAGGGAGGCTAAACAGAGTCACTGCACGTACTTGGGAATGCTTTGGTTCCCGTCGCACTCAATCCATCTCGCGCAACCGTAGCCTGGTAACAACAGGGATTGTGAATTCCTCTCGCCGAAGAGTGATCAAGGACACTTCCGCTTAACCTCCAGAGCTTCGACGGCGGACATGAACCGGACGATGTCCTCAATTCTCGCGCGACTCGGACCATTCAAGCTGTGGCCGTATCGGAAGTCGTAGTGCCGGCAGTAATCTGCCGCCAGTTTATACCCGTGGGAAGGTGAATCAATATGCCACAGGCAGATGCTCAACGCTTCCTCTACCAGGAGCAGGTTCCGGTTGTGAACGATGCGCACCGGTCCCCACCGCTGGTTCCTGTATTCATCTTGAAAGCTCCGCAGACGTTCGTGCAGCCTCTGCGCCGTCCGTCGGTTGAGTTTTGCTGTGATCTTGTCCAGCCCCGCCAACAACAAGCGTGCTTCCTGGAACAGCGCCGCTGCTGCTCCACCCTTTTGTCCTTTGCGTGAAACAGCCTGACCTGCGATCCAGAGGGCGAAGGCGGACAGTCGCTCCGGCCGTGCCAGCCACTTCTTCAACACAGTCAACTTCGTCGGATTGGCTTGGCCGCAAGCCTCGATCTCGTGGATGATCTTCAAGAGAGCTTCCTGGACAGTGGTGCACATGGCTGGAGAACGCAATCAGAGTCGATCTTTGAAACCGGTTCCTTGGGGGCGTTGCAACGAGGGCAACGATTCCGGCGGAACGATCACGGTGAGGCTGCGCGCCTGGGCGGGAACGCGTCGAATAACGCCGCGCCGCTCCAGTGTGAACATCATCTGATGCACGCTCGGCGCAGTCACCTGGAAGAACCGCTGCATGTCTGCCTCTGACGGCGCGCAGCCGTTCACGATTGAGTAGTGGTGGCGGTAGGCCAGGAACTGGCCCTGCCGTGTGATATAGGCGGATTTCATTCGCTCCCCAGCTCTGTTTCGAGCAAGCGGACATGGTCCCTCAGGGCGTCGCCATAGCCCCAACCGATAGAGTCGGCGTGAGCTTCTAGATCTTGAATCCGTTCCCGGAACCGCGGATACAGCGCGGGCTCTTCCTTTCGCAAGAGCTGCGTCATCTCACGCAAGACGGATTCGAGACTGTTGTAGTAGGCCCCGTTGATGTCGCCGAAATCTCGCGTGAACCGCGTGCCGTTCTCCACGTAGGTCAGCATCAGATCGATCGTGCCTGCTAAGTCACCCGTAGCCCTGCGGTAATCGCGGATGGCCTTGCGCGCCTCAGTCAGTTTGAGTTTCCCAAATCCTCGCAGGGGATAGAACTGCTCGATGATCACACGCCGGTACTTCTCGATGGCTGTCCCGGTGCCAACCTCGACCTGAACGCGAGCATCCAGGAAATTGCGATTGCCGGAGGATGCATTGTAGAGGTCTTTGATCAGCGCCAGTAAGGCCGCCTTCGACTGTGTGTTCAGATGGCGGCGAATGACCGACCAGCCGGTGGATGTCTTTTCGCTCGTCATAAGGACTCCCTGGAACGCGCGGTGGAGAAGGAGATGAAAGAGTTCATGCAGTCAGCGGCGAGAAGCGGCTTGCGGAGATTCCATGGACCGAGTCTCGGCTACGCGGAAGGCAACAAGCAGGGACCAATCTATCGTTGCCGTTTCGCGATCAACTCGCGGACAGCGGGTACTAACGCGGTGGGGATTTCCATAACCGTCTGGGTTTCGTCTTCGGCCGCGGCTTCGTCCTCGGCAACCGCCTCTTCCTCCGTCTGTTGTTCGTAGTGAGTCAGTACTCGACGAACACGCGCCTCGTCCCAGCCAGGAGGAAACTTATTCTGGGTGGTCATAACTTCTTTCTCCGTCGTCTCCGATAGGCCGTCAGTGGCTTACCGATTAACTGATAGGCCGTGATGACAAATATACCATCAGGTCCAGGATCAGGTACATAGATCACTCGCAGATAGCGACCGGCTCGCGTTTGTCCGATCGCCGTTCGAGATCCTTCTCGACCTGGACGATCTTCCCCAGGCGCGCGCAAGACCTCTTCCACTTCTTCCTCATCTACCGCATGACCATAAATGTGCGGTAGGCCGGTTTCTGGATCGATGTAGAACCTGATGGTCATCTGTCACAGTTCGCCCTGGAACGCGCGGTGGCGCATGGAGTGGACCAGGTCATCCAGCCGGCGGCGGGAGGAGGCTTGCAGGGTTTCCATCGTCAGAATCTCGGCGACGCGGGGGGCGAAAGCCTATTCATCCAGCTTTGGGCAGGTGGAACTCGGCAGTGACCGGCAAGTGAACCGTCTCCCCCTTCGCAATACGAGAAGAGAAAAAGAGGATTTCCAGGTTCTCAAGATCATGTGTCTGCGGATTGAGCCGAGCAACCACCCCGTAGGCCAATTCCTCGGACTCTTGCTCGGGATAGGGTTTGGTCTTTCCGAGGTACAGAATATCGCCGGCCTTGTCGTACTCAACCGTCAGGGACGTTTCCATGTCACGGTTCCTCCTGAGAGTTGCCGAGCCACATACGCAGTCACGATCCATCTCCGCTCAGAGGGAGGAGGATCAGCAACCACCACCACAACGACGAATTTACCGTCTTTTACGTCAGGAAACCAGCGGGAAAACAGCAGGTTGTTGGGGAAGTGGGAATCCCTTCGCACTTCATCGGGATCAGCCAAAGTACGGATCAGATGCTCGCGGTATGTGGGCAAGAGTTCTGGATGCTTGTCGCGGATATGCTGCTCACGCTCGTCTGTCAGTTCCACACCGGCGTTGAGATAGGGACAAGGAAATGTGGTCATAATTCCCCCGCGAACGCGTGGTGCAGCAGGGACTGGAAGAGATCGCGGAAGCGGCGGCTTGTATGAAATTCACCGGCCTGGATCTCTGAAACCCAACCACCCATAACGCTCAGCATGCAGCGGGCGACACACGCTCACTCTTCGCTGAAGTAATCCGAGTCAATCTTCTTCACCTCATATGATCGGGTTGTGGAAACACCGACGCCGGGATCGATCATGTACTTGGCGAGGGCTGATCCATCAATGAGCACGATCTTGCTGTCGATGCGCGAGGCGAACTCGAGAGCGTCGCTGGAAAACGTCGAAGTCGTTATGAACACGCCCTAATGAGCACGGTGTCCTTGAAGGGCCCCGGCAAACTTTTGAATCTCTGGGCGGCCAACTGTCGACTCCCAACGCTTTGCCTGGATGTAGATCACATCCAGGCCGAGTCGATCCTCCTTGATGATGCCGTCGATTCCTCCATCGCCGATTCGCCCGACTGCCTGACCGGCATCGCGGAGGGTACCGCCGTACCCCATACGAACTAACAATTCCACGACGAGGCGTTCAAAGAACGAGGGCGACGCATTCTTGACTTGATCGAGAAGTTCAGCATCGAGATCCAGCCGCAAACGTTGGTAGGCCGCGTCAAGTGCCTCCTCCGGCGTCGCGTCAGCTTGAGAGTCAATGGGTGCCGATGATTCATCAGCCCGCTCGTGGCGCAATTCTCGAAACGCCACAAACTCAGGAAACCGCTCAAGATACTTGACGTCGACGCATCCAGGCTTCGACGCGAGAACCGATTGACCGCGTCTCGTGATGCGGAAGAACCCACGACGGGTGGACTCGATGAGGCCGGCTTTCTTGAGGTAGGTACGAGCCCAGCCAGCGCGATTCCGAATGATCGTCTGTTGTCCGCTTTCGAGAAGTTGCTGACGTTCACCTGCGGAAAGGTCGAATTCGGCGGCCAGCGATTCTACGACTTCGCCAATGTTGTGCTCGTTTCCGTCCCCTAGGAAGCGAAGGAGCGGCAGCATGACGGTTTGGTAGTCGGGAATCGCCATCAGGTCTCCTAAGCTTACTCGTTCCGGTCCGTCCAATTATTGAGTATGCTGACCGGTATAGTGCGCAGTGATGAGCTATGTGCTGGTGCGGGATTCTTGCGGTTAGTCACGCACCTGTCAAGAGCGATCCTAACGCTGCCTCGGGCGGCGGTTGCAGCAGCGGCTGCAATTTCTCGTAGAGGTCCCCCAGCGCGGTATCCTGTTCCAGCAAGGTCTTATCGATCTCAGCCAGGCGCTTGATGTGGACCAAGTCGGTCGATAAAGCTATGCAGTTGGTTGACCGGCCAGTGCAATGACGGCTGCCATGACCCCATCGGCTACGGAGGCGATGAAGTCCAGGTTCAATGTATCAAGACTGTCAGTTGGCCGATGGTAGTGGGGATTACGGAAGTTCGCTGTGTCGGTGAGCATGACGGCTGGGAACCCTTGCTCCCAGAACGAGGTGTGGTCGCTGCGTCTGGTGTCGGGGAGTTTTTCGCCGTTACCCGGCACGACGAGTGGAACTATTGGGAGGTGCGGTTTCATAGCCTGGACGACGGAGCCGGTCAAAGCTTGTGACCGCTCGTTCCCGATGACAGCAAGAAAATTCCCGATCGTAGGAACGGCGATAGGCACACCGGGGGGAATCTTCTGCGAACCATCTTGATGGCTGGCGTAGCCGACACATTCCAACACGATCGCTCCTTGAATGGCCTGATGGTTCTTTCCTAGGAATGAGGTATAGGCCAAGCTGCCAAGGAGGTTGTGTTCCTCCAAATTGAAGGCGATGAAGCGGATCGGTCGCGCTAGGTTTATCGATTGGATCCGGCGTGCCACGTCCAGGATCACGACGAGGGCGCTGGCGTTGTCGTCGGCACCGGGAGACCCTTCGACCGTGTCGAAGTGGGCGGCGAGAATCAGGGGAGGCGCTCGTTCGTCGCGCCGGGAGGTGGATCGCGCAGTTCCGATGACATTACGATAGGTCTTGCCCAATGCCTCGAATTCATGCGAAGTGACGGCGAGCTCGGCCTCCGAGAATCGGCGACGCAGGTAGACCTCTGTCTGCTGTAAGCGGACTGGAGAGGATAGGGGATGTCGCTCTCCCACCAGGTGATGCAGGTCGTTGTTGATGTAGTTGCGATCAGCGGGCACGTGGGTGGTCCGTCAACGGGAGAATTAGTTTACGATCTCGGTCCCAATGCCCTTGTGCGTGAAGATTTCAAGCAGAATGGCGTGGGGAATACGCCCGTCGATAATGTGAGCTTTTCCGACCCCTTCGGCCAAGGCGTCCAAACAAGCACGGACTTTCGGGATCATCCCCTCCGTGATAGTCCCCTTCTTCATCATGCGCTGCACATCTTTACGCGACACGGTGGATAGGTGACGTCCGTTGGCGTCGCGAATGCCTTTGATATCGGTCATCATGAGGAGTTTCTCCGCGCGCAGGGCCCCGGCCATGGCTCCGCCGACGAGATCGGCATTGATGTTGTACGTATTACCCTCACGATCCGTTCCGATCGGAGCGATCACCGGGATATAATGGTCGTCCTGAAGGTTACGTAACAAACCAGGGTCGACCTTTTCAATGTCGCCCACCAGTCCGAAGTCGCCTTCGCCGTCTTCTCTATCCAAATCCCGGTCCAGGCTTTCTGCCCAGGCCTTCGCCGTCAGCGGCTTGCTGAGAATCAACCCTCCGTCCTTGCCGCTCAACCCGACGGCGCTGCCACCATGACGGTTGATGAGATCCGTAATCTCCATGTTGATTTTGCCTGCCAGGACCATTTCCACGATTTCCATCGTGGCTTCATCGGTGATCCGGACGCCGTGTCGGAACTTGGCCTCGATGCCGAGTCGGTCGAGCATCTTATCGATTTGAGGTCCACCGCCGTGAATGATGACCGGGTTAATGCCCACGTACTTGAGCAGTACGACATCTTGGGCAAACCGTTCCTTAAGGGACGAGTCCGTCATCGCATGGCCGCCGTACTTGACGACCACGGTCTTTCCGCGAAACGCGCGAATGTACGGCAGGGCTTCGATGAGGACGTTGGCTTTCTTGATGAGTTTGTTCATGCGGTGCTCCCGCTACGAGAAAGGCGCGATGCGCGTGATTCGCGAGAAACGCAACCGAGTCTCGCCTGCCGCGCTCGTCCTGCCTAGAGAATATACCGGCTCAGATCCTGATCCTTGACGATGTCTTTCAACCGGTCTCGGACATAGGTCGCGGTAATGCCGATCCGTTTGTCGGGCCAGCCTGGTCCCTCGAAGGAAATGTCCTCAAGCAACCGCTCCATGATGGTGAACAGGCGGCGCGCGCCGATGTTCTCGGTCCGTTCATTCACCTGCACTGCGACCTCGGCGATTTCTTCAAGACCGTCCGTAGTGAACTCGATGGTGAGGCCTTCTGTGGCCAGCAAGGCCTGATATTGCCGGACCAACGCCCCTTTCGGTTCTGTGAGAATGCGGACGAAATCGTCCTTTGATAACGCACTGAGCTCGACGCGGATCGGAAATCGCCCTTGGAGTTCCGGAATCAGATCGGACGGCTTTGCCACATGAAAGGCACCGGCAGCGATGAAGAGGATGTGATCGGTCACGACCGGACCATGTTTGGTGGTGACGGTGCAGCCTTCCACGATGGGGAGGAGGTCGCGCTGGACACCTTCTCGCGACACATCGGGTCCCATGGTGCGCTCGCGGCCGGCGATCTTGTCGATCTCATCGAGGAACACAATCCCGGCCTGTTCCACCTTAGTGATGGCTTCCCTCGTGGTATCTTCCATATCGATCAGTTTCTGAGCTTCTTCCTGCGTCAAATGTTTGAGCGCCTCCGGCACTTTCATCAGGCGTTTCTTTTTCTTGCCCTGGAACATGCCACCCAGCATGTCTCGGAGATTGCTCTCGAGGTCGTCAAGCCCACCCACGTTGGAAATCACGCCGACGGGAAGGCTTCGTTCCTTGACTTCCAACTCCACCGTTCGTTCGTCCAGCTTCCCGTCCCGCAACTGCAGGCGTAGTTTCGACCTGGTTGTTTCGTGGGAGTCCTGAGGGGCTTGAGCGGCCGGCTCGCTCGTGCTGTCCACGAAGCCCGGTCGAGGGGGGGGCGGCGGCAAGAGCAGATCGAGCAATCGTTCCTCGCCCTGTTGTTCAGCCTTTTTCTGAACGGACGCCAGCCGTTGCGTCTTGACCATATTGATGGCCAGCTCGGTCAAGTCGCGGATGATCGATTCCACATCACGCCCGACGTAGCCGACCTCGGTAAACTTTGACGCTTCGACCTTGATGAAGGGGGCTTCGGCTAGTTTGGCGAGCCGTCGGGCGATCTCCGTTTTGCCCACGCCGGTGGGCCCGATCATGATGATGTTCTTCGGCATCACCTCGTCGCGAAGGTCGGGAGAAACTTGCTGGCGGCGCCACCGGTTGCGAAGAGCGATGGCCACCATCCGTTTGGCATCCTTTTGTCCGATGACGTAGCGATTCAGCTCCTCGACGATCTGACGAGGGGTGAGACTATTGAGATTCAGTGGTTCGGCATCGCTCGTGGGCGGCTTCATCATCGTGAGTTATCCTTGGAGTTCTTCAACAATAATCTGTTGGTTGGTGTAGATGTCAATAGACCCTGCGATGTTCATGGCCTCGGTGACGATCACCGGGGCTTCGAGTTGGGAATGGCGCAAGAGTCCCCGCGCGGCCGCCAGGGCATAGGGTCCGCCCGATCCAATGGCCAAAATGCCGTCTTCCGGCTCGACGACATCGCCGGTCCCCGAAATGATGAACGACTGTTCACGGCCGGCGACGGCAAGCAACGCCTCCAACCGTCGAAGCACACGGTCGGTTCGCCAATCTTTCGCGAGCTCCACTGCCGCCCTGGTCAGATTGCCTCGATACTCCTCCAACTTACTCTCGAATTTCTCGAACAGTGTGAAGGCATCCGCAGTGGCCCCGGCAAACCCGGCCAGCACCTGGTCGTGATGCAAGCGTCGCAGCTTCCTGGCATTGTGCTTCATCACCGTGGTGCCGACGGTCACTTGGCCGTCACAGCCCATGGCGACCCGTCCGTCGCGCCGGACGCAAAGGATGGTGGTCGATCGAATCGTCATGAGGATTTCCGGTCCTTTCCGGGCAAGGGGCTCGCTGCCTCTCGTGCTCGAGGGTGAGCGCTATCGTACACGGCGAGGAGTTGATCCATTGCCAGATGCGTATATTTTTGAGTGGTGCTCAGCGACGCATGGCCGAGCATTTCCTGTATCGAGCGAAGATCCGCTCCCTCGTCGAGCAGATGGGTCGCGTACGAGTGCCGCAAGGCGTGGGGACTGACCGCTCCACCAACGAGGCGGCTGGAGTATCGAGAAACCATTCGAGCGACGCTTCTCGTGGTGATCCGGCCCCCACGATGATTCAAAAACATCGGAGACGACAGATGACCGTTTCGGGCCGGCGGTTTCAAGGACCTGCGATACTGCCGGATTGCCTGAAGCGCCAGATCCCCGATCGGCACCATCCGTTCCTTGCGGCCCTTCCCTCTCAAACACACGATCCCGTCTGCCTCGTTCAGGTCATTGAGATTGATCCCCACGACCTCACTCACCCGAGCCCCGGTCGAGTACATCGTTTCCAGCAGCGCACGATCCCGCAAGGGCAGGGGCGATGGCTCGGTCGGAAACTCCATAAGTGCCGCCGCATCGTCCTTTGTCAACACGCGAGGGAGTGGCTTTGGTAGCTTGGGGCTTCGCAAGATTTCAGTAGGATCCGTTCGCAGGACCTCTTCACGTACGAGGAAACGAAAAAAACTTCTGAGGCAAGCCAGTTTTCTTGCCAAGGACGAAGCTTTCTCGCCTTGTTGATCCAAGTTGTGCAGATGGGCGCGAATATCGTCTCTCGTGACCTCCTCGACACGAATGGGCGCAGCGTCCTTCTTGGTTCGCTGGAGGAACCTCGCCAGCTGATGAATGTCGGATCGATAGTTGCGGATCGTCTCCTGTGACGCGTTCCGTTCAACCTGCAGGTACATTACGAAAGCCTTGATTGCATCTTCCACGAGTCGAAATCCTCAAGGGCACGCCTGCTCAGCGAACGACGTTTTTGGTCCTTGGCTTTGGGAGGGTGCTGCAAGGGAGGGAACAGGCCGAAATTGGTGTTCATCGGCTGGAAATGGCGAGGATCCGACGAGGTGATGTGAGAAACCAAGCAGCCGTGCGCGGTCGTGGAAGGAGGTGTAATCAGCGGCTCACCTGCCAAGGCTCGTGCCGCATTGATCCCGGCCAAGCCTCCCATCGAAGCCGATTCCGTATAGCCTTCGACGCCGACGAGCTGCCCGGCGAAAAACAATGTGCCGCGGGCTTTGAATTGCAGCGTGTTGAGGAGGAGCTGAGGAGAATTGATGAAGGTGTTGCGATGGAGGCTCCCATACCGGAGGAACTCGGCCTGTTCAAGCCCGGGGATCATGCGAAACACCCGTTTCTGCTCCGGATAAGTCAGTTTGGTCTGAAAGCCGACCAAGTTGTAACAGGTGCGATGGACATTTTCCGTTCGCAACTGGACGACGGCGGCGGGCTCAATGCCGGTCCGTGGATTCTTCAGGCCCACCGGCTTGAGAGGACCAAACTGCATCGTTTGACGGCCACGTTCTGCCAGCACTTCAATGGGCACGCAGGCTTCAAAATAAGGCGTCTTCTCAAACTCCTTCGGCTGCACTTTTTCAGCGGCCATCAGGGCGTCATAAAACGCATTGTACTGTTCTACCGTCATGGGGCAATTCAAATAATCATCTCCGCCCTTGTTATAGCGAGAAGCGCGGAAGACGATGTCCATATTGATGGAGTCCGCATCGACAATCGGTGAGATCGCGTCGTAGAAATATAAATGCTGGGATTGTGTCACGGCACGGATGGCTTGAGAGAGTTTATCGGAGGTCAACGGGCCTGTTGCGATGATGCAGAGGCAATCCGTAGGAATCTCGCTGATTTCCTCATGGAGAATTCTGATGTTTGGGTGTCCTTCCAGCGCGCGCGTAATGTATTGTGAGAATTGATCCCTATCGACGGCCAGCGCGGTTCCAGCCGGCACTCGGGCTTGCTCGGCTGCGGCGATGACGAGCGAGTTTAAGCGCCGCATCTCTTCCTTCAGAATGCCGGGGGCATTCAAAGGATCGGCGGAGCCGAGCGAGTTTGAGCAAACGAGTTCGGCCAAGTTTCCGGTCTTGTGCGCCTTCGTCATCTCTTTGGGGCGCATCTCGTAGAGCGTGACTTTGGCACCACGATTCGCCGCTTGCCACGCGGCTTCCGAGCCGGCCAGACCACCCCCCACGATGACGACATCATCTCTCATTATTCACGTTCCTTACAGTGGAAGGCGCTCATTCTAGAAATCATCTTTTGGTGAAGTCAAGGTAAACGATGGCGAGCTACTGTTGGGTCTAGAAACTCCGTTCGTGGTGAGACCTGTCGAACCACGAACGAACTTCGTAGGACTCACTATTCCCCGAGTCGGGGCTCTTGCCTTTGATGGAAGAAGGGGTAGAATGCGCCACCTAGACCTCCCTACTAAGCACTATGACTAGGTGGCGCCTGGGAAGTTGACTGGTTGCCTCAGGAGGCCCGATGCCAGTGCGAGTGACGCGACCGTGAGCAAGATTCTGATCTCTTATCGCCGTGAGGACAGTGCTGACGCCACCGGGCGCATCTATGATCAGCTGGTCCAGCAGTTTGGACGCACCGCCGTGTTCAAAGATGTGGATTCCATTCCCTTGGGGATCAACTTTCGTAAGCATTTGGATGAACAGGTAGGCAAGTGTGATGTGTTTCTGGCGATCATCGGCCCAGATTGGATGGGGATCAAAGCCGGTGAGGGAACGTCTCGACTGGATGACCCACGCGATTTCGTGCGGATCGAAATCGAGTCCGCGTTGAAACGGCAAATCCCCGTGATTCCGGTGCTGGTTCGAGGGGCCACGATCCCCGATCCAGAACGGCTGCCAAGTAGCCTGCAAGAGCTGTCGGACCGGAACGGCATCGTCGTCCGCCATGACCCCGACTTTCATCGCGACATGGATCGGTTGATTGAGCATTTACGGGTACAGATAGAGGAGCAGCTGGAACAGGCTTCGTTCCCGGATGCGCACCACAAGACGAGCGATGTGAGTGCAAGAACGAAGGAGACCCATTCCGAGGTCAAGCCACCGCGACAAGAGCGCATCGACGCAGCAGTTCCTCCTTCCAAGGCGGACCCTCCACAACGACTGGTGGAGCAGGTTGAAGAAGAGCCATTCGCTTCGACACCAGCTTCCCAGAAGACAACGGACCAGTCCCAGTCCTACCTGTTTGGTGTGATTGGCCTAATTGTCCTCATCGGCGGCGTGGCTGCGTTCTTGATCCTTCAACCGAAACAGTCTCCTGTCGAGCCAATCAAATATCAACCTCCTCCGCTTGTGGAGAAACAGGAGGAGCGACTAGCGCAGGTGACCACGCCACCCGCTCCTACGAAGCCTGTCGAGCCCACTGTTGTACCAAGGAAGCAAGAGCAGCCTGTGGAGAGGCGTACCTCAACAACTCGGCCGTCAACCCCGAGTCCAGCGATGATACGGATTGACCCAGGGTCATTCATGATGGGAGGATCGGAAAAGAACGAAACTCCGATTCACAACGTCCAATTCTCCGAACCATTTGCAATCGCACGGTATGAAACCACCTTTGACCAATACGACGCGTTTGCTCAGGCGGCGGGTCGCCCATTGCCAAAGGACGATGGATGGGGGCGTGGGGCTCGACCGGTGATCAACGTGACATGGGACGATGCGAAGGCCTACGCCCAATGGCTGTCTCAACAAAGTGGGAAGCGGTACCGGCTCCCAACGGAAGCAGAGTGGGAATATGCAGCGCGAAGCGGAGGGCAGGACCAGAAATGGGCTGGAACTTCTGACAAGGGCCAACTAAGGGATTATGCGGTGTATGACGCGGGGCGCACCGAGCCTGTCGGCAGCAAAAAAGCTAATGGGCTCGGCCTTTATGACATGAGCGGCAATGTGGCCGAATGGGTGGAAGATTGCTGGCACAAGGATTACAACAGTGCCCCAGCGGATGGTTCAGCCTGGTTAGAGGCGAATGGCGGAATCTGCGGCCGGCGCGTGCTCCGTGGCGGTTCCTGGGGCGACACTCCGGGGAGCTTGCTTGCTTCGACCCGGGACTGGCTCATCGCCGTCACCCGGAACTTCGACATCGGCTTCCGTCTTGCCCAGGACCTTCCCTAACCCTTTGCGCTTTATCCTTTAACCCTTTGCTCCGATTCCGCCGGGCGAATCTAGTCTCCAATAGGTTGCAGGAAACCCTCCGTTCGTCCTTCGAGAGTCTCAGGACGAACGGAGTAGGTATTGGAGCTACTGGCGTTTTCGTTCGTGGTGAGCTTGTCGAACCACGAATGGTTAATTGGCCTATGCCGCAGAGCGGCTGACGTATTTGTAGGATACTGGCGATGAGGCGTTTCAGGTTCTGAGAAGGTATATTGATAGCCTAAAACTGTAAAGCCAGTGTGATACGGATCGCCTCGTCGACCGCTGTCAGCTCATCATGGCTCAACCTGTCGATTCTCGATCGCAATCGTGATTTGTCCAACGATCGGATCTGGTCACCCAATACCCGAGCCGGCTTGCCGTTGACGACGACAGCGGCTTCTCCTGGATACAACGACTCGACGTTGCTGGTGAGCGGCAGCACCACCACGCGAGCGCCAAAGGTATTACATGAGTTGTTTGACACAATTACGGCGGGTCTGGTCTTCTTGATTTCGGATCCGATCGTCGGATCCAACGCCACCCAGTAGACGTCCCCTCGACGGGGTAGCTTTATCACTTGCGCCACCCTTCACCCTCTGTGGTCTCCCAGTCATTCTCCAGTTCTTTCCGCCAGCGCTCTTTCCGGGCGGCACGATAGGCGGCATCAAGGGATTTCCTGTCTGGATGAAGTTTCGCTCGCACAGCGGAGGAGATGAACGCACTGATCTTCTTCGGCGGCACTTCCTGCTTGAGTCGGACGTAAATATCCTCATCCATCGTGATATTCAATCTGACAGCCATGGCTCCTCCCTCAATGTGCGCATGCTGTATTGTATACAGCATGCATCGTTCTGACAAGGCGAAAGCCGTCTGCTTGCCTACGATGCCGCATGGCGAAATTCTCGATTCATCATCGATGAGCCTACCCTGAGTTTATCGAAGGGCTCACCGTTCGCCCTGAGCCCTTGCGGAATAAAAAATTCGCTGAGCTGGTCGATCGCTCCCAATGGCCGATCCATCGCGTTGACTGTCCCCAAGGCGCAGTGCTAGAGTTTCTCCTCATTTCGGACCGGTTCTCGGGTCGGGCGATTAGCTCAGTGGTAGAGCGCTTCCTTCACACGGAAGAGGCCACAGGTTCGATACCTGTATCGCCCACCATGCTCTCTCTCCATCCCAATATCTGCCAATCCGCTTTCTTCGTTCCAAGACTTCCTGATCGATCGTTTTTGATGAACACATCGGATACCTCCCTATTCTCCGCAACTCTTCGACCGTCTATTCTGGGCGAACGAGATCGAGGCTAAGGGCGGCCGCATCAGGGGCAACCCGAGATGCGGGTGATGAGAGTGTTACGGGTCCAGAGCGTATTCGGGACCATCTCATTCTTACGGCAACAATGGGGGTGCTCAGTGAGCAGCTTGACAAAAGAATAGGCCGCACCTACCATGAGCCTCCTTGGCTCTGATCTCCAAATCGGTCAGAGCCATTTTTTCGTGCCGACAAGGGCTGTGGCTATCTTTCACTATGGGTAATCTCGTCATTATCGGTGCTCAGTGGGGCGATGAAGGTAAGGGCAAGATCGTCGACATCTTGGCCCGAGGCACCGATATCGTCGTCCGCTATCAAGGAGGTTCCAACGCCGGACATACCGTGATTAACGAGCGGGGAACCTATATATTTCATCTCATCCCGTCGGGAATTTTGTACCGGGGGACGACCTGTGTCATCGGCAACGGTGTCGTCGTCGATCCCGGGTCTCTGATCGAAGAGATGGATCTGCTCCAGTCGAAGGGCATCGTGATCGGCAAGAACTTCGTCGTCAGTCAGCGGGCGCACCTGATCCTGCCGTATCATAAGGCGATCGATCGCGCATCGGAACAGTCCAAGGGATCGCGGAAGATTGGCACGACCGGACGGGGGATCGGGCCCTCATATGCCGACAAAATGGCCCGGATCGGCATTCTCATGGGGGATCTGCTGAACGCATCGTTGTTCAAGAGAAAACTCGAAGAGAATCTTGTCGAGATGAACTGGTTCTTAGAGCGATTGTACAGAGTCGAGACGTTTCGGGTCGACAAAGTCTTTGAGCAGTACATGGGTTATGCCGATCGACTCAGGAGCCACATCGTCGATACCACCCTGCTGTTGAATCGCGCGATAGAAAAGAACAAGACGGTCTTATTTGAAGGGGCTCAAGGCACGAACCTGGACGTGGACTTCGGCACCTATCCCTATGTGACCTCGTCCAGTGCCGCTGCGGGCGGGGCCTGTACTGGCACCGGTGTCGGTCCCACAATGATTGACGCGGTCATGGGCATCGCCAAGGCCTATTCGACAAGAGTCGGCAGTGGGCCGTTTCCGACCGAACTGACCGATGAGGTCGGACGGGGGCTCCAGGAACGAGGGCGGGAATTTGGTTCGACTACAGGACGCGCGAGGCGATGCGGTTGGTTTGATGCAGTCGTGGTTCGTCATGCGACGCTGGTGAATGGGCTCACGTCCCTGGCTCTGACCAAACTCGACGTGCTCGACGGCTGCAAGGAGTTGAAGCTCTGCATCGGGTACAGACATGGGAGCACCATCTGTAAGAGCATGCCGGCTGATTTGGATGTGTTGAACAGCTGCGAGCCGGTCTATCAACGGATGAAAGGGTGGACCACTGCGACGACAGGGACGACCAGCTACAAGCGGCTCCCCGTCGAAGCGAAACGTTACTTGGCTCGCATCGAAGAGTTGTCGCAGTGCCGAATCGATATGATCTCGACTGGGTCCAAGCGCGCGGAGACGATCATGTTGCGCAATCCCTTAGACTGTTCCCGCCGACGCCCCAAACGCTCCTGAAAAATAGGCAATGGTCATCGGTCATTGGTCAATGCTATGATGGGCAGGGTCTTTGGTTGGGCGTTGTCTCAATCGCTTCACGAATAACGATTCACGTCGCCACTTTCACATACGAGCCGGTAGCTCAGTCGGTAGAGCATCGCCCTTTTAAGGCGAGGGCCCTGGGTTCGAGTCCCAGCCGGCTCACCAAACCACGCTTGCTCGTGTCGTGCGCCTCATAATAACGGCGGACGGATAAGTCCCACCAGTAGTTTTCCCAGCATCCAGCACAGACGAAGCCTCACGGTTCCGCTTCGGCGACACCTCGCCGAACGCATCCTTCTTCGCCAAGGCAGAGGGGGCTTCGGAAATTAGGATACTGTGATACGTGGGAGCCTGGCTTCACTAAGGTTCCCGACAGGTGGTGAACCAAAGGAGCGAGACAATGAGACGAACAAGACGGAATCACGGAAGGACCGTTAAGGCCCAGGTGGCCTTGGCTGCGGTCAAAGGCGCCAAGACGGTGGCGGAATTGGCGGAGCAACTCCATGTCCATCCCATCCAGATTATTGAATGGGAGCAACACCTGATGGCTGGCGCGGTGGACGTATTTGGTGGGCAGAAACCACCGTCGGAGGCCCCGGATCTATCCCTACTTGCTGTGTCAGCTCAGCGTCACGCGTTCCAATGAAGCGGAGCCACCTCTCCCTGGACAATCCCCTCCTCGCGGAATGCGCTCGACTGACGAAGGCGCCGCTCGAACTCGTCACGAGAGAATCGTTGGAAGCCCGGGTCGCCGAAGAGAGGCAAAAACGATCGGCAAATTACCGACCTCGGGCCACGACAGCAGGGCAATTTCCTGTTCGGCGCCGCAAGATTGGAGCAGCAGTAAGGCACCTAGCAATAGAGCAATGATGGCGGGCCAGATCATCGATAGCGCACCGAGAAATAGGACGAGCGCTATCGCCGCCAACGTCTGCTGGACGAGCTGACTCTGGACTTTGAGCATATGGTCCTCCCTCCTTTGCTCGCTTCCGGAACACACAAATATCATTGATTGAACGGGGTGCACTATATGACATAAAGGGGAATAATAAACAACAAGGAAAGCTATTGGATAGGAGTTACCACTGTTCCGGGTGTTTCATGATGATACACTTCGATGCCTAACAGGCTGTGGAAAACCCCTCCGTTCATACTTCCAGAGCCTCAGGACGAACGGAGCAGGCATCGAATTTACTGAGGTTTTCCGTTCATGCTGAGCCTATCGGAGCAGACAAATCGAGTTTTTCAACAGCCTGCTGATGGCTGATTGGAGAAACCATCGCAATAGCCGGTCTTCCTGAGGCCGATCTGTTTGAGCTTTTAAGGCAGAGGCCTTGGGTTCGAGTCTCAGCCGGCTCAGCAGTTTCAACCAGTCAGGATCACTCACCAAGCCCGGTGAGTACTGGTTCAGAAGCATCGCGAACCATTTCATAAGGGGTCAGTGGCACATCCAGGCGATCGAACAATGGTTTTACCCTCATGCAGAACCTTGTGAAAGAATTTCTTCCATGAGTCGTTCGAGATCTTGACTCATGAGATTGACATCTGCTTTGAGGAGTTCCAGCATGGCGGCTCGGTCTCGAAGGTCTCCAATGCTATAAGAGCCACCCTCGCCGAAGTAGAGGTCAATGCGCCGCTGTTCCGGTTCCGAACCTGCCTCCCCCAGACGACCGTCTTGCCGCCAGCGCCTGATGAGCGATTCTCGCAAGGAGTAGTTCTCAGGATCCTCGGGGAGCGGACGGGTCATGTGCCGCCAGACCGAGGGAGGAATCAGCGAAGATTCCTTCGGCCCGATCCACACCTCTTGCAAGAGGTTTCGCTGATGTCGGAATTCGTGGCGTGCTTCGTCGGATAAGGAAAGGGATGCGACGCCAAACCACGTGGCCACAGCTCCGCCGAATATCTCAGCGGCGGCCGCGGCGGTTTCCATCACCGCCAGATTCAGGCCTCCCGCGACGATGCCGATCATGGCGTCACCTACGATAGAGATGAGGAGTAGTCGTCGAATGTGTTTGTCGCGCTCTTCTCCCAACACTTCTGCGAGCTGATCGGCTCGTTTTTCTTCGCAGTCCGCTTCCGCCGCGGTCCTGGCAACATCGAGCAACGCCAGCGCAATGCGATCCGAGATCTGTTGTTGCACGTGGAGGCGTTCGACGGCTGTGGCTAGATCTCGATCCGCCTTTCCCTCAAGCATCGCCGCCCGCACAAGAAGGTGTTTCACGCCGATGCGCTCGGCGATACTCTGAGATTGCGGAGAAAATCGTCCGGCCAACACATCAGGATTGCCGGGCTGGATTGCTGTGTCGGCAGAAAGGCGAAGGAGATGCTGATCGGTCATCCGTTGAACCGGTGAGACCGGCCCGCATCGTCGTTCGACGGCTTCCGGATGAACAAGCGGGCGTTGTCCAATCGCACAGCCAGAGGAGAGGAACAGCAGGAGCACCCACATCAACGCTCCGACGTACATCTCCGCACCTCCTTTCAGTAATACCTATGTAGCAGTATCTATGTATGTCGGGCTCCTTGTAACCTCTACAGTCATGGACCATGCGACTCGATGGAAACCTCATCGGGAGTTCAATTGCCGCCTCCGTTTGATCGAGCAGTATAGGCCATAGCCTTGGGCCACCATCCCGGTCACGAGTAACCCAAGTGCCGTCGAAAGCCAGGCTGAAGTAGGGTGATCAAGCCCGTACATGCCGAGCACAAACCCAAGCGCAACCGCGACGGTGCCGACTGATCGGGCGATGACGCCGCGCAGCCACCACTTATCTGTTGAGGTTTGGGGAGACACCACGTGTTCAGTCTACAGATCAGTAGAAAGAGGCGCAATTGCCACGGCTGGACTTCAGTATCACGCCGCGGCATCGGGTTCAGTTGGACGACGAAACGCAGACCGTCGATGGCCTGACGGTGGCCACCTCCATTGTCAGCGCCTTGCGCATGAACGGCATCGCCATGGATTACGGATTACCAGGAACCAGGTGGCTTCACATTCCATCACAGCGACGGTCCGAACGATCTTCGACGCGATCTCATCAACGAGAACTGATCTCGCTTTAACCGCAGCTCACTCTGCTGCCAAGCAGGTCCAGCAACGTTATTTTTGGAATCGTTCCGTCGGGCATTTCCACGGCCCATATTCGTATCACAAAGGGTCACTGACTAGGCGCTTCTTCATGAGGCTTGCCGCGATTGTTGACAGGTTGGAACGACGGCACCTAGTATAGTGCGTCATCAAGAACGCTGAAGTTCATCCTGACTTCCTCGTAGTGATATGATCCCGCCATTGCCCGAGCCTCAAGAGGAGAAACGTCGATTCATGGAGTCTGCAGGAACAACATCCACTGATGAGCTGCGAGAGAAGACCGACCGAAGTCTAGAGGAGGAACGTGACAAGACGGATAAATATTTGACACGCCCATTTCAAACGGTCGAAGAAAAGACTCGCGAGAAAGTCCATGCGATCCGACATGCCGCTGATCAGGCTAAAGAAAGTCAACGTGAGGCCCTGGACGACGACAAAGAACACTTCCGTGCAAGGGCTGATACTCTCCTATCACAGGTAGATGATGCACTCTTGTCTGAGGAGCGAGAACGATTTGACGAATTACAAGCGGCTGAGCGACAAGCCGTGGATCGCATTCGTGCAGAGGAAGGCGCTCAAAAACAATTACTCGTCGGCGCACTCCTCGAACATGAACGCCAACAAACCGACAGCCGTCTCCTCGATGAGCGAATCCACGAGGACAGCGAGCTTATTACGAGGGAACACTTTCTCTCCATAGTCAGTCACGATTTAAAGAACCTCCTCGCCGCTATCGGGATCAGTGCGCGTTTGATGCGAAAAAGCCTTTCCAAAGGCGAGACCGGTAGTCTTCTAGAACACCTTGGCCGAATCCAACACAGCGCAGACGCCATGGGTCGAATGATAAGCGATCTGCTTGATGTAGAGCGAATGGCACAGGGCAAACTGACACTCCACCTTGCAAGGGTCGACCTTCGATCTCTGTTACGAGAATGTCGTGAACTCTTCGCCCCACTCGCGTCAAATCAGGGGCTTTCCATGAGGATTGATGCAGGGGTTGAGCCTCTATTCGTCGACATCGATCACGATAGAATTCTTCAAGTGTTGTCCAACCTGATCGGAAATTCACTGAAGTTTACACCCAGGGGAGGCGCCATTGATCTGTCCGTGTGCAAACAAGAGACTTTCGTTGAAGTCTCGGTGACCGACAACGGACCGGGGATTTCAGCGGAGGAACAGGCCCGAATTTTCGAAAGGTTCTCTCAACTCAATGTGGCCGACCGTCAGGGGCTTGGCCTTGGGCTTTTTATAGCCAAATGGATCGTTGAAGCCCATAAGGGAGGTATTTGGGTGACATCAATTCCGGGGAATGGATCCTCATTCAGCTTCACCCTTCCGCTATCCTCCGTCTAGGGCGAGGCCATTGACTTCAGTCGGCAAGAAATAAGCCATTTAGCGGCTTCAATGACTCGGCTCCTTTATCCGGCTGCCGGTTCAGTACTTCCGGTATTTGGGACTTCCACTTTTTCTGGCGCTACCCTTGCCTGCGTTCGGTGTAAGGATGCCGAACTGACCTCAGATGGGGCATAATTCGTCAACCTACGAGGCGGACCGTGGCAATCTGGGACAATAGGCCAAAGCTCACTTCAAGACACACTTCTCGCTTTCAAGGTTCATAGGTGCTGCATGACTGAAGAATGGCGCGCGATCCTCGTCGTCGATGACGACGCCGACATGCGGGAATTGGCCCGGGATATGCTGAAAGACCGAGGTCATCAGGTCACGATGGCCGGAAGCGGTGATGAAGCTCTGAAACGATTGACCGAAACAGACCATGCAGTCGTCCTTACGGATCTTCGCATGAAAGGGATGCAAGGGCTTGAGTTGCTGACCCATATCAAACGAGACCATCCCGATATCAACGTGATCCTCATGACCGCGTTTGGGTCAGTGGAAACGGCGGTCGAAGCCATGAAACACGGGGCGAGCGACTACCTCACGAAGCCGATCAAGAAAGACGAGCTGATTCGAGTCGTGGAACGGGTGATGAGGGAAGCGGCCTTACGGCGGGAAGTCAGCCGACTCAGGAGAGAAGTCCGCAAGGAATACAGCTTCCACCATATATTGGGGAAGAGCAAGGCGATCCAGGCGGTGTTCGATTTAATCCGGCGCGTGGCCGATAGTCCGATCAACGTGCTCATCACAGGAGAAAGCGGCACCGGGAAAGAACTGGTCGCCAAAGCGATTCACTACAATAGTGACAGAAAGGATGCCCCCTTTATTCCGGTTAACTGTGCGGCGATTCCGGAGCAACTCCTGGAAAGTGAGCTGTTCGGGCATATGAGAGGCGCCTTCACCGACGCGAAGATGGACAAGCGGGGATTGTTCGAAGAAGCACAGAAAGGCACGTTGTTTCTGGATGAGATCAGCGAGCTCCCGCTCATGCTTCAGGCCAAAATTCTTCGCGCAATTCAGGAAAAAGAAATCCGACGAGTGGGTGCGACCAAGCCCATCTCGGTGGATGTGCGCATCATCGCGGCCACCAACCTGAATCTCAGTGAAGAGGTGAAGACCAAGCGATTCCGCGAGGACCTCTACTATCGACTCAACGTGATCGAGCTGAAGTTGCCGCCGCTCCGGGAGCGGCGCGAGGATATTCCGCTCCTGGTGGAGGCCTTTCTTAAAAAATGCGGAGAGGCTCGAGGAAAGGAGGTCAAGGGCGTCGGTGAAGCCGCCCTCGCGATGTTGATGGACTATGCCTGGCCCGGTAACGTGCGAGAACTGGAGAATGTCGTCGAACGGGCTGTGACGCTCAGCCGGGGCGAAAGGATTTCTCCGGATGATCTGCCCTCGACGGTGCAAGGAGCCCGTGGCGACCGGCGTGTACTGGACGAAGCCTCCGAGCAAACTCTGCCGTTGCATGAGCTTGAGAAAGAGTACATCAAGAAGATTCTCGAAAAGACCGGAGGCAACAAATATCAGGCCGCCCACGCCCTAGGCATCGACCGCAAGACCCTGTATCGTAAACTCGCCGAAATTGAGGGCAAGCCTCATCCGGAGGAATGACGCCTGTCTTTCGGTCATGGAAGGGCGAAGTCGCACAACAACTGCGGCCGGTGACGCCGAACGCACCATACGTTGGACGAGTAGACATGGCGCAAGACAAGCCTGCCGAAGCACAGGCAATCCAAGGATGACCGTAGCCTGCGATTGAGGAACCGGTGATGGAGAGACGCGAGGCGCAATCGACCTCAGATACAGGTGACGCTAGAGTCGACCGTCACAAGGGGGAGCAACAGCTCCTCGTCAGCCAACTTAGGCTGGAAGGCATCGTTGAATCTGCGATGGACGCGATCATCACCGTCGCCGAGGACCAGCGAGTGGTGTTGTTCAACCGAGCTGCCGAACGGATGTTCGGTTGTTCGATCGAGGATGCCATCGGCCAACCGCTCGATCGATTCTTGCCCGTCAGCTTCCGCGAAGCGCACCATCACCAAGTTCAGGATTTCGGGCACTCCGGTGTCACGAGTCGGAAAATGGGTCGCTTAGGCTCCGTGTCGGGGCTTCGAGCCGGCGGTGAAGAGTTTCCCATCGAGGCCGCCATTTCGCATATCGTCGTAGAGGGACAAACATACTATACCGTCATTCTCCGAGACATCACCGAACGCAAGCGTGCTGAACGCTTGCTGCGCCAAAGCGAAGAACGGTACCGGCGCCTGATCGCCATCTCACCCTATGCGATCCTCGTGAATCGAGGCAACCGGATCATCTTTGCCAACGACCAGGCTATCAAGTTGTTCGGGGCAGTGAAGGCTGAAGAGATTCTCGAAAAGTCTCCCGCGGATCTGTTCCATGCCGATGACCAGGACATCGTTCGACGGCGGATCGACGAACTGTTTGAAGGAGGGGCGCAAGTGCCCGTGCTCGAGGAGAAAATCGAA
This sequence comes from Nitrospira sp. LK70, assembly GCA_011090425.1. Classification (GTDB taxonomy): domain Bacteria; phylum Nitrospirota; class Nitrospiria; order Nitrospirales; family Nitrospiraceae; genus Nitrospira_D. The sequence goes on along the minus strand of PHGD01000003.1, from coordinate 85,361 downwards.
ACGCTCGACGGAAGGATCGCGTATGTAGAAGTCAGTGGAACCCGATTCGTTGACGAAGAGGGACCGGCCATTCTGATCATGCTCCGAGATGTCAGCGAGAGGAAACGGCTTCAAGAACAATTGCGGAGGACTGAGCGGGTTGCTGAACTTGGGACGCTGGCGTCCGGCATGGCGCACGAAATCGGGACGCCGATGAACGTGATTCTTGGTCGGGCTGAATATCTGATGGATCGGGTGACGGAGGAGCCGATCAAAAAGGGTCTTCAGACGATCATTACGCAGGTTGAGCGGATTACGCGGGTGATGAATCAACTGCTCTCGTTTGTTCGTCGCAAAGCTCCGCAGCGCGTTCCGCTCGACCTCAGAAAAGTGATCGAAGACAGCATGGAAATGTTTCAGGAGCGTCTCGCCACAAATCAGATTCTGGTCGAAATGGAGATGGCCGACCCTTGCCCCATGGTGCTGGCCGACGCAGACCAGATCAGTCACGTCCTGATCAACCTCATCATGAATGCCCTTCATGCTATGCCGGAAGGAGGTACGCTTCGAGTCGGTTTGGCGCCGGAGCAGGCGATGGTGAAACTCACAATCGTCGATACCGGTCACGGAATTCCGTCGGAGGTCATCAAGAAGATCTACGATCCCTTCTTTACCACGAAGGAGTTCGGCAAAGGAACCGGCTTGGGGTTGACCGTGGTGAAGGGGATCATTGAAGAACATCAAGGGTCCATTGCTGTAGAGAGCAAGGAAGGGAGCGGAACCAGCTTTACCGTCCTGCTGCCAATGAGCCAGTAGGCAGAGCACTGTAGCATCTTGCACCGGCCGGCTCCTTTCCGATCGTGGTGTTTCTCGCCACTGTAAGTTCGCCCGAATTCGCCATCATCAGAATCTCTTGAATTCATGGACATCTTGGTTGCATGGTAATCGGCATCTTCTTTGCTTAAAGCCTCATGATATGTATCCTGATGGAGTCGCGTAAGGGAGGGGAAAGAGGATGGCGCTGGTGGAAAACAGAACAACAGCCAGGGTCCTGATCGTCGAAGACGACCGAGAGATGCGCAACTTGCTGTGTGATGAATTTTGCGGAATGGGGTACCAGCTGCGTGAAGCGAGGAACGGAGACGAAGCATTTCTGGCGGTCCTGCAATCCGAGCCAGATTTGATCCTTACCGACTTGCGCATGCCGGCGGGAGGGGATGATTACATCAGCCGGCTCCGGACGGTAGCCCCCAAGTGTCCCATTGTCGTCATCACCGCGTTCGGCGACGCGACCTTGAAAGCGCAGGTGGTGAAAGCTGGTGCGAGCGCCTACTTCGACAAGCCGGTCCGCATTGCAGATCTCAAGAACTGTGTGCAACAATTGCTCGACCACCAACAGGGAGCTGAAAGGTGACGGCAGATGGCTTATGGCTGAAATGAAGAAAGGCCGATGATTTCGTTCGTTGCTTTCATTTTCATGCTATAGACCATCAACCACATTCCGTAAGCTCTTCATGTTGAGGAGCGAGCTGATCGTGCCTGATGCACAAATCCCCGCCTCACCACTGTCGGTCGATCCCATCATTACCGCACGAATCGAAGCGATTAAGCAATTAGCACAGGGACTGTCCGACCGCGTGGCGGTCATGGACCGATCGTTCAACATCGTATACGCGAATGAAGCCGCGTGGTCAGTGGACCAGACTGCAAAAAGTAACCGGTCTCACGCCAAGTGCTACGAAGTGTATGCTCACCGGATGGATCCTTGCGAGACCTGTCCGGCCATAAAGGTGTTTGAGGCACCCGGGGTGGAGTGCGTGTCTTGTTCGAGTGGAGGAGACGGCACGGCTTGCGGGATGCGCCAGGCGTTTCCCTTAACTTCGAGTCGAGGCGAAGTCCGCTCGATGTTGGTTCTCTTCAGGAAAGAGCGGATTCCGATGATGCCGGATGTGAAGCCGACGGAAGCGGAACATCCACCATCTGCAGTGCGAGAATCGCTGGGCGATCTGATCGGCCGGAGTCCGGTCATGCAGCAGCTTTTCGACATGACCAGCCTGGTGGCGGACAGTTCGGCGACCGTCCTCATTCAAGGTGAGAGCGGCACGGGAAAAGAACTGCTGGCGAAAACGATTCATGCGCTCAGCAACCGGAGGGATCGACCATTCGTCGTGGTTGATTGCGGTTCATTGCCCGAGACGTTGCTCGAGAGCGAACTGTTTGGGCATGTGAAGGGTGCCTTCACCGGGGCGGTAGCCAATAAGCGTGGACTATTCGAAGAGGCGGGCGGAGGTACCATCTTCCTCGACGAGATTGCCGATACCACGCCGACCTTTCAAGCGAAGCTGCTCCGCGTCCTACAAGAGGGCGAGATCAAACCGGTCGGCGGAACGCGAACAATCAAGATTCACGCACGTGTCATCTCTGCCTCGAACAAAGATCTGGCTGAACTGGTGGGAGCCAAGACGTTTCGGCAGGATCTGTACTATCGACTAGCCGTCCTACCGCTTTCTTTACCGGCGCTTCGAGAGAGGCGAGAAGACATCCCGCTGTTAGTCCGGCACTTCGTCGCTGCTTCCTGCCCTCGACACCACCAAGCAGTGCGGCAGGTTGCGGAGACAACGATGCGGGCGTTGTGCGACGCCCCTTGGCCCGGCAATGTCCGACAATTGCAACATTACATCGAACGGGCTGTGGTAACGACGACGGGGCCATGGCTTCTGTGTGATGATCTGGTTTCAGATGGCATGGTGACCGAAGATGAGAGTTTGCGGTCCGCGTCACGTGGGGCTGTGGCTCAGACCGAGCGCACTCGGATCGTGGACGCTTTGCAGAAAACCGCGGGAAACCGATTGAAAGCAGCCAAATTGCTGAAAATCAGCCGAGCGAGTCTCTACAATAAACTCCGTGCGTATAGCATCGAATAGCGTTGTGTTTGCCCCATTCCACCTCTTTCCTCGGTCGTAACTGTCCAAGTCTCTGGATCGTCTAATCCATTGAAACGATGGGCAAGGGTTCAGCCGCATCCCGAGACTGTCTATCCGCTTAGATCTTATAATCCGTCTGCAACGCAGTGAAGAGGCCTGAGAAGTTCACGATCACCGCTTCTATCAATGCCAACTCTTCCTTCCTGGTCCCTGCGCACGAAGATTGCTCAATTCGCACAGCAGAGTTGAGCTGTCTGACCGTGAAACAGCTATACCCTCTGAAAAGGGGGAAAGGTTGGTCAGGGAAGTTTCACCACCACACAATATGTGACCGATCAGGAAATAGGACCGTTGCAGCGCGCATTCTCGAATATGAAGGATGCCTTCGCCTACTTCGGGCCGGCCGTCTTGATACACCGGGCTAAGGCGAAGCAGGCATTGATCGGTAGCTCTATGACATCGCAGTCCGAGGCGATGTCGGATCATCCCACAGTACAATTCCTCGCAGGAGCCGGCGGTGCGTCTTTCAATCGCCATTCCTGAGGCGCAGGTGGTCGAAGCTCCGGCTTTGCTGAGGCTGGTCAGGATGGCGCCGACCTGCGACGTAGAGGCCGGTGAACAGGGGGTGCTGTACATCGCCCTCTTCGAGGATTTTCCAAAATCGGCCGAGCTCGTTGTACGGTTGATCGAGAAAGCCTGGGATCTACGCGATGTCCTGATCAGGCTCGACGGCAGATCCGTCAGGAGTCGCATCAACTTCTATGTCGCCCTCCTCTGCTATCGCCGGAGTCTCGATGCCCCGGACCCGGTTGCTCATTGTCTTCGGCAGTCGGCCAAAGTGCGTCCTGACGGCGGGTGCCCTGATCGATCCTGCCTGTCCAACTGTCAGTTTATTTGTTCACGATGTGCAGGAGTATCGCGCGGCCGACATACCGGTCCGGTTCCGATGCAACTCATGGAACTGGCACGCAACGCAGAAGTGGACTGGTGTCCGAACCTGCGTATAGAGAAGTCGGGCGCGTGAACGAAGGAGTTCCGGTTGAGCCAGGCCAAGTCGAATGGGTTGCGATGCAAGAATCTAATGGGCCTGAGACGATGGAAGGGGTTGGTTATTCACCAAGCTTACACCACAGAAGGTGGAGTGTCTGTCAGCGGATTGCTCGAAGGAGGACCGTGCTCCTCGATGTGTAACCATGGAGGGAGGATATCATGCAGGTTCAGAAGAGCAGGAGGAACATCAGAGTCTGGTCTGTCGCGGTGTCACTCGCCGCGGTATTCGCTCTTGGAGCACCGGTGCTGAGCAGCTCAGCGCTTGCCGCCGCCAATCCACATGTGAGCGAAGCAGTCGAGCATGCGAAAGACGCCGCGTCACATGGGAAGCAGGGAGATGCCGACGCCTGTGTTCAGCGCGCGGAGGAAGCGCTTAAGCATGCACGAGCGGCTGGAGTGAAAAACCCGCATGTGGATATGGGCGTCATACATCTGATGGAAGCGGTGCAACACGGCAAGACCGGGCATGCGGATGCGTGCACCGAACATGCCGACGGTGCGTCCACGCATTTAGCTGAAGTCTTAGCTGAAGGTACGACGTCAACCGGGAACCGCGTCTTCTTTCGCGGTGGCGCCGCCGGACTCACGAGCGATCGCAACGGCGAGTTGGTCAGTGGTGTGGGGAACGATGGGCAGTTCGGCTATTACATCGGCGGTGGAACGGATCTTATGGTCACCCGAGATCTATGGGGCATGGCCAAAGGCATCGCGCTCGTCGGCGAGATCGGATTGGAATTCAAGCGGTGGAGTTCCAGCGCTGCCGAAGGTTTGGCTAATTTGGAGGGGCCGGCTAAGGTGCAAATGACCATGCTCACCGCCAGTGTGTCTCCCAAGGTGAAGTTCAGGCAGGGAACCGATCTCCAGCCCTGGATTATTCCGGCCGGGCTGGATTTCCACGTCATCAGTCCGACGTCGAGTCAGATCAATTATTTGGACATCGGGGTTCAGTTCGGCGGGGGCGCCGAGTTTCGCGTGTGGAAAGAGTTGTGGCTGGGTGTGGACAGCCGCTTCCATCTGGCCTCCGGTCAAACCAATACAGTGAACAACTTCTGGACGGCCGGCATCTATGGGGCCATCGGGTTTTAGGGACGTTGTAATCATCATCAGGCGTTCTCATGGATGAACAGGCTGTCTTGCATATGCTGAGTGGCGATGATCGGCGTTCCATCGGTCGTTCCGATCAGGTGGCAGCAATCATACGCCGATAGTCAGCTCTGGTGCCTGCCCTGATAGACGGCATGCACCATGCGGGCGAGCTCGCCCGTATGCGTGCCGCCGAGGTAGTAGAAAACTCACCATGACGAAACCTGACTGGCTCCGGCCTTTCAAAGTTCAGCTCACAAAGTTGGTGACAAGGGCAGAACAGCAGAAGCTGAGCTGGCATTTTTCCCAGGTACTTCCGCGGTTGGACTTGTCGAGAAGAGTCGCGTGATTGTTGCAGGGCTTGCCTGACTTGGCGATGTACGGCATCAGGTTAGAAAATTTGATTCGACCGCTCAGCTCATCGCTCACCCTCACAGGAAGTCCATCCATAGAGAAGTCGAGAGCGGAAGCTCCTGTTTCGACTTGGTGTCTTGACATGGCGTCATAATGCCACAGTTCTCAGATAAGCACTGTCCAATCCGCTAGACAGCGTAACATCATGATTTCCATCGATAGACATCAATAGAGTTCAGCGGCTGTCTCATACTGTAGAAGAACTCCCCAAAGTCTGCTGATCAATGATACAGGTTCAGGCTCATTTTAACTTCTCGTCTCTATTCGCAAAATTCTGCTCATAGGAGCCTTCGTACAAAAAGGCACGAGGATTGCCCTCTACATCGAACGCTGGTGAAGGTTTGGGTGATTTTGGACCGGCCTCCGAATGACCCATTCCTTCGCAAGAAGGAACCCTTCACCAGCTCTTTCATGCGGCGGTAGTTCATCCAAAAGGCCGGTCACGTAGGAGGCCGGTGATTCAAGATTCATAACCTCTGTGCGGAGGTGAGTGTAAGACAAATCACCTCGGCATCCGGAATGTCACAATGAAGACGCGGCATTTGTACGTTGGAGGAACACGCACACGATGGGCTCAAACCTAGAGTGATTCCATACGAGCGAAATTGTCAGAACTTCAATAACGGTAATCGTCTATCCAGTGAGGTGGACTCAAGCGAGGGGAGGCTATATATGAGAGATCTTCTTAAACCTTTTAGAAGGCAGAGCCGGTTTGGTACTGCAGGGATGCTCCAGGTGGTATTGCTGGCCGGCAGCATGGTTGTGGCGCCGTGGTTGTTCGCTGCCGAGACTGTGGATCGTCAACATAACGGACATGTGACGCCGGTGGCTATGCCGGGCTGGACGCAGCAGCTGAAGGGCCAGACGGTGATTGAGAATGCCATCGAGGGGCGCGCCGACAACCCGCAAAAGATGGAAATGCAACATCATCGCCTGATGGAGAAGCTTGGACATCAGGCGCAAACCGATGCGCAGGCACAACACACGTCCGGTGTCTTCAACGATATGTCGATGATGCATCAGTATATGGGTCAAGACGGCAGCAGCTTCCTTCTCATGAGTGATTCCGGGAAGGGTGAGCCTGTCCTCAGCTCGGGAGGGCGCTGTCCAGCCGGGGTTCCGACGAAGCAGTATGATATCTCGATGATCAATGTTGAGATCACGTTGAACCGCTGGCTCGACTTTTATCCCGGCTATATGTACGTGTTGACGGAGGATCTCGGAAAGGTTCGAGAGGAGGAAGCGAAGAACAAGGCGGCTCGCGAAAAGGACGGATATGATCCGGGTGCCGTCACGACAGGTTTGCAAGGCGATATCATTCAGCCGCTCGTCATTCGAGCGAACCCGGGCGATTGCGTAAAGATGGCGTTGCGTAATCAGATGGAAGGTGAGGACGGCAGCCTCTTCATTCAAGCGTCCAGCATGATCGTGAGCACAAGCGGAAAGCCTGCCACAACGACGAATCCCGAGTCCATTGTGGCGCCCGGCAAGACACAAGAATTCGAATGGTACATTCATCCACAGATACAGGAAGGCGTTCGGCAATTTCACTCGTACAGCCACGACCGTGAACTGACGGTCATGGGTCTCTTCGGGGCCTTCGTGGTTGAACCGAAGGGTTCTAAGTATTTCGACGCCCTCGGAAGCGGAGGTCCTGCGCCGGAAGTCAGGAGTGGCTGGCAGGTGAACATTGACAATGGATCGGGGCCGGATTTCCGCGAGTTCGTGCTTTTCTATCACGAAGTCGGCGATGAAGCGTTCCGCCCGTTGAATAAGAAGGGTGATTTCCTACCTCAACGTGATCCTCTGACCGACGTGTATCGTCCCGGCGGACGAGCGATCAACTATCGTAGCGAACCGTTCGGCATTGATCAGTTGAATCTTCAGCATGAGTACTTCGGGTTTGAAGACGAGTCGATGGGCTACAGCTCCTATACGTTCGGCGATACGCCGACCACGATCGCCCGTGGGTATTTGGGAGACCCTGTCAAGTGGCGGGTGGTTCATGGGGGATCTGAAGTATTCCATTCTCATCATCCCCATAGCGGCACAATACGGTGGCAGCGGAGTCCCGGGACCGAACCGAACAACTTATGGGCGATGGGACAGGATGGGCCGGTAAAGTATCCGGTGGTGAGAACCAAGTCCGATCGCGTGGATGTCGAAGTCATCGGTCCATCTGAAGCGTTGGACCTCGAGCCGGAATGCGGCGGAGGCGGATGTCAGCATCTGGCCGGGGAGTTTCTCTATCACTGCCACGTTGCCCATCACTATGTGGCCGGGATGTGGGGCTATGGCCGATTCTACAATACGCTCCAAGTGGGAGCGGCCCACACGGACAGCATGCCTGATCTTCGGGAGTTGCCCGACCGTCAGGGCCGGATGAAGCTTGGCGTTTCTTCCGACAAGCTGATCGGCACGACCGTCGATTGGTTCGGGAAGACCTTTAAGATCGTCGACAAGAGCCAGAAAACCAACTGGAAGGCTAATCCAGTGATCGTGAATATCAAGGATTGGGTCGAGATGTTCGTGCCGACGCAGGGCAAACCAGGCCACACCGATGACGAGAGAGGTCAGATCCTCACCTATGATTCAACGGTGTGGGATTGGAAGTGGGACGGCAACATCGCGCGCGGCGAACGGGAGAGTACCGCCCAGAATCCGAAGTATGCGTGGGCCGCCAAGTGGGACGACAGCACGAGACCTGCCATTCTATTTGACCCAACGACAGGTAAGATGGCCTGGCCGTTATTCAAACCGCACTTCGGAAAGCGGGTACCCTTCTCAGCCAACCACAGCGGGGCGCCATGGCTGGAACCGATTCACCAGGACGCCAAGGGCGAACGGACCTCCGAGCCGGCCCAACCGGGCGAGAATGGCCGATGGAGCCTCTGCCCTGATAACGCGAATCGTAAGCACTACAACATTCACTTCGTTCGTATGCCGATCACACTGTCTAAGAAGCAGGGGAATGAGCCGCCGATCGTCGATAAAGACGGTTTGATTTACCTGTTGCATGAGGAAGAGCGATTGACCCGAGCGAATGATGACCTGAAGCTTCCCGCGGTCATTCGTGCCAATGTGTATGACTGCGTGGATGTGCTCCTTACCAGCGAGTGGGATGACGACGATTACACAAATTTCCAGTCGTCCAAGGTCAATATCCATCCGCACTTCTTCCAGTTCGATACTGGAAACTCGGATGGGGTGATCTCCGGATTTGAGTATGAAATGTCGGTCAGGCCATTCACGATGTGGGGGAAGAAGACCAAGCACGGACTACCGGCTCCTATGGTCGCCAAGCTGGTCACTGGGGCGAAGGCGGGTGCCACGTCGATCAAGATTCAGATGGCTCCGGATGCAACGAAGTTCCATGCGAACACTGAACTTATGATCGGCATGGATTGTTTGGAGAAAGGCAACGATCCCACGGCTTCATTGCCGCGGGATAAGAGCTGTCAGGAAGTCGTTCGGATCAAAGAGATCAAGGGTGATCAGATTACCTTCTTCACGCCGCTCAAGCACAACCACCCGTCGAATGATCTCGTCTCACCGGAGTTTGTTCGATATCGGTGGTGGGTGGATGTCGACATGGGGACCGTGTTCTGGCATGACCATGCATTCGGGGCCACGACCTGGCCGCATGGTGGGTTCGGCGTGACGATTGTGGAGCCATACGGCTCCACCTATCATGATCCGAAAAACGGCAAACTGGTTTACAGCGGTCCCATCGCGGATATTCACAGCAACGAGCCGATCGGAGCCGGCGTGAGCGGGAGCTTCCGTGAGCTGATGGTGTCCATCCACGACACGGTGCCGCACACGGTCAACGTGATCGAGGCTGGGAACCCGCCGGGTCAACCGGTGGAAGTTGCGCTGGAAGCAGGGAAAACGGTGTCGTTTCAGATGCCGGAAAAGATCATGAATGCACCGAACAAGTACATCAACGGCGGCACGCATACGACCGGTAGCGGGTTTAACTTCCGCGCGGAACCGTTTGCGCAGCGCCTCGCGAATAATCCGGACACGTCGAAGTTGTTCAGCAGCGCCATCCACGGTGATCCTGACACGCCCTTGGTGCGGGCGTACACAGGGGACACCATGGTGTTCCGCTTGTTGCATCAGCTCATGAATGAATCCCACGTTTGGACCATCTCCGGTCATACCTTCCTGACGGAACGGTATGCGGCTGATGCCAATCGGAAGAACTCGATCCATGTCGGAATCGCAGAGCGGTACGATTTGGTCACAAAAGCCGGTGGCTTCCAAGGTATGGCGGGTGACTACATCCACTTCAACGGCAGAAGCTCGCATTTTGCCGAAGGTGGATGGGGTATCGTGCGGGTGCTTGATAAACCAGTCTCGGATCTGATGCCGTTGCCGAAGGGGACCAATCCTCTTCCTATTCCTGCCACGCCGAGTTCCGTGTGTCCGGCGGATGCACCGGTCAAGAACTTCAATGTGGTGGCGGTGGACCGGCCGATGAAACTCCATCCGAAGGCGCCGGACGCGATCGAAGTGGACTTCGAGCGCAAGATCGAAATGACCATGCCGGAAGGCAAGATCTTCGCGCTTGAGGAAGAGGCGACCAAGGTCTCCAGCAGCGCAACCCCGCATCCGTTGACGTTACGCGTGAATCTGGGTGACTGTATCAAGATCAATCTGGCCAACAAGATGAAGGCGAGCCGGGCATCCTTCTTTGCGCCAGGCTTGTCCTTCAATCCCAAAGATAGTCAGGGGCTCAACGTCGGCAACAACGGCGGTGATCAGACCATTGGGCCTGGCGAACGACGCCAGTACACCTACTATGCCCATCCGTTGAACAAGGAGACGACTTCCTTGGTGTGGGACGGCGGAAACATCGTCGTCAATCCACGGAATGGGTTGTACGGGGCGGTCATCGTCGGCCCGCGAGGATCTCAGTACCGCGACCCGGTGAGCGGCGCTGATCTCTCTCAGAAGAACTCCTGGCGTGCGGACGTCGTCGTGGACACGACGCTACCAGAAAATGTAGGGAAGCGAAACTACCGTGACGTGGCACTTTTCTTCCAGGACGAGGATAACATCATCGGAACCTCGTTCATGCCCTATGTACAGAACGTCGCGGGGCTGACATCCGTGAATTACCGCGCCGAACCGTACAAGTTCCGCGAGGAGCAAGGTTGCTCGCTGGGCAAGATCTTCCAGCCCTGCGTCGTGGACAAGCCGGAAGATCCGGTGACCCCGTTGATCGAAGCTCATGCTGGTGATCCGGTGAGGATTCACCTGATCGGGGCCAACAGCGAGCAAAATGGGATGTTCGGTATCGAAGGGCATGAGTGGCCGATCGAGCCCTATATGCCGGGAGCCGACATGATCAGCGTGGTCGAGTATGCCGGGTCTGAAACCCTCGATGTCTTCCTGCGCGGCGGGGCGGGCGGCCCATATCGCCAAGTCGGTGACTTCGTGTGGTCGAATCAGCGGCTGCCCTATACACAGTCTGGACAATGGGGTTATCTCCGGGTATTGCCTGTCGGCGATACCCGTATCCAACCGCTCGGCACCGTCGGTATCGGCGTCAAGCGGGCAGAGATGGATCCACAGCACCACGCTATGCCGACCGCGCTGAAATAATCGGAGCGGAGATAGCGTCGTCATTTGGTGGGGAAGCCGTATGAACCAGACGGTTTCCCCACTGTGCTTTTGGTCACTCTCTTTATCGTGCGTGACATGTGTGTAGGAGGGATCGGATTGAACAAGGAGACGGTCATGAACATGAGGCGGGACCATCGCGGGTATCGTAAATCCGGAAGGTCAGGTTCCGAAGCCGAAGATGACCCGCGAGCAATAGGTGTCAACTGATCCAGAAGCATCGACGGTGATGAACGCTCAGGGCTTCAAACCTGATATGTGAGACGGGACCGAATGGAAGATGAGGATCGATGTTCGCGATGAATTTCGTCTCACGCCCCTTACGTTTCACGAGACGCACAGTCGTGATGGCGCTATGGGGTATGTTGTGGCTCATGGTCACGCAGGTAATGGCTGACCACGAAAGTTCCAAGCAACCTTCGCTCTGGACTCCGCTCGATGACGCGGAACAGTTGGCAGCCATGGAGGTGCCCGGCGGGATGGTCCTGGTACCGATCGGGCCGTTTCTCATGGGGAGTGATCCGCAAAAAGACCGTGCCGCCGGCCCACAGGAGTTGCCGCAGCGCCAAGTCTATCTTGATGCCTTCATGATCGATCGATTTGAGGTCTCAAACGTCGAGTACCTCCGATTTGTGCTCGGGACGGGGGCGGCATGGCCGAAGTTCTGGCGAGAGAATCCGTTTCCTGAAAAGGCCGCGCTCCATCCGGTGATTAATGTGAACTGGTACGAAGCCGACGCCTATTGTCGGTGGGCCGGCAAGCGGCTTCCTACAGAAGCAGAGTGGGAGAAGGCGGCACGTGGAGAGGATGCGCCGCTCTTTCCCTGGGGGAATGAGCCGGCAGGATGGATCAAAAGCAATATCGCGCATCCCGGCTCAAAGCGTGGGTTCAAATATCCACCACTGGCGAACGTGACGCGCTATGACAAAGGCGTGAGTCCCTATGGGGTCTACCAGATGGCCGGGAATGTGAGCGAATGGGTGTCGGATTGGTTCGATCCTGAATATTACCGGCGGGGCGTAGATATCAATCCCCAGGGGCCGGAAACCGGTGAACTGAAAGTGTTTCGTGGAGGATCTTGGAATGAGGATCCGGAAGTCGCACGATCCGCCGGCCGTAATGCGGCGCCACCGTCACGGCAGAGTTATTTGACGGGTTTTCGATGCGCGAGGGATGACCGTGATTCATCACCGGCGAAGCAGGATGCTCAGGCAAGTCAAGTAGACCATCAAGAGCTGCTTCGCGAGTGAACCGTCATCGATCTACACCTTTTAGACAAGGAGGCCGAACCGTGGAAGGAAGGGGACCGTGGTTTCTTCGGATATGGAAGCGCAGCGGCCAGGTTGCTCTGATTGCGGCGATGTTTCTGACGGCGGGCGGGGGTGCTTGGGGGCTCGACACGCAGGATATTACGCTCCAGTGGACGGAGGCGGGAAGGAAGCTCGCCGAGGAGCGCGTGGCCGACTGGAAGTCCAAGGGAGAGTTGGTGTTGATACCGGCTGGTGAGTTCATCATGGGCAGCGACAAGAAGACGGACCGGCTTGCCTATCGGAGCGAGTTGCCTCAGCGTCAGGTGTACCTCGATGCCTTCGAGATCGGAAAATATGAAGTGACGGCCTTGGAATATCTCAAGTTCATCCTCGCGACACATCGTCCTCCACAGTTGGATTGGCGGTACAACGGCGGAAACTTTCAAGAATCCATGACGCACCATCCGATCATGCACGTAACCTGGGCCGAGGCCGATGCGTACTGCAAGTGGGCGGGACAGCGCCTCCCGACTGAAGCGGAATGGGAAAAGGCTGCGCGTGGGACGGATGGACGTTTGTATCCCTGGGGCAATGAGTATGCGGGCCCGACCAGAGCCAATTTCGGGCGTACCGGACTCTCCGGTCCGGTGCGGGATCGCCCGGAGCGGCTGTTGCTCTACCCGCCGATTATTTCGGTCGATAAGTACGAGAACGCCGTCAGTCCCTATGGGCTCTACCAGACGATCGGCAACGTCGCCGAATGGGTGGCCGATTGGTACGACCAAGACTACTACAAGACGGCACCGGATCGGAATCCTCGTGGTCCGGAAACCGGCACACAGAAAGCATTCCGAGGCGGAGGCTGGATGGACAGTACAACGACGATGAGAGTGGCCATGCGGAACGGTACCGATCCGAACACGAGGATTAACTGGTTGGGATTCCGCTGCGCAAGATCAGTGAACGCGGATCAGCAATGAGCGATTCCCGATCCGTCTGAGAAACGGACGATGTTGCAGAGCGCCGCAAACTGATTACCGAAGGGTCCAGTGGGTTAACTGCCGTCCGGACCATGCGCGGAAATCGTCCGTGACGATTCGCATCAGCACGTGAATCGCCAAGGCATGGGACATTACAAGCTCAGCCCTGTCAGGAGGACTCATGTTTTTCAACAACGTTGCTCCGCGCATCACACGCACGAGGCCTGCCAAGGATCGGCTCCCCATCTCGTGGCTTGTGCTTATTGCCGGGATCCTTTTTCCTCATCTCCTCTATGGTGCATCGGGAGGAAAGACGGAAGTCTTGCCTATACAAAAAGCCTCGCCCGCGGTCGTGGTCATCGAAAACGCCGGCGGTGAGCCGGAGCTACGGCGGTTGATGCGAGCAAAGAACGGTGTCACAGAACTCCCACCGGGAAGAATTCGTTTCTCAGAAGCACCGACAAGCAGCTATGGTTTCATTGCGTCGAAGCATCTCGGGCTTGCGCTGATCACGCAGAGTCCGGACCTTGTGTTGGAGCAGGCATCGCTCTCTCCTGACACCTACGAAATCCACAAACTCGCCGATGGGAGCGGACTTCTGGTCGGATTTTTAGGAAAGGATCTTGCCTCTCAAATCAACGTCGGCGAACGGCCGAAGAATGTTCGCATTGCCCTCCACTCCAAACAGTCGGCGAAAGCCCCGCTTATCGTGGCGATGCCTTTTGAGAAGTTGATCGTCGACAGCATGCCGAGCCGGGTCGAATCGAACAAGACCGACGGTCCCGTCAGGATGGAGATGGATTTGCAAGGTACGGCCAATCGTAAAGCTCCCAATCAGTAGTGCTGGTCTCGTGGGCGGACCAGCCCGCTTCTTTCATGCGTAGACAGTGATTCAAGATCCGCCATGGGTCCACCGGCTTTCGCCGCGCGGCCGATGCCGCGCTGAACAAGGCGATGGGTGAACTGTCGAGACCTTAGCCCTCGCCACGACCTCTCCTGTTCAAGAGCGTTACTCAGAAGTCAGCAACTTAGGCGACACAAACCATCCTGAAAGCGGCATGGGTACTGGATATGCTGTTGTTCAAATTGCTGACTTCTGAGTAAGAAGTCTCGGTCGCAGCCCTGTAGGGTCATTCCTCTGAGGGCACCCCGATTACATACCGGGTGCGGTCGGCTCAGGCGCCGTCTGTGTATTGAACTCTTCCAGGGGCCGAAAATTGAGCGGCAGGTTGAAGAGGGAGTCCGGAAGCGAGCGCATCTTCACATGTTGATACTCCATGGTCCAGCTACCGTCTTTTTTGGCGAGCTTCATGGGGAAATGAATATCCGTCGCGATCCATTGATAGTAGACGTCGACCTGCTCACCGCGCCTTGTCGTAACTTCATAGAGGACAGTGGGATGCCCCTCGCGAATTTCCGGTCCGATCTCCTCCCGTGACACTTCCCCCTCCAATGTTTTACTGACTCTGAGGTCTTGATCGGGACTGTAGGGAACGGTCTTGAAATGTTTCATGCTGGACAGCAGCAACCAGACGACTTGCTTGTCTTTGCGCACGATGCTGACGTTGACGGGACCCATCGTATGGTGCTCGATGCGCCACATGTTGTCGCGGTAATAGACGTTCGCCTTTTGTGATCTTCCATTGATCCTCGTGACTTGATCGGCAGTAAACTCCAAGGCCCAGCCACTTTGGACGAGCAACAACCAAATACCGACGAGGCAGTTGACCAACAACAACCGACGCATTGGGCGGATTCTACCATAATTGCAAACCACCTTTTCCTCTGCAACGATGCATGATTACCAAGGCGCACGGGAGATCGATGATCGCGCGCATCGGAATCCGATAGTCGCGGAACGTTGATCCGGAGGTGCGCCGCCACGGGTCGCAGTTCTGAGCATGGTCCGATGACTTTTCCATGAGCCGCCACGAACGCCTTTGTAGCGACCTGTGGAGGGGCCTGGGGGATTGCGTTCCGGCAGGTACGCATAATAATCAGGCCCGAACCAATCTTGCACCCATTCCGCGATGTTTCCCGCCATATGGTGGAGACCATAGGGGCTCATCCCTTCTTCGCGTGAGTCTACTGAGGCGAGAATGGGGATCTCATGCACATGATGTTGTCCGAACATCGCGAGCTTGGAGTTAGGGTCGACATCGCCCCAAGGGAAGAGGTTGCCCTCCGATCCTCGCGCCGCCTTCTCCCATTCGGCTTCTGTCGGGAGCCTGGCATGCTTTGCCGAACAGAGCATCTTCGCCTCAGTCCACGTGACATAGAGCGCAGGCCACCGTGTCAGGACGTCGTCCTGGACGAAATGGACTGTGATCACGTGCCAGAGGAGTTTCTGTAACTCGTCCGATGGATGGTGCTTCTGTTGTTGTAAGAAGGCCAAGTATTCCCCGAGGCTCACTTCATCGCGATCGATCTCATACTCATCAAGCCAGACTCGATGTTGGGGAAGTTCCGTATCGTCGAAGGGTGTCCGGTTTCCATAGGGCGTGGTTGGGACGTTCTTGCTGCCGTAGAGAAACGTACCGGCGGGGATGGTTACCATCGGTGACGATCTGGCCAGCTCCGCGATCTTCGCCAAACGGAGAGCCAGTTCCGGTGAAGGTTTTGATCCAGCCCCTGCGAAAGCGGGACTTCCGATGATGACGAAGAGAGATAGAGCGATCGCAGACCCTGTACAACAAAGGCGCATATAGTCTTGAGAGGCTCGGTGTAGGCCAAGATCGTGTGGCACTATAAACCCCGACGTTCGCGCCCGACAAGAGTTTCAGTTCAACGATCAGACCATTCTTATTCCACCAGATCTGAACAGGGCTGGTGTCAGGCTCACTTCATTGACGCTAAATGACTCCATGGCTTGGACGGGGCTTGGAATGGAGCGTCAGCCGGCCTGATCGTCGGTAACGGCCATCCTATGTTCCCTGTTACTGGTCCGGTGAAGAGTAAGCCTTGAGTAATTCGGCACTCTTACAGAACCATCGTCATCCAAATTCGGCAACTCTCACGCCTACGCTGATTCTAGACATGAGGTCGGTGATGAAAGCTTCCACCTTCTGAATAGAATAGAAGAGAAATCTTGCAGGAGTTCGTAGGGGACGAAACGCTGAACGGCCATCCAACCGAGTTGTTCGAAGTGACCATTGCCGAAAATGGTGAAATCCGGCAATATTACCGATGGGTAACCAAGGCCGAACGATTTCCACTCAAGACGGTGAGCAAGCAGAGGCACTGGTCGGAAGAGTTTCACCGACTGATCTTCGCTGAACAATCTTCGTTCCTATTTGAACTTCCGTGGCGGCTGGGTAACGAGAATCCAACAGCCACGCAACAGTGAACGCATGACCGGAGGGGATATGAGACAACCATTTCTGAGAGGACTGTGGCTGGCCGGCTCTGTATCGGCTATCTTGATGTCGGGACTTCAAACAGGTGCCGAGGCATATGAATCGGGGACTGTGGAGGATGGTGCGGTCGTGCGGGGCAAGGTCACCTTCACGGGAACCGTGCCGGATCCGCAAGAGTTCGAGCTGCGTCGGTCTCTGGACAGCGAGTTTTGCAGCGCTGTGTCGGATGGAAATGGGCATCGACTCCTGAAGGAAGTTACAGTCGGGCCGGACGGCGGGCTCAAAGATGTGGTGGTGGTCCTGGAGGGCGTCGAGAAAGGCAAGCCGTTCACCTTCACCGATGCCGAAGTGGAAGCAAGCCTTTGTCAGTTCCTGCCCTTCGTCACCGTGATCAGCGACAAGCGCCGAGTCACGGTGTTCAATCGAGATCCGGTGGCACATGACATTCAAGGATATGCGTACAACCAGACCGGAGTCGATATCGTCATCCATCGGCCTGCGTTGCAGGAGAGCGGGACCACCGATATCGTGCAACTGGTCAAAGGGCGGAAAGCGTTTACCATGCAGTGCAGCATGCATCCCTACATGCAGAATTGGGGGTACGCGGTCGACAATCCCTATTATGCGGTCACGGACCTCAATGGATCATTCGTCATCGATGACATTCCCACGGGCAGGTACCATATCCAGGCCTGGCACCCGATCTTGGGGACTCAAGAACGGGATATCACTGTGAAACCGAACGAGACCGTTTCGATTGATTGGCTGTTTGACGCAAAACGAGTCGTCGAATGATCAAGGGTTTCCTCTCTCTGCCTCGCGATTGTTTTCGGCATGCCGACGGTCGGTACACTTGCCGCACAGCCGGACAATGTCGCATCGTCGAGACGGGTTGAAGTAGTCCTGGCGAACGAGTATCGCCAGGAACATGGAGGAGATCAAGAAGGAGTTTGCCGGGGCGGGTCTCACAAACCTCCACGTGCAATTTATTGGTGCTGACAATTGTCGGCGTCGGACGTCGGTTGGAGGAATATGTGAAAAGTAAGCCGTGAGAGGCTAAGCGAGGGTGACATGAAACATCTACGTACAGTGAATGAAGCGGCATTCCAGACCATCGTGCACCGAATCGTCGCCGTGGCCAAGCCGGACAGGAGCAATCTCGCCAGAGGTGTCAGCGAAGCTCCCCAGCGCTGGTTCGTGCGATTACCGGACGTATCGAACTGGACTCTTTAGGCGCAACCTTAATCTTTCTCTTTCGGCACGATCGGGCTCACGGCATTCTGATCTCTTCCCGCCTCATAGGATTGCAGCATCCGTCTGATCGTCGGCATCAGTTTGACTGTGCGATCGGCTGGCATTTTAATCCGCACACCACGGCCTTCCTTTCGCCCCAACGAAAAAATGTGGACCTCCAGCATCGCATTGCGCCTGTCGTCCTGATAGGTGAAGGTCATGCGCTTCGCCGGAAATCCAGCCAGACTGGTGTTTGCATCCTTTTGCCAGATGATCTCCATCTTCTTCTTGTCGTAGAGCTGCGTAATGACGCGGCGATGTGACGCGGCGAATTCTTCAAGCGTCTGTCGTCCGTCCTGGCTGCTGCCCCTGACCACGTTCATGTGGCCGGATAAAGCGACCAGGCTGTGCTCGATCGATGGGAGCATTGTCACTCCGATTCCTCCCGGCAGCTGGTTACCAAGGCGCCAGTCGTCCGGATACCGGACGGAAAAACCGAAGCGATCGTTCGTATAGAGCTTCCAACCGGTCCCATCGGTCGGGCTGGTCACCGCGCCCAGAGAGGGCGCAGCGTTTAAGGCGAGATCTGGCGCAGCTAGGGCACACACAAGACATCCCATAATCATCAGCGTTTTCATAAGCAACCTTTATCCTCCGCTACCGAATCGATTTGGCACAACGAAACCCCGTGGTCGCGGCTCTCTGCTCCGGAGCGGCGACGCTTCGCGTCGCCGCTCGCGGCAATGGAGGAGCGCTCTTCCACGATCCGCCCCGCACCACCTTGTAGCGCCCTTGCCTTGCTCCCTGAGGGTTACGGTCCGGCATGGTCGCATAGTAATCGATCCCAAACCAATCTTCGACCCATTCGGCGGCATTCCCCGCCATGTGATGTCGGTCGGATCAGGCCCCATGGCTTCCTGTACTGAGAACCTCCCACAGGAGTCAATGGTCAGAGCGGGCAGCATCATAGTCTCTATCCTAGAAATCGATCCAGAGTTGCCGGATGTTATATGTGGACTGCTGCGTATCACTTCGTTCATTCAAGCGATAGCAGCTTGATTCGCCGACTCATCGCGAGAATCACCATGCCGGCAATGCCGCCGAACAGCCAGGCCAGCATCCGAACGGGGAACCACAAGAACGCTGCAACGGCTCCAGGCGTGGGAAACCGGAGCCCCATGGCCACCTGCTGAAGCCCATCCGGTTGAGTGATGGGATACAGCGTCATCGCAATCAACCCCGATACATATCCCACGACGAGCGAGTACAGGATGGTTGAGGAAACGGGAAGTGGTCCCGTATGATGTCGACGTAACCACCACAGCAGGAAAATCGTCAGTGTGATCAAGACAATAGCTTGATAGGACACAAAGTAAGACCCGCGGATCCAAAAATTCATCCAGCGGATCATCAGCGTGATAAAGGCGAGAACATAGGTCAGGAGGAGACTCGTCACCACCAGCAGGACATGCTTCACGAGATGTGAGTTTCCCAACATCGTGACGGATTACTCTACGGAGGCAGACGGAGGGTTGCAATGGCATCTGAGGAACAGATCCTTACACCTGATCTACGGAGCCCGGCCTCAATGAAAGGAAAGGCCGTCGTCGCCGCCGTCTTTCTGGCCGTAATCGGCGCCTTCTATTTTTTCGACCTCATGGCCTATGTCTCCCTCGACGTACTCAAGGCCAACCGGGATAAGCTCTTCGCCTTTACCGAAGAGCATTACGTATCGGCCGTGGCATTGTTCATCCTGATCTACATCGCCCAAACCGCCTTCTCGCTGCCGGGAGCGACCCTGATGACGCTTGCCGGAGGATTCCTCTTCGGGAGTCTGTGGGCCGCGCTCTATGTGAATATTGGAGCCACGATGGGAGCTACAGTGGCGTTTCTGGCTGCTCGGTATCTGTTTCGTGGCTGGGTGGAACGGCGGTTCGGCGACCGGCTCTCGGGTTTTCAGGAGGGTTTTACCAAGAACGCCTTCAATTATCTTCTCACGTTGCGGCTCATTCCGCTGTTCCCCTTTTTCCTCGTGAACCTCCTCTCCGGGTTGACGAGAGTGAAGGTAGGGACGTACGTCGCAGCGACAGCGCTCGGCATTATCCCCGGCAGTCTCGCCTACACCTTCGCCGGCCGTCAATTGGGTACGATCAATTCGCTCGCCGAATTGGCTTCTCCTCGACTCCTCCTCGCGTTCACATTGCTGGGCCTGCTATTTCTCATGCCCGTGGTGTATCGTAAGTTTGTTCCTCCTTCACAATCCGACCGATAACCGAGAGGCCCATACCCTATGATGTCGATCGTGGGGCAGGGAAACGGAGAGATCGATGCGGTGGTTCAAGAAAATTCTGATCGGGCTCGTCGTCCTGGGGGGACTCACATACCTGTATTACACCGAAGTGAAGCCGGTCGTCATTTTTGGATTGCGCTCAGACTATGCCCAGGCCATTCCTCACCAAAATGTCCCCAAGGGGCTGATGAGCTTAAAAGCCGAGTCCTGCGGAACCTGTCATACCGACATCTACAACGAATGGAAAACCAGCATTCACGCACAGGCCTACAACGATCCATTCTTTCAGGCCTATTGGACCAAAGATAAACACATCTGGGTCTGCCTCAATTGCCACACGCCGCTGGAAAATCAGCAACCGACGTTGATTAAAGAGATCCCGCGAGAGCGAGTCGAACGTGCTGTGCAGGAGCCGAATCCACATTATAATGCGGACTATCAGCGGGAAGGCGTGACCTGCGCGGCTTGCCATGTCCGAGACGGAGTGATCCTGGGACCGTTCGAGGATGCCAAAGCCCCCCATCCGACGAAGTACGATCCTATGTTTCGCACCACCGAGATCTGTTATCGCTGCCATAGTGTCGTAGGAGGACCGGCGCAGTTTTACAATGGCGGACCATGCGGCACCTATCCTGAATTTGAGGGCGGCTACTGGAGTAAGGAACGCGGCTTCATCTGCCAAAACTGTCATATGCCGGAGATCGAACGACCGGTCGCCGTGGGAGGTCCCATCCGTCAGGGGCGTCAACATCTCTGGCGTGGCGGACACGACCCAGAGATGGTCAAGAGAGCGATCGGCGTGAAGATAGTAGCCGACCCGACAGAGCCCAAACCGGGCGACAGGGTCCGCGTCACGCTGACATTGATCAATGCCGGCGCAGGCCATAAACTGCCGACGGGAGACCCAGATCGCCACTTCACGGTCGAGTTTGCCGTCGAGGATCAAACCGGAAAAGTGTTGGAACAGCAGTCGGATACGATGGGTCGATGGATCATGTGGCAGCCGGCAATCATCGAGCTGTACGACAATCGTCTCATGCCGTTGGCCAGTCGAGACTATACGTTCGAGTATCAATCGCCGAAAGAGAGCGCCGGGCTTAAATTAATCACGAAGGTGCGCTACCACATTCAGACGGAACGGCAACATCAGATGCTCATCGACAAGTACGGCCTCACGGCGAAGGATCCCTATAACTTTACGGTCTATGAACGAGTGGCCCCCTTAACCGGCAATCTGGCAGATGCTTTCGATCAGACCGGACAGAGCACAAGCCTCGCCTGCGCCGCACCGGGTCACGGCTGAGAATCACATCGGGCGGATAACGCAAACATCTTCGCTCATGGTCTAATGTTACAACGATAGCTCTGTTCAACGACTGAGGCCGCATGTACTCCACCCTGGTTGTCCTGCATATCCTTGCCGCCGTGACCTGGATCGGGGGAATGATGTTTCTCTCGTTGGTCTTGGCACCGTTAGTCAGAGGCCGGAAGGCGGTGCCGGAATTCGTGGCGCTGTTTCGCTCTGCGGCGCTACGATTTCGCCCTATCGTGTGGGTTGCCATTGCAGTATTGCTCACCACAGGCCCGATGTTATTGTCCCTACGGGGTGTGCATGTGACCAACCCTGCCTCATGGCCGGGGATTGTGACCGTGAAGTTGATGCTGGTCGCCCTGTTGTTGTTCCTGACCCTCCTCCATGACCTTGTCTTTGGTCCTCAGGTCAGTCGGGTCAGTGCCATACCGGATTCCCAACGAACTCCCAATGATCAGGTTGTCTTCAAAACCGCTCGCTGGTTACCGCGCCTTTCACTGCTCGCCGCACTGGCTGTCGTGATCGCGGCGACGATGCTGGCACGGTCCTAGTTGAGCGGGAAAAGTCCACGTCACTCAACGCACTCCTATCTCACCCTTTGGGGTTTCACCGGTGGAATGACTTGCGGAGGCAAGGGAGCGGCGACCGACACCATCGGCCTTGTGGTGCGTGAACTCTTGTCTGTGTCGCCTTCTGCAACAGAGGTTTCTTGCTCTCTGTAGCAAAGAGCCACCGCCTCGCTGCCAAGACTCGGCTAAGCGTCTGAATATTCATCGTGAAACCTTACGGTATCTTGAGCTATCCGGTTCTTTTCTTGCAGCAAGTTAATCGATCGACTCTTGAAAGGAACGATGAGATGAAGCGAAATTATTGCATTACCGCCATCACCCTATGGGTCGTCACCCTGAGCGTGGGAGGATGGTTTTTTGTCAAGGGTGTGACGAAAACGGGAAGCGATGGCCGGACGGAAATAGTCCTGGCAACGGCAGAACGAGATCAAATCCTCGCTGAAATGCGCCTGCTTTTGAAAGCGGTGGATGGGCTTATCAGGGGACTGGGAGAGCCGGATCCCGATCCGAAGCACATGGAAGCAACGGCGAGAGCGGTTGGAATGGGCATGGCGGCGGATGTGGAGCCGACGATCATGGCCAAGTTACCGCTGCCGTTCAAGCAGATGGGCATGTCGATCCACAAAGACATGGATGCGCTGGCGGATGCGATCGGGCGACACGAAACGCCTCAACAAATCTTGCAACGCCTATCGAGCATGACGGCTCGCTGCACGACTTGTCATGACATGTACAGATTCGGAGCCAACAAATAGGCGTACATCGGTGCCGAGGTTCAGCGGATCGTGACCGGACTGCGAGTGACTGAAGACAGGGTTGATGCGTCCTCACTGGCCTGAATCCTTTCCACGGCCGGTGCCTCACATGGGCAAGTGGAAAGGAGGGGCGATGAAACTCAATGAACGGTTGCGATTGATTGCCGGAGTCTTTGTGCTTGCGGCGATCACCCTGGGTGCGACGGTCCATCCGTACTGGAACCTTTTCGCCGCTTTTGTAGCGATCAACCTCATCCAATCGGCCTTTACCGGCTGGTGTCCGATGATGGCCCTGTTGCGTAAACTCGGCGTGCAAGAATAACTGATGCTTGTGGAAGATGAGTTGCTGCGAAGGGCAACGAGGGTCGGGAGGAAACAATGACAATCCTCCTTGTCCTGCCAAATGGGTTCGCGAGCGGAGAGGCTATCGCACAGATTAAATTCGGATCACTGATGTCCATCCTCATCGCAGTCCTGTTCTTGGCCGGCTGCGGGTCCAAGGAAGAACCGGCCACGCCGGTGGTGTCGGCTGCTCCACAGAAAACCATTCAGGGCACGGTCGTCGAGGCCAAGCATGCTTCGGTACCGATCCGTGTTGAAGTGACAGGTCAGGTCGCTCCAATCTTCCAGGCCGCACTCTCCAGTCGCATTCAAGGAACGATCGACGAGCTGTTGGTCCGAGAAGGCACGAAGGTCTCCAAGGGACAGCTCCTGATCCGATTGGACAGTCGAGACCTTCAGGCCGACCTGGGCCGAGCTGGTGCGGAAGTCGAGAATGCGAAGGCGCACCTCGACCGTATGAACCAGTTGTATGCGGAAGATGCGGTATCCAAACAGGAGATGGAAAACGCGAACAGGAATTACAGAGTGGCGGAGGCGAGCCGAAAGGCCGTCGAAGCTCAATTGAGCTATACGGTCGTGAGGGCTCCCTTTGATGGAGTCATCACCGAGAAGAAAGTGGAAGCGGGAGAATTGGCCTCACCGGGCCAACCGTTACTCAAAATGGAGGATCCTCAGCGTCTTCGGCTTGAAGCGACGGTGGCGGAAGGGGATCTGAAGTCGGTTTCTCGTGGCGATAAGATCCGAGTTGCCATTGATGCTTTAGGAGGGCAAGCGTTAGCCGGCACGGTCAGTCAGATTCTCCCGGCCGGGGATCCTCAAACTCATACCTTCATGGTCAAAGTGGATTTGCCGAAGACACCGGGGCTGAAGACCGGCATGTTCGGTCGCTTTCCGCTCGACAAAGGTACCACGCAAACGATTCTTGTCCCCTCGCCGGCCGTGGTCGAGCGCGGTGAACTCAGCAGCCTCTATGTCGTAGGAGCCGATCGGATCGCTCGGCTCCGGTGGGTCAAACTCGGGCGGCGTTTCGGCGACCATGTCGAAATTCTTTCAGGCATCAACGAGGGCGAACGAGTCTTGGCTGACGGCACACGGGGAGTTGATGGATCCGCCGTGCAGGCCCTCGAACCGGTGGTCTCTCCGTCGCTCCCGATACCGTGAGACCCGTCCCATTCAGTTCTTAGTCTTGAGGGTTAAACGGTGAGTTTCGCCTCAACCAATGCTCGACGCTCGGCGAAGGCCCTATACCAATGACGAACTATCGCCCGAGATTGAGTGGCCGCATCGCGGCTCTCTTCATCGAGAGTAAACTCACACCACTGCTCATGCTGGGCGTGTTGCTGCTGGGTCTGTTTGCGGTTGTTGCCACTCCTCGTGAGGAGGAACCGCAGATCGTGGTGCCGATGGCTGATGTCTGGCTGCCCTTTCCCGGTGCGTCCGCCAAGGTCGTCGAAGAACAACTCACGAAACCGATCGAGCGTAAGCTGTCTGAGATCAAAGGCGTCGAGTATGTCTACTCGATCTCCCGTCCGGGCGGCGCGCTGATCATCGTCCGTTTCTATGTCGGTCAGCCTCTGGAGCAGAGCCTGGTCGATCTCTACGACAAGTTGATGTCGAGCCAAGACCTGTTGCCGCCCGGTGCCGAGCCCTTTCTTGTCAAGCCGAAGGACGTCAATGACGTCCCGATCGTCACGCTGACGCTCTCCAGCGAACGCTACGGAGAATTTGAGCTCCATCGCCTCGCCAAGCAGGTGTTGGAGGAGATCAAAAAGGTGTCCGGCACGTCGGTCGGTTTCATCGTCGGCGGTCGGCCGCGCGAGCTACGCATCCAGATCGACCCAACCAGGCTGAAGGCCTACGGACTAACCCCGTTGCAGGTCGCCAATGTCGTGCGCGGTGAGAATCGGGCATTATCGACGGGTCGCTTCGACAGCCGCAATCAAAGTTTTCTCGTGGAAACCGGCCGCTTCATACGATCGCGTGAAGATCTCGAGACCCTGGTGGTGGGCGTCAGCGAGCAGCGGCCGGTCTACTTGCGTCAAGTCGCGGAGGTAACGGATGGACCGGCGGAGGCGACGAGCTATGTCTGGTTCGGCCTGGGCGCTGGAGGCGCCCGTGAGACGTCACGCGTGAGTCGTGAAACCAAGGGCCTCTCGTCACCCCTTTCACCTTTCACGTTTCAGGAGTCACCGGCCGTGACGGTCGCCATTGCGAAGCAGGCCGGTATGAACGCCGTGACCGTCGCCGCAGACGTGATCCGTAAAGTCGAAGAGATGAAGGGCGTGACGATTCCTGCGGAGGTCCGTGTGACCGTCACCCGTGACTATGGGGAGACAGCGCAGGAAAAGGCAAACGAACTATTGTGGCATCTGCTGATCGCTGTCGTCGCCGTGGTGGTCTTTCTTGGTGTCGTATTGGGACCGAGACCGGCTCTTGTCGTGTCCATTGCGATCCCCCTCACCCTTGCGTTAACGCTGTTCACCTCGATGGTGATCGGCTATACGATAAACCGCGTGACGCTGTTTGCCCTCATCTTTTCGATCGGCATTCTCGTGGACGATGCGATCGTGGTCGTCGAAAATACCTACCGACATCTGATGCTGCGTCTCAAGCCTCATCACGAAGCGTCCATCCAAGCCGTCGATGAAGTCGGGAATCCCACAATCCTGGCCACATTCACCGTCATCGCTGCGCTACTGCCGATGGCCTTCGTCTCCGGCTTAATGGGGCCATACATGAGACCGATTCCGGTCAACGCCTCCATCGCGATGTTTTTTTCGTTGCTGGTCGCCTTCGTCGTGATTCCTTGGTTTTGCCGGACATGCTATCGCCCTGGAGTCGCCGTTTCTGGTGTCGACCATGAAGGCGACGAGCGAGGGTTCACGGCTCGGATCTATCGCCGAGCCCTTTCTCCGTTGTTGGCCCATCCGATCCTCGCGTACGCATTTCTAGGAGGAGTCGGACTGTTGCTCGTAGGCTCGACCTTATTGTTTTACACCCGTCATGTCGTGGTGAAAATGCTCCCGTTCGACAATAAGAGCGAAATTCAGCTGGTCATCGACATGCCGGAAGGGACGACGCTCGAAGAGACCGCGCGAGTCACACAGGCGTTGGGTCAATACGTGAAGACTGTGCCGGAGGCGCGCGACTATCAGGCCTATGTCGGCACCTCGTCGCCCTTTAATTTCAGCGGCCTGGTCCGTCACTACTATCTGCGAGAACAACCTCATGAGGCCGATATCCAGATCAATCTAGTCGCAAAGCACGAGCGGAACGCTCAGAGTCACGAGATCGCCCAGCGCATTCGTCCTCCCGTGCAAGAAATTGCCCGTGGATACGGAGCCAACGTGAAGATCCTCGAGGTGCCGCCCGGGCCGCCTGTGCAATCAGTGTTGGTGGCGGAAGTCTACGGCCCGGACTACAACAAACAGCTCGCGGCGGCCCGCGAGATTCGGAAACTGTTCGAATCCACGTCCGGAGTGGTCGACGTCGATGATTACATTGAGGCGGACCAAGTGAAATACGTGTTCACGGTCGATCGGGCGAAGGCGGCCCTTGCCGGCATTCCTTCTGAGGAAATTGTCAACACGCTGCGCATGGCGCTCCAGGGGGCGAAGGTCGGGCTGGTCCATATTCCTCAAGAGAAGAGCCCGGTTCAAGTCGTACTTCGTTTGCCGCTCGTCGAACGGAGGGGTCTGGAGCATCTTGGTGAGATTGGGATGCGTACGAGTACCGGCGGCATCGTCCAATTATCGGAATTGCTCAAGATGGAGCAAACAGTTCAGGAGAAGGCGATTTATCACAAGAATCAGAAGCCGGTGGTCTATGTGCTCGCCGATGTCGGCGGCCCCGGAGCGGAGAAAGCCGAAAGTCCGGTCTATGGCGTGCTAGGGGTTGGGAAAAAGTTGGAGAGCTTCAGACCGGCGGAGGGCTATCAAATCGAACAATACTACGCTTCGCAGCCTTGGTCCGAAGAGAAGATTGCCATGAAATGGGACGGGGAATGGCACATCACGTATGAAACGTTCCGGGACATGGGCATCGCGTTTGGCGTGGCCCTGGTGCTGATCTATCTGTTGATCGTGGGGCAGTTTCAATCGTTCATCACGCCGTTGATCATCATGGCTCCGATTCCACTGACGCTGATCGGCATTCTCCCCGGGCATTGGCTGACTGGGTCATACTTCACGGCCACTTCGATGATCGGCTTCATTGCCCTTGCCGGCATCATCGTGAGGAACTCCATTCTCCTGGTCGACTTTATCCAGCTACAAGAGCGGGCAGGTGTCTCATTAAGGGAAGCCGTGATCAAGGCGGGGGCAATTCGGACCCGTCCCATCTTACTGACTGCCGCTGCGTTGATGGTCGGGGCCTTTGTCATCATCCTCGATCCCATCTTTCAGGGATTGGCGGTGTCCTTGCTCTTCGGCGTTGGGGCTTCGACACTGCTGACTCTCGTCGTGATACCAGTGCTGTACTTCCATATGAGTAGAATACTTGTAGGGTCAAGACATGCGGGCACGATGGCAGAAAGCCGAGACGGCATCCCTCCCTGTGAACAATCAGATGTGGAAGTGTTATCGGGCTACGGTCCCAAGTGACCTAAGCCGGAAGAGCGGCGCAGTATTGTTCTGCGGTCGACCCATTAACGCGCGTTAACAACTATGGCGTCTTTGCGCAACGGAACCCGTAGCCGAACTGACGGCCGGATGGTTCGGCATTGTAACGGAAGGAAGAACGAAGAAAATCCTGAACATAGAGCCAGTTACCGCCCCGTACGACTTTTGACTTACCCGTTTTCGGTCCTTGAGGATTCTTCGCTGGGCTCTTCTTGTAATAGTCATGGTCATACCAGTCGTTGACCCACTCCCAAGCATTGCCGGCCATGTCGTAGATGCCGTAGGGGCTCTTGCCCAGTTCGAACATCCCCACCGGAACCAAGGCCATATGATTCGCCCATTTCTTCTTGCCGAAATTCGCATGGAGTCTCGTGGGGGCCTCGTTGCCCCAGGGATAGAGGCGGCCGTCCGTCCCCCGTGCCGCCTTTTCCCACTCCGCCTCGGTGGGCAGGCGTTTGCCGGCCCATTTGCAGTAGGTAGCGGCGTCAAACCAACTGACATTGACGACGGGGCGTTTCTGATGGTGAGGTTGGTTCATGATATCCCACTCGGGGGGCGCCTCCTTGTCCGTCGCTTCCAGATACTTGGCATACTGCCCCACTGTCACGTGGTACTTGTCCATGTAGAAGGCGTCCAGGTAGACGCGATGCACCGGCTTTTCATCGTCTGCCATGGTGCTTCCCATCGTGAATTCTCCTGCCGGCACCAGCGCCAGCGGCGTCTCAACCGGTTTCAGACTATCCAACACGGTGGCCGGACGCCGCCCAGGGAGTTTCGCTTGTAACTGCTGATAGACCGCCTGTTGCTCTTGGTTCAGCCCTAGCTCATTGGCGCCGTCCAGGGCCTCTTCCGCCTTCTTCATTTGGTCAGGGTCAGCATGCCCACCGGCAATCAAATCTTTCGCTTCATCCAGCAACCGCCACGCCGTCACTTCCTCCAGCGAACGCCACACCTCCATCCTGCGTAACCGAAGGTCTCTCATCCCGGCGGTCCTGGATTTCGCATCCAGATGCAACGCGGCTTCGTAATGTTCTTCCGCGCAGGTCCAAGCTGCTAACCCTCGACAGGCCTCAGCCAGGTTGAAATGAGCCTGCACATTCGAGGAGTTCTTCGTGATGCCGGCTTCCAGCGCCGTCCGTGCTTCCGCATACTGCTTCTTCTTCAGTAGAGCTTCCCCCTTGGCGAAGTCTTGCTCGCCTGTTTCGGCTTCCGGCGCTGCCACGGAGACCGTGGTCGCGGTCAAACATATGAGAAAACCCAGCACTCCAAGGGTCTGCCTCATGAGCGTTTCCCTCCCAGCTGTGGTTGCCTATGACGGTGAGCCTTCCATTCCGGTAGCGAATACAGGCCGCCGTCGTGAACACAGCTTTCGTGACCGGAAAGATAGCATAATGCAGCCTCCGCATAAAGCGGTCTGTGCGGTCGATAGAAAGTGAGGTTGTTGATGAGCTGGAGTCTACCAAAGGTCTACCACGGCAAGTTGCAGAACAACCGATCTGGGCTAAGACGTCGGCTTAGCCTTAACGGGCGCCGTGATCCGCCGGACGTTTCTCAAGTCGATCAGTCATTAGTAACGTAGCGGGTGAACTAGGCTGTTTGCTAGTTCATAAGGATTCCTCTTTCTCCTACGGTGTAAGGTCCAACATGCAAGGGAGAGATTCCATGGACAGGACAGTCATCGATCGAGACAAAACCAGTGGAGCCGACCGACCGAAGATGAAAGGTATTCGTGTGCTACTGGTGGACGACCACTTTCTCGTCCGGCAAGGGTTGCGGAAGTGTCTTAGCCATCATCTCGACATTGAACTGGTGGGTGAGGCGACGGATGGGGAGGAGGCGGTGAAGCTGACAGATCTGCTGAAGCCCGATGTCGTTGTGATGGACATTCACATGCCGAGAATGAACGGGATCGAAGCGACCGGTTGCATCATACGGAAACATCCGCACCTGCCGGTCATCGGCCTCTCCTTTTACGTCGACGATGGGAATCGAGAAGCGTTCTTGGATGCCGGTGCTTGCCTGTTGCTCGAAAAAGAAACCGCGTATCAACACCTGTCTCAAGCGATTTATCAGGCTGTCGACAGAAGCGTCGATGCCGCTTCGCCCGCTCGTTGCAGCCTTCCACACAACGGAGGGAGGTATCGGTGCGCGCAAATTGCTTCTCCACCGTCCTCAAACCGATCCGTTGAGTTGAGCCAGGGTTTTTCCTAGGGACTGAAGACGCCGATTCATTGTAGACTCAACGCCCCTCCGCACACCTGAGGTGATGAGGTGTGAGGCCGGTCTTTCCACTTCGATCAATAATGCGAATGTGACATGACTCGTTTTGAACGGACTCCCACGCCCCTGGTCTATGGCGCCATCGTTCTGTCGAGCGGCGCCGTATTCATCAGCGGTCTGTTGACCGAGCTCGGCATCGCTGTCTGGGTCTTCTATATCCTGCCGCTGGTCTTCTCGTACTTGACCTGGCAGCCGCTTGTGCCGGCCTACACGGCCATGGCAACGACGCTGCTGATACTCGTCGGCTTTTTCCTGAGCTCCCACGGTATCCATCCGTTTCTTGCGGTGCAGAATCGCATTTTCGAGGTGGCGACCAGTTGGGCCTTGGCGGGGCTCGGTTATCAGTTCATCACCAATAAGCTCACCGTTCGCAAACAGGAATGGCTGCAATCCGGCCAGACTCTCCTGAGCGAGCGGATGGCGGGCGATCCGAACATTGACCAGCTCGGATCGCGGGTGCTCGGCACCATTGCCGAGTATCTCGATGTTCCGGCCGGCGCCTTGTTCATCGAGAACGGCCCGGCGTTTCGCCGGACGGCGACGTATGGTGTCCCGGCCGATGCCCGTCTCCCGCTGGAGGTCCGATCCGGAGACGGCTTGCTCGGCCGGGCCCTCGGTGAACAAAAGGTGATCGTGGTATCCGACGTGCCGGAAGGCTATCTGACCATGGGGAGTTCGCTGGGCCGCAGTGCCCCTCGACATCTGCTCATTGCTCCGCTGGCCGCGGAGCACTCGATCAAAGCCGTGCTGGAACTGGGATTCCTTCATCCGGTGAACGAGGCGGACAAGGAATTCGTTACTCGGGTGTCCGAGTCGATCGCCGTGGCGATTCGCTCGGCGCAGGCTCGTGCCCACATCCTAGCATTGCTGGAAGAAACCCAACGTCAGGCGGAGGAGCTTCAGACGAAGAGCAAAGAACTCCGCGCGGCGAACGAGGAGCTGACGGAGCGAAGCGCCAGTCTCGAGGACTCTCACGGCAGGTTGGAAAAGCAGCGGGTTGAGCTGGAACGGAGCAACGCGCGGTTGGAAGAGCAGACCGCCATGCTGGAGGCACAGAACGATGAGTTGACCCGCGCCAAGGGCGACGTGGAAGCCCAAGCCCGCGAATTGGAACAGGCAGGCCGATACAAATCCGAATTTCTCGCGAACATGTCCCACGAGCTGCGCACGCCGTTGAACGCGTTGCTGATTCTGGCTCGGCAGCTTGGCGACAACGCCGGCGGGAACCTGACGCCTGAACAGGTGGCTTATGTCAGGAACATCGAATCGGCCGGCCGGGATCTCTTGACGTTGATCAACGAAGTGCTGGATCTGGCGAAAGTGGAAGCCGGCCGCATGGAGGTGCATCCGCTTCCGGTGTGTGTGGCTGCCTTGGCTCAACATGTGACGGCCATGTTTCAACCGGTGGCCGAGGATAAAGGCTTGAACCTACGCGTCCGGCTTTCGGACGGGATGCCGGAGACGATCGAGACCGATCAGCAGCGACTGGAGCAGGTACTCAATAATTTGCTCTCAAACGCGATCAAATTCACCGAACGGGGCGAAATCCGGTTGGAGATCAGCCGCGCGTCCGACGGTCGGATCGCGTTCGCGGTCGGCGACACAGGCATCGGTATCATGGACCACCAGCACCAAGCTATTTTTGAGCCGTTCCGCCAGGCCGACGGTACGACCAACCGGAAGTACGGCGGAACCGGCCTGGGACTGTCCATTGCCCGAAAGTTCACGCGGCTGTTGGGCGGAGAAATACGATTGACCAGCGCACCGGGGCAGGGCAGCACGTTCACGGTGCTGCTGCCGGAACGGTACGAGGAGGCTTCGGAGCCTGTCGAGACCTTCGTGTCTGGAGGACCCGAAAGACAGTCTGCCCCTGGTCATGCTCGCATTCCCGACGATCGCGAACGGCTGTCGGACGAGGTGACGGCCTTCCGGCATCAGGCGGTCGCCGATCTGCCGTCTGTGCAGCAGAGCCTGCTCACCCGAGCGCCTTGCGGAGATGAGGCTCTCGACGGGGCCAGGCTCTTGGTGGTGGAAGACGACGTCCGCACCCTGTTCGCGCTCATGAGTCTGTTGGAGCCACGCGGCGCCAAAGTTCAGGTAGCCAGGAATGGCCGTGAGGCCTTAACGACATTGGAAGGATCGCTCCAGCCGGAAGGCGCTCCGATCGATCTGGTGCTGATGGACATCATGATGCCGGAAATGGACGGCTTGACAGCCATGCGCGAAATCCGCAAACGCCCCGAATGGCATCATTTGCCCATTATCGCCCTCACCTCCAAGGCGATGAAAGCGGACCGTCTGCAGGCATTGACCGCCGGCGCCAACGATTGCATGGCCAAGCCGTTGGAGGTGGACAGACTGATGTCGCTGGTGCGGACTTGGATGCCGAAATAGAGAGGTTACGGTTAGGGTGAAGGCTGGTCAGGAACCATGTGTTATCGACCTGCTCAAAATCGAGCTGTTGCTCGATGCGCTGTACCGGACTTATGAGTATGATTTTCGCGGCTATGCCAGGCCGTCACTGACCCGGCGCCTGGTACGGGCCCGCGAACATTAGGGACGCATGTATCGCAAGCGAAAGGATCTATGCACAAACCGGATGTGATCGAAGGCCGGACCGACGCGTCGCCGAACCATCCCAAGGTGCTGCTCGTGGACGACCATCCGGTCAACCTGGCGGCGCTCGCCGAATTGCTGCGCCGCGATGACGTGAAACTGCTGTGCGCCCAGTCGGGAGCCGAGGCGCTGGAACTGTTGTTGCTGCACGACGTGGCTTTGGCGCTCATCGATGTGCAGATGCCCGATATGGATGGTTTCGAGCTGGCGGAGTTGATGCGCGGCGTGGAGCGGGCCAAGCAGGTCCCCATCATCTTCGTCACGGCCGGATCGCGCGAGGAGCGATACCGCTTTCGGGGGTACGAGGCGGGAGCAGTAGATTTTCTCTACAAGCCGATCGAGCCGGACGTGCTCAAGAGCAAAGTCAACGTATTCCTCGCGATCGATCGACAGCGTCGGGAGCTCACCCGACTGCTGACGGAACGCACGGAGGCGGAGCGCCGAGTCCGCGAGAGTGAACAGCGCCTACAACAGTCGAACGAGCGGTTGGAACAGCGAGTCGCTGAGCGGACCCAGAAACTGGTGGAGTCTCAGCAGCGACTGCGTGCCTTGGCGCTGGAATTGAATCTGGCCGAGCAACGTGAGCGAGCGCGATTGGCCACGGAAATGCACGACCACTTGCAGCAAACGCTGGTGCTGGGCAAGCTGAAACTCGGCGGCGCCAAACGCCTGGTCGTGGGTCAGCCCTCCGTGGAAATGATGATTTACGAAACGGAGGAGATCTTTGGGGAGGCGTTGCAATACACGCGCTCGCTCGTGGCGGAGTTGAGTCCGCCGGTGTTGCGGGACCATGGCCTCGCCGCCGGACTCACATGGCTGGGCGAATATATGGGAAAGCATGACCTGGCCGTCACCGTGGAGCTTCCGCAAGGCCAGACCCTGCACCTGCCCGAAGATCAGATCGCCTTGCTGTTTCAGTCGGCCCGCGAACTCTTGATGAATGCCTGGAAGCATGCCGGCACCGGCGAAGCGACTGTCACGATGCGACACGAGGGGGGTCAGCTGTTGGTGCAGGTGTCTGATGAGGGCGCCGGCTTTGATCTTACTGCGACGGAGGAGTCTGCCACCGGAGGCCTGTCATCAAAATTCGG
Organism: Nitrospira sp. LK70; assembly: GCA_011090425.1. Taxonomy (GTDB): domain Bacteria; phylum Nitrospirota; class Nitrospiria; order Nitrospirales; family Nitrospiraceae; genus Nitrospira_D. The sequence continues at coordinate 51,587 of PHGD01000003.1, read as the reverse complement.
TCTCTTCAGCATCCGCGAACGAATGAGCGCGATCGGCGGCTCGTTCGAGATCGAGTCGGTGCCGAGCAAGGGGACCAGGGGGACGCTGCGCTTGCCGCTGGCCGAGACCGGCGAGGTTGGAGCCAAGGTTCAGGCTGAGGGGGTAGACAAAAATCTTTCCTCAGCTGTGCAGGCCCCTGCTGCGCGAATTCGGGTATTGTTGGTGGACGACCACGCCATGATGCGGCAGGGACTCCGTGCAATGTTGGAGGGGTATGAGGATGTGGAGGTCGTGGGAGAAGCGGCGGACGGCAGAGAGGCCGTGCGGTTGGTCGAGAAGCTCCGGCCCGCCATCGTGGTGATGGACATCAACATGCCGACGATGAACGGCATCGAGGCGACGCGCGAGATCAAAGCACACTATCCCAACATCGCGGTGATCGGTCTATCGGTCAACGCCGAGCATGAAAATCGTGACGCGATGGCGAAGGCAGGTGCCGCCATGTTGCTGACGAAGGAAGCGGCGGTCGAACAGCTTTACCAGACCATGCAGACGGTGTTACTGAGCAGATCATCAACTAGTGCATGTCCCATCCGCTGATTCATCATGAAATAGGGCATTAGCGAATCTTTGCTCGAAATGGGCTAGGAGCGTCGATGCTTGACCCGGATTTCGCAGGTGATCACCTTCTTTCCTTCTCGTCATTCCCGCATGTTTCACGCGGGAATCCAGGGACATCCGAAACGGCTGGATGCCCGCCTCGGCGGGCATGACCATACCTCCGCCAGACCGCATTTTCCCGATGCATTGATCGCAGTAAGATCAAAGCAGATCTGAGCCTCATGCGTGAAGCAGAACGCGTCGGCGAAGCATTGCCTGCGGAAATATTGGACATCGTTATCTTCACCACTGGCATCATTCCCGCCCCGAGGAGGGAAGAGACTACAGAGGGCATCGAACGAGACATGGTGGTCAGCTATTTGAGCAGGTTGGTGGTCCTACGAGCGATCGCCCCGCGTCTTGGTCAGGACCGTCGAGAAGCTCAGATGAAGCCATGCGTCTTCATTATGGGATTTCCTGGCTCCGGCCAAGTTGGCACGCTCGATGACCTCAACGCCGAAAAGTACTACGGCGCCATTCACGTATACATGAACACTGTCGCCGGCAACGAGATGCTCGTGCTCGACGTGGCAATCCGCTATCCAAACGCGACATCTTTCGGCCTGAACCCTGGGCTCATCAAGACCAACATTCGCAAGACTTTCTTGGGGGTAGACACACTCAAATCCCGCTTCACGGAATGGATCATCGGCCTCCTTAATCCAAGCGCCGAGACCTACGCGGAACGCCTGAGGCCGCTCCTCGTATCACCAGACTTGGAATTACACAGCGGCGCGCTGTTCGACCGCAAGGGCTCTGTCATCTTGCCATCGCCCAAACTGACGGACCGCTCGTATGTCAAAGGATTCATCGCTGCCTCGGAGAAGTTGGTATCTCGGGCGAAGGTTTGCGTTTCCTTATGACCCTTACGATAATACGACGGGCAACGTCATATGCAGAGAATCTTTGCCAACTTGGAGCCTGCTCGAAAAACCCTATCGACTGAATTCGTTGCCTGCATCTAGACTGTGCGGCCACACAAGTGAGATGGTCAATTGCGGAACGCATCACATGACGCTGCTTGTCCCACGCGGGCGACCGTACTAATCGTACGTCATCCTATAGGCGGCGAGACACGCCATATTTACAGATATCAAGAAACAGTCAGCTCTATTTTTTCGCCGGTTGAATTGAAGGCTCGATGAAAACACGAACCTATCTCATAGCGGCGGCGGTGATCGTCGTTGTCGCAGTTGCCGCATTTTTAGCGCTGGATCGGCTGGTCTGGCATCGCGGGCTGCCTGAGGGATTGATCCAGGCCAACGGCCGCATTGAAGGCGATCACGTCACTATTGCAAGTAAGTTTCCCGGCCGGATTGCCGAGCTGAGAGCCCGGGAGGGTGACTCGGTTGCAAGAGACCAGCCGCTGGTCATTCTGGACGATGTTCAGACGCGCGCCAGGGTCGAACAGGCCCGTCGGCTGGTGGATATGCTTGAGGCTCAGGTCGAGGCGGCTCATACGGCACTCGCGGTGTTGAACCTTGAAGTGCCGCTCAGTATCGAAGCAGCCTCGGCGAAGGTGGACAGCGCCCGTGCCGTTGTTGAAAAGGCCAAGGCGGTTGAAGAGGAGGCCAGGCAAGATGTCGCGCGTATGCGCGCGTTGCTGCCCGAGCAGGCCGTATCTCACCAACTCCATGCTCAGACCGAGGCCCGGTGGAAGGTCGCCGTAAGCGAGCAGGCCTCAGCCAAGAGCGCCCTGAGCCAGGCCATCAAAGAACTCTCGCAGGCCGAATTGGGCTGGAAACGTATCAAGGCGAAGGAAGGAGAGGTCGCCGCGTTGGAACGGCAACGTGACCAGTCGTACGCAGCTCTTGATGAAACAGAAAGTGTGCTGAACGATTTGACGATCAAGGCTCCCGCGAGCGGCACCATCACCACCAGAATGGTCGATGTCGGCGAAGTGGTTACGGCCGGCGTCCCGCTTCTTGAACTGGTGAACCTTGATAGTCTCTACCTTCAAGTGTATGTCCCGGCGGTGCAGATCGGAAAGCTGCGCCTCGGCCTGCCGGCGCGCGTTCATACCGACGCCTTTCCTGAGCAACCGTTCGATGCCACTGTTCGATATATCGCTTCCAAAGCCGAGTTCACTCCCAAGGAAGTGCAGACCCCGGACGAGCGGGTGAAGCTGATTTACGCGGTACGGCTGTACCTGACCGACAATCCGGATCATCGCTTGACGCCCGGCTTGCCCGCCGACGCCATCATTCGATGGAAAGAAGAGGTAGCGTGGAAGAAACCGAGATCGTAACAGGTGACTCGTGAGACATGAGGGGGCAACGGTGGCTCCGACTCCGGCTCAGCCCTCAGCACATGGCCCTCAGCATACGGATACCGTCATTAAGGTGTCCGCATTCGTAAAGCGCTACAAGAAGAACGCGGCAGTCGACGGCGTCGATCTGGAGGTTCGTCGCGGTGAAATCTACGGCCTCATCGGGCCGGACGGAGCCGGGAAGAGCAGCCTCATGAAGGCGATTGCCGGTGTGCTGACCTATGATGAAGGAACAGTCAACGTGTTCGGCACCCTGGTGGATTCGGAACGAGCCGCGGAGCACGTGAAGCAACGGATCGGTTTTCTGCCGCAAGGTCTGGGGCTCAATTTATATCCCGACCTCTCCGTCGAGGAAAACATCGATTTCTTTGCGCGACTCCGACTGGTGCCGGAGCCCGATCTCCTGGAGCGCAAGACCAGGCTGCTTGCCATGACCCGACTCGACAAGTTTCGTGATCGGGCAATGAAACATTTATCAGGTGGCATGAAACAGAAGCTGGGGTTGATCTGCACGCTTATCCATGAGCCGGAGCTCGCGATCTTGGATGAACCGACCACCGGGGTGGATCCCGTCTCGCGCCGTGATTTCTGGGCCATTCTGGCTGAACTGCTGCAGGAGAAGGGCATGACCGCCCTGGTCTCGACCGCTTATATGGACGAGGCGGCTCGGTTTCACCGGCTTTCGTTCGTCTCGAATGGAAAAGAACTGGCCTCAGGCACACCCGCCGAAGTCCGAGCGCTGGTCCCCGGTTGGATGGTGACGTTTGAAGCAGCGCCACAGCTGGATGCAATCGCTCGCCTCAAGCGGACATACCGGCAAGTCGAGGCGCTGGGGCCTCGGCTGCATGTCTTCACGGCATCCACTGATGCGGCGCAAGCGGTGTCGCAGATCGAAACCGCTCTAGGTGGCATGACGTCGTCGGACCTTCGAGTGGATGAACCGGAATTGGAGGATGTGTTTGTCGCGCTCTTGCTGAGGCAGGTCGAACATCAAGAAGCGGACGGTGCCCTCTCTGTTTCCCCGATGAACCGAGACCACGACGGGCCGGCGATCGAAGCCAAGGGACTCATCCGCGATTTCGGATCTTTTCGCGCCGTGGATCACGTCACGTTTCGCGTCCAACCCGGAGAAATCTTCGGCCTGCTGGGGGCCAACGGAGCGGGGAAAACCACTGTGATCAAGATGCTGACCGGCATCATGCCGCCGACCGGCGGAGAAGGTCGGGTGGCAGGGGCCGACATGAAGACCGCGGGTAACGCCATCAAAGAGCGCATCGGCTACATGTCACAGGCCTTCTCCCTCTATCTGGACTTGACCGTCGTGGAGAATATTTGGTTATTCGCCGGGATCTATGGATTAGATTCGCGGGCGACAGAGGAACGATTGCAATGGATCGTTGCGATGGCCGGTTTACACGGGTATGAGTCACACCTCACCGGCCGCCTGCCGATGGGAGTCCGTCAGCGGCTCGCGCTCGGCTGTGCGCTCGTCCATCGGCCGCGCGTGTTGTTTTTGGACGAACCGACCTCGGGCGTCGATCCGATCGGCCGACGGCGTTTCTGGGATATTTTGTCGCGGCTGGCGCGCGAAGAAGAGGTTTCGATCTTGGTCACCACACATTATATGACCGAAGCCGAGCATTGCGACCACCTGGCGTTGATGTATGCGGGACGGATCGTCGCCGAAGGATCGCCGAGCGATATGAAAAGTCAGGTCGAGCAAGAAGCCGGACGGCTTCTTGAAATCGAGACGGATATCCCCGGAAGGGCGTTGCGTCGATTGAAAGAGGCAGGGTTTTCCGAAGCTGCACTCTACGGCACCAAGATCCATCTGTTGTCCCGCCACCACGCGGAAGACGAGGTACGGCTCCGTACGGTGCTGTCATCCGACGGCATGTCCGTGAAGGCTGTCGGCGGTCGGCCGCTCAGTCTCGAGGATGTGTTCGTCCATCGGGTCATGACGCTGGAACAACAGGAAGCAGCGACAAAACGAGGAGTCGGTTCATGAGTTTCAAGCGTGTCGCAACGGTGGCATCGAAGGAATGGCGCGAGATGGTGCGGGATCGGATGTTCGTCCTCCTGGCGTTTCTGCTGCCGGTTTTATGGATGCTGGTGTTCGGCTACGGTCTTGTCCTCGACGTAGAGGAGATCCCATTAGTCGTGGTGGACCGCGACCACAGTTCGTTGAGCCGCGACTATCTCTATCGGTTTACGACTTCCCGCTATTTCGACTTCAAAGGTTCGCTCGTCGGTGAAGCCGAGGCGGATGGCTGGTTGGAAAGCGGCAAAGCCCGCGCCGTCATCGTCGTCCCCGAGAAATTCGAGGAACGTCTGGTCGCCGGCCAGCCGGTCGCCGTGCAAACGCTGATCGATGGGACCTTCCCTCTTCGGACCGACATTACGAAGGGGTACGTCATCGCCATCAACGGTGCATTCAGCGCGGACCTGCTCTCGGATCACGTGGCGCGGATGCAGGGAGTCTCCCGAGCGCGCGCCGAAATTTTCGCGCACCCGATCAAGCTGGAAGTCCGCTACCTGTACAACGAAGAGGTGCGGAGCTCCTGGTCGACCATTCCGGCGCTTGTGATGTTCTCCTTGATGCTCGCGCCTCCGCTGTTGACGGCGCTCGGAATCGTGAGGGAAAAAGAATCCGGGTCCATCTATAACATCTATAGCTCCACTGTCGGCAAGATTGAATATCTCGCAGGGAAGCTCGTTCCCTATGTCGCCGTGTCGTTCGTAAACGCAGTGGTCCTCTGGCTGCTCGCGACTCTGTGGTTCGGGGTGCCATTCAAGGGCAATGTGGGACTTTTTCTGGTATCAGCGCTCCTGTTTGTGTTGACGAGCACAGGGATCGGGTTACTCGTCTCGATCATGGTCAGCACCCAAATCGCCGCGTTGATCGTGACCATGGTCATCAGCATTCTGCCGACGATTCTGTTCTCCGGACTGATCGTGCCGGTCTCCTCCCTCAGCCCCGGCGCCTGGATTCAGGCGCATTTCTTCCCGGGCATGTATTTCACGAACATCGTTCGGGGAACTTTCTTAAAAGGCGTCGGAGTGGACGTGTTGTGGCCGGATGTCCTGGCCTTGGCCCTGTATGCCGTGGTCTTACGGCTCGTAGGATACCGGTTGTTCACCAAGAGACCTCGATCATGAACGGCGGGCCGACATCCGGTTCGCGGCGGGCCGTCGTGTGGTGGGGACGTCTCGTGGTCATGACGCGCAAGGAAATGATCCAGTTATTTCGAGATCTGCCGATCGTGTTGTTCTTGACCTATTCTTTTACGCTGGCCATTCTGATCTCGGGTAATGGTCTCAGGTCGCAACTTCACAATGCGAGTCTCACCGTCTACGATGCCGACCACAGTTCGGCATCGCGTGACCTCGTTCACCGGTTTCATCAACCATATTTTCGTTTGCTCGGCGAGCTGAGCCGTCCCGATGAGGGACTACGGCGAATGGATCGAGGGTCGGTGATGGCCATCCTTGAAATTCCGCCCCGATTTCATGAGCAACTTGCCGCCGGCGAGCCTACGGCGGTCCAATTATTGGTCGATACCACCAACGCCCCACAAGGCCTCTCCGCCGCCGGGTATGCCGGACGCATCGTAGCTCAGTTCGGTCAAGACATTTCGGCGACCCGCATCGGTGGCTCGTCCGGGGGAGCGGCGAGCCTGCCGATCATCGCCAGCGAACATCGGGTGTGGTACAACCCAGACCAGAATGAAGCGTGGTTCGAGTCCATCTCCGGTCTTTTGCGCACAATCACCATCTTCGCGATTCTGCTGCCGGCCACCGCGATGGCTAGGGAGAAAGAGCGTGGAACGGTGGAGCAGTTGCTGGTGTCGCCTTTGACGCCGCTGCAAATCATGTTGCCCAAAGTATTGGCGATGACCCTCGTCATCCTCGGGGCGACGGCGGTGGCGCTCTTCGGCGTCATGCAACCGGCGTTCGGCGTACCGATCAGAGGCAGCGTGATCCTTTTGTTTTCCCTGACGGCGTTGTTCACGTTCACGACAGCCGGCATGGGCCTTTTTGCATCGACGATTACCCACAACCAAGCGCAGGTCGGTTTACTGACGCTTCTCGTCGTGGCCCCGATGCTCATGTTGTCGGGCATCACCACTCCGATGGAAGCCTTGCCGGATTGGGTCAATGCCCTCATGCTGCTGTCCCCGCTGCGCTACTTCATCGAGATTGCGTATGGCATCCTCTTGAAAGGGGCCGGGCTCGACGTGCTTTGGAGCCAGGCGATTGCCATGGCAGCTCTGGGCGGTGCCATGTTCGGTTTCGGCACATGGCGGTTCCGACGGCAATTCCAATGAACATCCGAAACGGCGGAACACCATAATGGACACATCCGACAAGGCTCTGGTCGCCTATTTTTCGATGGAAATCGGATTGGATCCAGCCATGCCGACCTATGCAGGCGGTCTCGGTGTCCTGGCCGGAGACACCATTCGATCTGCCGCCGATTTGGAGATCCCCATGGTGGCGGTGACCCTGTTACACAGGCGCGGGTATTTTTATCAACGGCTTGATGAGCAAGGCTGGCAGCATGAAGAGCCGGTGGCCTGGCCGATCAACGATTTCTGCAAGCCTGTGAGCCAACGAGTCACGGTCGACATCGAGGACCGCAGGGTGCACGTGGCGGCCTGGCAGTTTCTCATGAGGGGAGAGTCGGGTGGTGAGCTGCCCGTCTATCTTCTCGACACGGATCTCCCTGAGAATCAGCCCTGGGACCGAACGCTGACTGACAGACTCTACGGCGGCGACGACTCCTATCGGCTCTGTCAGGAGGTCGTCCTGGGATTCGGAGGGCACCGTCTGTTGAGGGAGCTCGGATACTCGGCTATTCGACGGTTCCATATGAATGAAGGGCACGCGGCCTTGCTCGTGCTCGCCTTGCTGGAGGAGCAACTCGCGTCCCGTCCTCAGGAACAAGGGGTTCCCGCCGATCTCATCGATGCCGTCCGGGAACAATGTGTGTTTACGACCCACACACCGGTGCCGGCGGGCCACGATCAATTTCCGCACGATCTTGCGCATCGCGTGCTCGGCGACCGACGATGCTCGTGGCTCAAATCCTGTGACCCTGACCACGGTTTGAATATGACGCAGTTGGCGCTGCGCGGCTCACGGTTTGTCAACGGAGTCGCGATGAAGCACGGCGAGGTTTCGCACAGCCTTTTCCCCGGCTATCCAATTCACTCGATCACCAATGGGGTCCATGCCGTCACCTGGGCTGCGCTCCCGTTTCAAGCGCTCTATGACCGATATCTGCGGGACTGGCGGCATGATCAACTCTCGCTTCGCTACGCGATCAGCATTCCGGCGGAGGAAATTTGGACTGCCCACATGGAGGCGAAGCGGATGCTCGTTGACTATGTGAATCGGCAGACGAATGTCGGGTTTGACCGGGACGTCCTCACGATCGGATTTGCCAGGCGAGCCGCAGCGTACAAACGGGCGACCTTGATTTTTCATGACGTTGCGCGGCTGGCCAAGATTGCTGAACGGTCCGGCGCCATACAAATCGTCTTTGGCGGCAAGGCCCATCCATGCGACCAGGAGGGGAAGAATCTGATTCACCGAATCCACGAACTCCGGGACAATCTGAGGGGCAGGGTTGCGATCGCCTATCTCACGAATCACGACATGACGCTCGCAAAGCTTCTCTGTGCCGGTGTGGATGTCTGGCTCAACACCCCGCTCCCCCCGATGGAAGCCTCAGGGACCAGCGGCATGAAGGCGGCGGTCAATGGAGTGCCGAGTCTGAGCGTGCTCGATGGATGGTGGATCGAAGGTCATGTGGAAGACGTGACCGGTTGGTCCATCGGTGATCGGATCGAATCCTGCCTCGATCCGAGCGGGGGCATGGATGCCTGCCATGCCGCAGCCCTGTATGACAAGCTGGAGCAAAAAGTGGTGCCGTGTTTTTATAAGGATCGTGAACGCTTTACCGAAATCATGCGGCATGCCATCGCGCTGAACGGCGGGTTCTTCAACACCCAGAGGATGATGGCGCAGTATCTCCATAATGCTTACCGACTGGTCGGCCGGTACATTCGCGGGGGGTGAAGTGGGCGATCACGTCATCGACGAGTTCGTGGAGAGCTGGTTTTACAGATAGAGGAGGAGAGCTGCCACAACGCCGAAAAATTCCGTGGTGTTCTTCCCTCTGAGGCTGAACCATGGACCGGCAATAAGCCCGACGTGTTGATTGAAGCTGTATTCCATGGCCGGAGCAATCGTGAGCAGATTGCCATACCCTCTCCCGACGATCGCCTGTTCGCCGCTCACACCGACCCCTGTTGTTCCGGAAAACTCCGTCGCATTGATCGTCTGAAACCCGATATCGAGCGCAAGATTGACATGTTGGGTGAGGCTATATTCTCCCGCGACAATCAGAGTCGTCACCGATCCAGGATCAACGCGGCCCTCCGTGCCGAATCCTCCGCCGTAGGCATTGAACCCCTGTACAGTGACGGGCGAGAAGAAACCGTGCGTCGCATTCACACGGTATCTGAACACATGATCCCCTCCGAGCCGTATCGCTTTCTGCACGCCGATGCCCAGCGTCGTCGCAAAAGAGCCGCCTCCGGTTCCGGCCAGACCGTTGATGGAGGGACTGAGATGGTTGTAACGTCCGGTCGGAAAGATTTCTTGGACCCAGATCCGGACATCGGGAAGCCAGGAATCGGAACTGCTTCTGAGCGCTTGAAAGCCGAGTTGAATCGGCAAATCACCGAACCCGGAGATGGATTCGCCTTCCGCGGAATTCTTGAGCCACTGCGGCGCGATCTCCACGTCGATCCGGCTCGTTAAGCCATAGATGAGGTATGTCTGTTGGACGATCGTGTCCGAGACCGCCGCTGATTGGAGGCGCCAATTGTCATTGTACAATCCGCCATATTTTGTAAAGAAGAAGTATGGTTCAGCAACGAAGCGTCCCTGATCTAATGTCAGGCCTCGTGTCGAGAGCAGCGTACCGGTGAACCAGGGACCGGAAGGTTGGGGATGACGATTCTCGAAATTTTCGCCCCACGCTGTCTCTGAAAAGCAGACACATGCGATGAGCAAGGTAAGAAAGATCTTGAGTGTGAATTGAGGCATGGCGCCTCTCGACCAGAAGTTTGTATACTGCCCAAGGCAACCGTCGGCCGTCACCATGACGTCGCCCTGCCCTGGTCTGGTGGATGACGCTGCATGTCCTGATCGAGCAGGCGACTGATGGCTGGACGGTTGTCTTGTTGGAAAAGCCGCGGTATGTCCTTGTAGACGATGTGTGTCCGCGTTGGAAAATATCGACTCAACTATGACATATTTTTTTTCGGCACGGTGGAACATGTTATGAGGCCCGCCGATTGCCCGGTGCCGACCATTCGGCTGGTTCTCGGACGCCGAGAAACGGTGGACGGCACGCAAACAAAGGAGTCTGCATGAACGATCTGTTGATTAATCGGATTCTCGTCGCCACGGATTTCTCCGCCTGTGCGAGGCGTGCCGTCGATTACGGCATGTGTGTCGCGCGCGCCTGTTCTGCTCATGTCGACTTGCTCTATGTGGTCGAGGTGTTGCGAGGGTTGGAGCCCGATGCGGCGTTCGCTGATCCGTTGCTGGGATTCAAGCGGCAGGAGGCGGAGCGGCTCTTAGGTGATCTGGCGGCTCGCGTGAAACAGGAAGGGCTGGACGTGGATTGGCATCTGCGCGAGGGCATTCCCAGCGAGCAGATCGGGCAGACCGCCCTCGAACAGCACGCCGACCTTGTCGTCGTCGGTACCCATGGGAGGACCGGACTGGACCATATCATGCTGGGCAGCACGGCGGAGCGCGTCATCAAGCAGGCGCCTTGTCCGACGCTGACGGTCCGGGTCGCCCCTATTCATGGCGAACAGGATGTGGACGTACCACCATGCATCCGGCATGTGCTGGTGCCGGTCGACTTCTCGAGTCCGTCCCTTGATGCGCTGGAGTATGCGATTCAGGTGGTCGATCGCTTTGGAGCCAGACTCACGATCGTCCATGTGTTGGAGCCGATCTACTTCGATCTGGAATTGGGGTTGGGCCGGATCGAGCAGGAGGTCCAGAAGCGGACGCATTGGGAGACTCAACTGGATGGCCTTGCGCAAGTGGTGAGGGGACGTGGTCTGGCGGCAGGGTCGGTCGTGCTCGGGGGGATTCCATCGGAGTCGATTGTGACCTATGCTCGTGGACAGCGCTCCGATTTGATCGTCATGGGCACTCACGGACGGCGTGGGCTGACGCGTCTGCGGTACGGCAGCGTGGCTGAATCTGTGCTTCGGCAGGCTCCCTGTCCCGTGCTCACGGTCCGAAGCCCGAAGTTCACCGCCAACCACAGCCGCATGATGCCGCTGTCGGTGGCGGAGCCATAACAAAGGAATGCGCAACGAGGGGGCAATCGATGGCGGGACAACTGCGGCAAGAGACGGTGCATCGTCGCCTCTGATCTTCCGAGAGGACATCGAACTTGGCATCGGACTCTTGCTCGGCGGTTCCGACGAAGCTGGACTCATGAACAGAAGGAGCATGGACATGGAATCTCGGGACATTTACATCACCAAGTTCGATCTGGCTCGCTTAAAGGAACTGCTGGAGGTCGGGATCAGTTTCAAGGAGCGGGACCGGGATTATCTGGAGAGTTTGCAGAACGAGCTGGACAGGGCCCATATCGTCGAGCCCACCGCCATTCCTGACAACGTGGTCACGATGAATTCTCAAGTTCGCCTCAAGGATATGGGGACGGGCGAGGCGAAAAATTATACCCTGGTGTTCCCATCCGATGCCGATATCGAGAAGAACCGAATCTCGATTCTTGCTCCCATCGGGACCGCCATCCTCGGCTACAGGGTAGGTGACACGGTGGACTGGCTTGTGCCGGCCGGGACACGCAAGGTGCGGATCGAAGAAATTCTCTATCAGCCCGAGGCAGCCGGTCGTTATGATTTGTAACAGTCCTGCGTGAATCGTCAGCGCCTCACTCGCGCATCGATCAACTCCTTACCCATCTACGCAAGAACCCACGGTTGCGAAGCCTGGGAGATGTGCGCGGCGGGTGGCCCAGAGTCTTTGGGCGGCGTGGCGAAGCCTTGGCGCAGGGGGATACTCTTCGGCGAAGTCCCCACCGACCGGCTGCGATGCGCGATAAAACATGTGAATTCCCCATCAGAAATATGCTATCGAAGAGACGGAGGGAACGGCGTCCAGCCTGTGCTATGCCGAGCGCCGGAGTGGGAGAAGGAGGATGGGCCGAACGCTGCTCTCTTGCGATCGGTGGGTTATCGGATTGTTCGCCGTCGGGTTTTTGCTGGCAGGACCAGCCTATGCGGACGAGTCGAATGGGAAGAAGCCGGATGACACGAAGCCAAGCGAGTTGCTGGACTGCCGGTATCGGCAGGGTCCGGAACAATCCGTTGACGGCGCGAGGAGCGAACTGCTCCCGGCGGACGACCTCTTCCGTCCCCTCTTGGCCGACCCGCAGCAGCCGCAGTCCTTTGCCCTCTGGCAATCTACGCAATCACGCACCGAAGGGACCTCTGCGAACATCGGATCGGTCGGCGCTGGAGGGAATTTCGGGGTTTATACCAGGCGCGAGGGATGTAACGGATGGCAGATCAGCTTCCTCGCCGGAATATTCGCGCAGTTTGACTTGGATACGTCGAATGCGGCACTCGTGAACGTCGATTTCAACGCCGGCATCCCGCTGACCTGGCGCCAGGGAAACTGGTCCGCGCGACTACGCTTTTATCACCAGAGCAGTCACATCGGAGATGAATTCCTTGGAGCCCACCCAGGTTTTAAGTCGATTGGTCTTCAATTTGAAGAAGTCGACATGATTGTGTCCTATGATTTCCAGAAATGGATGCGCCTGTACGGGGGAGGAGCGGTGAAGATCAACGTCCAACCGTCCACGATCGACCGCGGTACAATACACTGGGGATTCGAAGCGCGGTCACCGACCGCATGGGCTCGATCCTATGTCTTTGGTCTGCTCACGGATCCGATCCTCTTTACGCCGATCCTGACGGCGGACTTCAAGTCCGTCGAGGCGCAGGATTGGTATATCAACACCAATCTGTTGATGGGCTTCGATATGTCTCAGCTCGTTTCCTTCAGGCGCTGTCGGATTCTCTTCAACTACTATTACGGATATAATCCCTATGGGCAGTTCTTCTATTCGCAGAAGACCGAATCGGTTGGAATCGGCGTCTATTTCATGTTTTGAAACCGTGGGTAGACCGGGGAATCAGCCAAGGTTCAACCTGAGTCGAGACGAACCCTCTTCAGCTTCGTGGGGGAGCAATGCCGATGAATAAGAAAGTCTCCTTTTCCATCTGGTACATCCTGCTCGCCATCATGGCGGTGGTGATCGTGCACGATTTTATTCACGCGCTGAATAAAATCGAAGAACTTCCGTACAGTGAATTCAAGCGGTTGGTGGATGCCGGGAAGGTGGCGGAAGTCTCCGTGACCAGCCAAGTGTTGACCGGAAAGTTGAAGCCCGAGGGTGAATCCAAAGAACAACAAGCCTTTGCGACCGTGCGGGTTGAGGACCCGGATCTCGTCCGTGAGCTCAACCGACATGGAGTGACGTTTACCGGTGTCATTGAATCCACCTTTTGGCGCGATCTCCTGTCATGGGTCATCCCGGTCGCTCTCTTTGGCGGCATCTGGTTCTTCATCTTTCGCCGACTGGGTCAGGCCCAGGGCGGTTTCATGCAGGTGGGTCAGTCCAAGGCGAAGATCTATGTGGAGAAGGACATCAAGGTGACGTTCGGGGATGTGGCCGGGGTGGATGAGGCCAAAGAGGAACTGCGGGAAGTCATTGAGTTCTTGAAGACACCGGAAAAGTTCACGAAGCTGGGAGGGAAGATTCCCAAGGGGATCCTGCTGGTCGGCCCACCCGGTACGGGGAAGACCTTGTTGGCCCGCGCCGTAGCCGGTGAAGCCGGCGTGACGTTCTTCAGCATCAGCGGCTCGGAATTCGTCGAAATGTTCGTCGGTGTCGGTGCGGCACGGGTTCGCGATCTGTTCGAACAAGCAAAGGGCAAAGCTCCCTGCATTATTTTCATCGATGAACTGGATGCACTCGGAAAAGCGCGCGGGGCCGGGCCCATGGGGCATGAGGAACGGGAGCAAACGCTCAACCAGTTGCTGGTCGAGATGGATGGCTTCGATCCTCGCATCGGGGTCATTCTCATGGCGGCGACCAATCGCCCTGAGATTCTTGATCCTGCGTTGCTTCGGGCAGGCCGGTTCGATCGTCATGTGGTGGTGGACCGTCCGGACAAGATCGGTCGCCTCGCTATTCTTCGTGTACATGCCAAACAGGTGGCGCTTGGTCCCGACGCCGATCTCGAAAACATCGCAGCGATGACCCCCGGGTTCTCCGGAGCCGATTTGGCCAACATCATCAATGAGGCGGCGTTGCTGGCCGTGCGCCGGGGAAAGGATCAGGTCGGTCTTTCTGAATTACATGAGGCGGTCGAGCGAGTCATCGCCGGCTTGGAAAAGAAAAATCGTGTCTTGAATAAGATGGAAAAGGAACGGGTGGCCTACCATGAGACGGGCCATGCACTCGTCGCCCTTTCCATACCAGGTTCCGATCAGGTGCAAAAGATCTCCATCATTCCCCGCGGCGTGGCGGCGCTCGGCTACACGTTGCAGCTTCCGACCGAAGACCGGTTTCTGATGACGAAATCGGAATTGGAGAATAAAGTTGCCGTGCTGCTCGGTGGAAGGATTGCCGAAGAAACGATTTTCGGGGAAGCCTCCACGGGGGCGCAGAACGACCTGGTCAAGGCCACGGACATCGCAAAAAGCATGGTGAAGGCGTACGGCATGAGCGAGAAGCTCGGCACCATCACGTTGGAACGAGAGCGGCAGCCTCAATTCCTTCAGCTTCCGATCGCCTCAGAAAAAGGCGATTATTCCGAAGAGACCGCCCGTGAAATAGACTGCGAAGTGAGACGGATCATCGACGAGCAGTACGGCCGGGTGAGGCGATTGCTGGAGGAAAAGAAAACGACGCTTCAACAAGGCGCACAGCTCTTGTTGGAGCGAGAAGTGATTACCGGGGCTGAGCTCAAGACCATCTTGGAGGCGACCTGAATCGAGCACGACGATTTCCTGCGGTCGTCGGAGAGGATGGTGACCGAGGGAATGTTCGATGGCGTGAAGAGTCAAGGCGACCGATGGAGTGAACCAGGTGGAAGAGGCAACCATCTCCGTCAAAGATAATGTGATCCACTGCCGAGGGTCTTGGACGCTTCCACACTTGTCTCAATTGGAACGGGGAGGCCGAGCGCTCCGGTGGCCCGAAACCTCCACCGTCCTCTACGACGTCGGCGAAGTGACCGCCATGGATACGGGCGGCGCGCTCATCCTGCAGCGCTGCATCGACGGCGTGCGGCGCAAGGGACAGCAGACCGCCCTGCAAGGGTTGAAACCTGAATTCGCCGAATTGCTTGAGATGATGGAGGGGCAATGGGCCCAACTCGAGCGTGGAGCCTCCGTCCGCCGGTCGGGGGTGATCGATCGTGTGGCGGGCGCGCTGTGGGCTCGACGCACGGCCACGATTCGCGCGCTCGCGTTCGTCGGAGAAAGCACCATCGCGTTCGGCCGAGCGCTGATGCGGCCACGTTCCATTCGATGGCGGACGCTCTTGCGGATCGTGGAACTGGACGGCCTGCGGGCCTTGCCGATCACCGGACTGCTGACGTTTCTGGTCGGCGTCGTGATCGCCTATCAAGGCGCGGAACAGCTCCGTAAGTTCGGCACGAACATTTTTATCGTGGATCTGGTCGGCATCTCGCTGTTGCGCGAAATCGCCCCATTGATCGTGGCAATCCTCATCGCAGGTCGTTCGGGATCAGCCTATACGGCGGAGATCGGCACCATGAAGGTGACGGAAGAATTGGATGCGGTGCGGACCTTGGGCATCTCGCCCATGAATCTGCTCGTGCTGCCGAGAGCGCTTGCCCTGGTCATCGCCCTCCCTCTGTTAACGGTATATGCGGATGTGGTGGGCGTGTTCGGCGGCATGCTGATTGCCTTAGGAGAGCTCAACGTGAGTTTCGCAGAGTTTATCGCTCGATTCGAGGAAGCTGTTCCGGTTCGCCACTTTCTCATCGGGTTGGGGAAGGCGCCGTTCTTTGCGGCGATCATTGCGTTGGTGGGCTGTTATCAAGGATTCCAAATTCGAGGCGGTGTGGACGATGTGGGCCGACACACTACCATCAGTGTCGTGCAAGGGATTTTTCTGGTGATCGTATTCGACGCGATCTGCAGCATCCTGCTCAATTGGTGGGATCTTTAGCAGACTGTGCGTGCTTGGGTAAGAGGTCGTCGTTGATGCCGTCTGCCACGAACGTCGAAATGCCGGTGATCGACGTGAGGCATGTCTCGACGAAGTTCGGACAGGCTGTCGTGCATGAGGACGTGAGTTTGACCATTCGACGGGGCGAAATCTTCGCGATTGCGGGCGGTAACGGGTGCGGTAAGACGACGTTATTGCGGGAGATCATCGGCCTGATCACACCTTCGGCGGGAACGATCCGGCTGTTCGGAACAGACAGCCGGCGATTGGAGGAGGGCGATGGCCATCCCATCCATCGCCGGTTCGGTGTGATGTTCCAAAATGGCGCACTGTTTAGTTCGTTCACGCTGGCGGAGAATGTTGCCGTGCCGTTGCGCGAGCATACGACGCTGAGTGCCGGATTGATCCGTGACCTCGTCGCTGCCAAAATTGCAATGGTGGGATTACCACCGGACAGCGCCGTGAAATATCCCAACGAACTCAGCGGAGGGATGCGGAGAAGGGCCGCGCTCGCCCGAGCGATCGTCATGGACCCGGAGTTGTTGTTTCTCGACGAGCCGACGGCCGGTCTCGATCCGATCATCGCCGCAGGATTCGATGATCTCGTCCTCTCCTTGAAGAGTCTCTTGGGGCTGACGGTGGTGATGGTGACACACGACCTGGATTCATTGTGGCGGATCGCCAATCGTGTGGCGGTGCTCGGCCTCGGAAAGGTCCTGGGCATCGGTACGATGCAAGAGTTGTCTCGATCGGACGACCCCGTCATCCGTGAATACTTCCAAGGTCCACGAGGACGGGCGGCAAGCGAGCAGGCGGCATGGAACCACCGTAGGAGCCGCGCGTGAAGCATGTCGTGATGGAAGAATTGTTTGCCTGATGAGATACGAGCAGCGAGATTCGCACGACTGAAGGCACAAACGATGGAACCCAAGGTCAACTATATCCTGGTCGGCTCGTTCGTGGCGTTTCTGGGTGCGGCGGTCCTGGCTGGAATTTTGTGGCTCGGGAAGACGGACTACCGTGGTTCCTACGATCGCTACGAGGCCTATATGAAGGAGTCGGTCGCAGGATTGAGCGTCAATTCCACCGTCAAGTATCGTGGTGTCGACGTGGGTCGAATAAAGACCATTGACTTGAATCCCAATAACCCAGAGGAAGTTCTGCTGACCATGGACATTATGCATGGGACGCCGATCAAGACCGACACGATTGCCGTACTCGAGACGCAGGGGCTTACCGGTCTAGCCACCATCAATTTGACAGGAGGAAGCCGAGACGCTCCCCCGCTGCAGGCCCAGGAGGGACAGGCGTATCCGGTCATCAAGACCGGTCCCTCTCTCTTTTTCCGCTTGGATGAAGCCGTCTCCCGTTTGCTTTCGGAAGAACGCTTGTCTCAACTGTTGCTCGATCTTGATACAGCGGCAAAAGGGGCGGCGAAGGTCCTGGATGAAGACAATCGCGCCATGCTGAAGCAAACGATCAAGGATCTCTCGGATGTGGCCAAGACCATTGCGGCCCACAAAACTCAGATTGAACAAAGCTTGAACGGTGCTGCCAGGAGCGCCGACAATCTGGTGAAACTGACGGCGTCGTTGAATGCGGAAGTTCCGACCTTGCTCGCCGGCATCAACAAGAGCGTTGCGGCGCTGGGCACGGCGACGGACGAACTGGCTCGCACGAGCAAGACCGTTGGAGCAGCCTTCAATGAAGCTCGACCCGAATTGCAACAGTTCACCCAACGGACTCTGCCTGAGGTCGGCTTGTTGGTCACGGAGCTGCGCCAGCTTACCGGTACATTGAGCCGTGTGGCGCGTGAGTTGGAGCGAGAGCCGAGCTCGTTGGTGTTTGGGCGAAAGACCCCGTCACGCGGCCCGGGGGAATAGCACCGAAAGCGCGAACGGTCATGAGATGATGAACTATCGTCTGGCACATGTAATGTGTGGGTTGTTGGCATTGATGGCGGCTGGTTGCTTGTCGCCCCGCACGGATTCTTCGAATATCCATACCTATCAATTGAGCCTTGATGGATGGCCCAGCGAGGCTCGTTCCGGCAAGCTTGACGGACCTGTACTGCTGGTGAGTCAGCCTCAAGCAGAGCCAGGATTTGAGACGCAGCGCATGGTATATGTCAAACGCCCCTACGAACTGGAGTACTATGCGGTGAATCAGTGGGCCGATACGCCGGTGCGCATGTTCGCACCGTTGATGGTCCACAGCCTCAATCAGCAGAATGATGTGTGGCGTGCCGTGATACCACTGCCAAGCTCGATCCGCGGAGACTATCGCCTTGATACAGATGGATTTCTGTTGCAGCAGGAATTTCTCCAACAACCCAGTCGCGTGAGGGTGATGATCAGGACGCAGCTCATCGACCTGAAAGGGTCGACGATCTTGAGCACGCGGACTTTCGAGGTCGTGGAGAACGCCAGCAGCGAGAATCCCTATGGGGGCGTGCAGGCTACCAACCGAGCAGTTGCCGCGTTGCTCGATCAAATCGGTTCTTGGCTCAGGCAATGCGTGCAGCACTCGCCTGAGTGCAGACGCTAGATGATCCGTTTCCACCTCTTGAAGAGCATCCATGAGGGACGAGCGAACAGCGTCATGGATGCCTGGAAATCCAAATTATCAGACGAGGCTATCCGCGACGTTCTGGTCTATGTTCCGACTGCCCCACGTTGATTGCGATCGATGAACCAGGATGAAAACCTCATGGAAAACGGGGATCAGTTTCGGACTCACATCGGGAGTCATTACTACGCTCGGGCTGATGGTAGGACTGCACTCGGGAACTCATTCGCGCGAGATCGTGATTGGCGGCATTCTGACGATCGCCATCGCCGACGCCATGTCCGACGCACTGGGCATTCATGTGTCCGAAGAGTCGAAAAACAGCGCCTCTCTGAGCCAAATCTGGGAGGCAACGCTCGCCACATTCGCCGCGAAATTTGTGGTCTCGGCCACCTTCATCATCCCGGTCATATTTGCATCGCTCGATCAGGCGATCGTGATCAGCGTGGCGTGGGGTCTGTCCTTGCTGACGGCCCTGAGTTTTTTCATCGCACGAACACAGGCGGTTGCCCCCTGGAAGGTTATCGGAGAGCATCTCTTCATTGCGCTTAGTGTGGTCATGATCACGCATGCGGTCGGTGATTGGGTGAAGAGCTTCGTGAAAGCGGAATGATCGGGCGAACGAAGGAGTGACGAAGCGTGGTCATACGTGACCAAGGGTCGTCATTCATAACCAACGCCTTGGAGGAGGAATGGAACAAAAGAGCAAAGTGTACTTGTATCAGACGACAGTGAAGTGGACGGACCAGCGGAAGGGAATCATTGCCTGCGCGGAAAAACCCGATGTGCAAGTGGCCACTCCTCCGGAGTTCAAGGGGCATGGTGGCATTTGGTCGCCCGAGGATCTCTTTGTGGCGTCCGCCAACGTCTGTTTGATGACGACGTTTCTCGCCGTGGCGGAGCGAGCCGGACTCGCCTTCTCCGCCTATGAGAGCAGGGCCGAGGGTCGGTTGGAGTTGGTGGAGGGGCAATTTCAATTCACCACCATCACGATCAGACCTACCATCACCTTGAAGCCTGGAGGGGATCCGACCAAAGCCAGGGAGCTGATTGAAAAGGCCGAGCGGAATTGTCTGATTTCCAATTCGATGAAGGCCACGGTGACCCTGGAGCCAGTCATTCACTAGCAGGACAGAACCACTTGCTGTTGAGGCGTGTGTTCTTGAGTAGTAGGGGTACTGGGATGTCACAGCCAACTGAAGGCAGTTACGGCTGATCGAGATCGCACTGTCGTACCGAGTCTAACGATGGAGCCGCCACCGCTGCTTCCCATCCATTTTCACAAGGGAGAAGACGAACCCGCAACGTATTCGAGAACCGAGCACCCAATCGGGTTTGAACGGCTGTGTCGATTCTGTTTCCCTCGAAGACAATCTCGCAGTCGGACAGTCCTCCGAGGCCGACACCTTGTGCCTTGAGCAGCGCCTCCTTGGCAACCCAATGGCGGAAGAATGTCGTCGCGCGCTGCTCTTCGCTCACCTCCATGATCGCCGTATGTTCGGAGGGAGAAAAAAAACGCTTGGATAGATTCGCAACCTCGATATCCCCGCGAACGAATTCAAGATCGACCCCGACGTCTTGTACGTTTGAGACCGCAATGAGCGCACGGTCGTGGGCATGGGACAAATTGAAGGTGATCGCCGACCGGTCTCGTAGCTCCTTCGTCAGGAAGGGTTTGCCTGTTGCACTGCGATTCAGCGCGATCACAGCGGGGTCGACTCCAAGGTACAGACTCAGCACCGCCCTGAGACCTCCGTGAGCCAACAGGTAGCGCTGTCGGATATCATCCCGAATAAAGCGCGCCGCTCGGTGACGCTCGACTTCATCCAACCATCCCCTGCATCGCTCCAGACAGTCTCGCGACCCGTCAAGCTCGATCCCCCACAGGTGAACGGCATTCGGTTCAAGGTGGATGTGTTCCTGGGTATTTCTGTCGATTAGGTACTCGATCGAATGAAATGAAACGAGCATGTTTCTATCCTGAATGCTGATACATTCGTTTGTTCGGGAAAGGACATCGATAAATCATGCAGCCTTGCTACTAGGTAAGAAGGGCGTATCCTGAGAATTATCAGCGATAAAGCGGAGTATATGCGAGGATGTTTCTTCGACATGCGGTGAAACAACGAGCTCCTCCGTGCGCCAAGCAGCGACCTCTAAAGTTTCGCACCCTCCGTCCGCCAGATCGCTCCAGACACGTCTGGTATCTTGCTCCATGACCCGGTTCGAAGCCACGACGTTGAGTATGCGTCCGGGGTAGGTGCGGATTGCATAGTGTGCGGCAGCACGGAACATGCCTTGGGCGATACGTTTGCCGCGCTGCGCTCTCAGCTCATTCCCGGTCAGCTCGCGGGGGATGGACCGTAAGGTCCGGTATTTTCTTTTCACGACCGACAACCACTCATGCATCGGTTTACGCCGGAGTTCACCCAACGTGCGCAGTATCAGCCAGAGGATGGTCAGCGCCAACGGATATCGACGAGGGTGTTCAGTGGTATAGGAACGATACGAGATCGGATGCCAGCTATTCATGATCACCAGGGTGACAGATTCGTTTTCTGCTGCCAGCCGCTGGGCCATCTCATAGGCGACCAATCCTCCGATACATGTGCCAACGATCGCGTAGGGCCCATGAGAGAAGCGTGCGTGGATTTCAGCGATGAACTGTGTCGCCATCTCCGCAACAGAATCAAATGGCTCCGCTTTCCCGTCGAAACCTCGGGCTTGAAAGCCGTACACCGGATGAGCCTGGCTCAACAGCCTTGCCAATTGAGCGAACCACAACACATCGCCTCCGATCCCCGGTATACAAAAGACAGGGGTAGACGATCTGTTGGGATGAATGGTGACCAGAGATTGCCACGGCGATGACGGCTGATCCTGGGCCAGGAGAGACGTGAGCGTGGCAATGGTCGGCGCCTGAAACAGCGTGGAGAGCGGAAGATGCCGACCATAGACCTGTTCAATGAGATAAAACAGCTGAGCCGCTTTGAGTGAGTGACCTCCGATATCGAAGAAGTTGTCGTGAATGCCGATGTTATTGATCCCGAACACCTGTTGCCACAATGCTGCCATTTGTACATCCATTCGATCGCTCGGTGCGACATGAACAGCAGCCGTCGGGACAGCGGAGGCCGGGGCTGGTAATGCGTTCCTGTCGACCTTGTTATTTGCGGTCAAGGGCATGGCATCGAGAAAAACGAAGAGCGACGGGACCATATACTCAGGAATCTCGGACCGCAGAAACGCGCGAAGTTCCGACTGGCTTGGAATAGAGCCAGCCTGGCAGACCAGATACGCCACTAATTGCTTCACACCGTGCTCATCGTCCCTTGCTATGACCACGGTCTGACGGACGGCGTGATGGCGGTTTAACGCTGTCTCGATCTCGCCCAATTCGATTCGGAACCCCCTGATCTTGACTTGGTGATCCAATCGACCGAGGTGCACGATGCGTCCATCCAGGCGATACCGTGCCGAGTCTCCCGTTCGATACAATCTCGCCGGCTCTTGAGAAAATGGATGAGGGATGAACCGCTCCTGCGTTAAGTCCGGCCTCCCGCAATAGCCCCGGGCTAACCCATGGCCTCCGATATAGAGCTCCCCGGAGACTCCGATGGGAACTGGCTGGAGGAATTGATCCAAGATATACACTTCCGTATTGGCAATTGGTCTTCCGATAGTGATTTCCCCATCGCTCCGTTCGATTCTCTCGATCGTGGACCAAATCGTGGTTTCAGTCGGACCGTACATATTCCAGAGGGCGACGCTCCGATCCAACAATAGCGCCGCAAGATCGGGTGGAAGGGGTTCCCCACCGCAGAGTACCGTCAATCTGTTACTGCCTTGCCATCCAGCCTCAACGAGCATTCGCCATGTGGCAGGAGTCGCTTGCATGATCGTCGGCTGAACAGCTTCACAGAGAGTCCGCAGTTGTCGTCCGTCCATGGCAACGGCGCGACCGGCGATCTCGACACGGGCTCCGACCAGTAACGGCACATACAACTCCAATCCGGCGATATCGAAAGAGAGCGTCGTGACGGAGAGCATCACGTCCTGAGCGGAACATCCGGGCTCCAGTCGTATCGAACACAAGAAGTTCACCAGTGCTCGGTGTGGAATTTCCACTCCCTTGGGCTGGCCCGTCGACCCAGACGTGTATAGAATGTACGCTAAGTCTTGAGGCGTGGAGGCCGGAGGAAGATTATGGTGCGACTCCTGTGCGATCTTTCCCGACTCTCGATCGAGACACACCCTGCGGCAGACTTGAGCATCAAACCGATCCGCCAGCGCTTCAGAGGTGAGCACAATGGCGAGCGAGGCGTTCTTCGACATATACCGAAGGCGATCCCATGGATAGTCAGGGTCAAGGGGCACGTAGGCCGCACCGGCTTTAAGCACAGCCATCAACGCAATGACCATCTCGAAGGATCGCTCTAAACCGATACCCACCGTCATACCAGGCTTGGCGCCCAGCCCTTGGAGGTAGCGTGCCAACTGATTAGCCCGGGCATTGAGCTCACCGTACCGCAGCGTCTCTCGTCCCATCGACAAGGCCACGGCACCGGGCGTTCTCTCGGCCTGTGCCTCAAACAGTTGAGGGAGACATTCAGATTGTGGGTAATCTCTTTGTGTGCGGTTCCAATCCTGCAACATCTGTCGGCGTTCAGTTGCCGTTACGGTAGGAAGCCTGGATAACTTACTGTCCGGATTCGCCAATGCGGTCAGCAGCAAGACCTTATACTGACCCAACATCCGCTCAGCGGTCTGAGGCTCGAAGAGATCGGTATTGAACGTCAAGTAAGCTTTCCGAGAGAACTCCGTCTCGATCGTCAAGCTCAAGTCGAATTGCGCCGCTTGTGTCTCCACCTCGAACGGCACCCAGCTCAATCCTTGGACGTTGATTTCCCCGATAGGAGCATTCGGTACATTGAAGAGTACCTGCACGAGCGGGGCGGAGCTATGGTCGCGAGCTGAGTGCATCGTCTCGACCAACTTATCGAAGGGGAAGTCCTGATTGGCATAGGCCTCCAGCGCCGTTTCGCGCACCCGCGCCATCAACTCGATGAACGTCGGATCGTCTGAGAGATCGGTACGCAAGACGAGCGTATTGACAAACGAGCCGATGATTGACTCGACCGCGGATTGAGTCCGGTTGGCGATAGGCGAGCCTACGGCCACATCGGTTTGGCCGGAATAGCGACTCAGGAGAATCTGGAAACAGGCCAACAGGGTCATGAACACCGTCATATTGTGCTCAGCACTGAACTGCCTCAGTCGCTCGATCAACGAGGCAGGCAACTCCAGCATGCGATGGGAGCCGTTAAATGTCTGCACCAGATGTCGTGGGTAATCGGTCGGCAAGGAAAGCTTCGGCAGTCCGGCCAGTTTCTTCTGCCAATAATCCGATTGCGTACTGAGGCGGTCGTCGGTCAGACAACGCCGCTGCCACACCGCGTAGTCGGCATACTGAAGCGGGATCGTCTTTGGCGCAGGCATTTCTCCTCGGGAAAATGCATTGTAGAAGAATGCAAACTCATACCCGATGATCCCGAACGACCACTGGTCTCCGATGATATGATGCATCGTGAGGACCAACACATAGTCCTCGGGCTCGATCTCAATCAAGAGGAACCGCGCCAGAGGGCCCTTCTCAAGATCAAACGGTTGGTTCGCTTCCTGCTCGACAAGTCGAGCCGCCTGCTGTCCTCGCTGTTCGAGGGGTACGCCCTGAAGGTCCATCTCGACCCAATGGGGAGGGCGAAAGGGGTGGATCACTTGGACCGGTCCATCACCCCTCATCGTGAACGTCGTTCTAAATGCCTCATGTCGGCTACAGATGGCATCGATCGTACTCCGGAGGGCGGCCTTGTTGAGGCGTCCCATCTGCCGCGACGCGAACGGCATGTTATAGGCTGTGCTCTGAGGAGCCAGCTGATGCAGGAGCCACATGCGTTGCTGAGAATAGGAAAGTGGGAGCGGCTGGTCCCTGAGCACCGGAACGATCGGCGGCATCACGGAAGCCTTTTCCTTCTGACGCAACCGCATGACTTCTTCGGTCAATGCCGCGATGGTCGGGCGCTCAAAAAGCGCCTGGAGGGAGACATCGACTTCAAAAAGCTCGTGTATCCGGGAGACGAGCTGGGTCGCCACCAGGGAGTGGCCTCCCTGCTCGAAGAAGTGGTCATGGATGCCTGCCTCGGGGACTTGAAGCACGGATTTCCACAGCTCCGCCAGTGATTCTTCGACCTGATTTCTTGGAGCAATCCTGGCTGCCGTCCGACCGGTTGTGAGTTCCGGAGTGGGAAGCGCATGTCGATTCACTTTCCCGGTGGCACTGAGCGGCATCGTTTCCAGCCACAGAATGATGGATGGCACCATGTAGTGCGGTAATCGAGCTGCAAGATGACTGCGAATCTGGTCGAGCCTCTCTCTCAGTGATGGCTCGCCGGCGACATAGCCCACCAACCGATGCTGCTCCGGCTTATCCTGCCGAAGAAGGGCCGCAGCTTGCTGCACGCCCGGGAAGTTACTCAGCACATATTCGATTTCGCCTAGTTCGATCCGATATCCGCGCAGCTTAACTTGTTGATCCACTCTTCCCAGGAACTCCACATTGCCGTCGGCGCGATACCGCGCCAGGTCACCGGTCCGATAGAGCCTGGTGCAGGCCACGAAGGGATTCGCAAGAAACCGCTCTTGGGTCAGCTGCGGTTGGTTGACATAACCACGGGCCAGACACTCCCCCGAGATATAGAGTTCTCCCGGTACGTCGATAGGCATCGGTTGCAGGCGCCCGTCCAGCACATAGAGCTGCATATGATCGATGGGTTTGCCGATCGGTACGCGGGCCCCCGTTTCCTCACGAGTCGTTTGATACACGCTGCACCAGACCGTGGTCTCCGTTGGCCCGTACTCGTTGTACAGCGTGGCATGAGGCAGGAGCTGGTAATGTCGTTGCACAAGTTCAAGCGGCAGACTTTCTCCGGCAGTAATGACGACACGCAGCGACTCCAGCTGAGTACTCACCACTTCACCCAGCACGACACGGTACAGAGAAGGGACCCACACGATGTGTGAGATGCGATGGTGCTCGATGAGCGTTGCCAGCTCGGTGGGGTCTCGATGGACGGTTTCGGATGGAATGACCAGTTCCCCTCCCTGCAGCAACGTCCAAAATATGCCCGTCACGGACCCATCAAAGGCCAGCGAGAAGCTCAGTAAAAACCTGGAAACCGGTTCCTGATAGTACTGAAGTCTGGCCTGAAGAGAGGTCACCAGACTGCGGTGTGGCACGGCCACGCCCTTGGGGTGTCCTGTCGAGCCAGAGGTGTAGATGATATAGGCGAGCTGATCCGGGGAAACAGGAAGTGCTAAGTTCTCCTCCTCCGCTGCGCCCACGGTGGACGTCGACAAGGTCTCGATGTCACAGATTTGGCCTCGGTAGCTCTGTAGATGGGTATGGAGGTGTGCCTGTGTGACGACGATGGAAACTTGGGCGTCCTCCAGTATGAGCTGGAGACGATGACTGGGGAAGGAGGGATCCAGAGGAACATACCCGCCCCCGGCTTTGAGAATAGCCAGCAGCCCCACGAGAGCGTCCACCGAGCGCTCGACACAGAGGCCTACCGGGAGATCTGCAACGACTCCTAATTTCTGGAGCGATCGAGCGACTCGATTCGCTCGCTGGTTTAGTTCCTGGTAGCTGATGGACTGGTCTCCGCACGTGACAGCCGGGACATGAGGAGTCCGATCAACTTGTGCCTCGATGAGCGCATGGATACCAGAGGCCGAGTGACGTGGTTCGTTCCACGTCAGTTGAATGTGCCGTTTCTCATCGGCGGTCAGCCATGAAAGTCGGTCAAGAGGAGTCTCAGGTTTCGTGAGAAATTCCTCAAGAAGGATCTCAAGCTGCCCCAACATGCGGTCGATCGTCGAGTCGTCGAAAATCGTGGAATCATGGAGCAACGCCAAGTCCAGGCCGTCCACCTTGGTGACCACCATCAACACAAGATCGAACTCCGACGCAGTCGGCTCCCAGGGGAGATGAGCGACCTCAAGATCCCTGACGATGAACGTGGACAAGGGGTCATCTTCATACACGATCATGACGTTAAACAGCGGAGACAGCTGACGCTCTCGTTGTAATGACAGCGCCTCGATGACCTCTTCAAACGGTAGGTCCTGATGGTCATAGGCCCCCATCACCACCCGACGGACCTGCTTCAGCAATTCTTGTCCTGTCATCCCATCCGAGAGCTCGGACCGCAACGCCACAGTATTGACGCAATATCCCATCACGTCTTCGAGTTCTCTCCGACGCCTGCCGGCCACGATCGATCCAATGACGACATCCGACTCTTGTGTGTAGCGACGCAGCCAAATTGCAAAGACGGAATACAGCACCATGAACGTCGTGACGTTCTGATGCTGACAGAAGAGGGCGAGGCCGGCCGAAAGTTTCGCAGAAAGCGACCGTGATCGGACGCCTCCCTCGAACGTGCGCACCCGCGGCCTCTGACGATCGACCGGTAATTCAGCGGGAGAACGAGCGCCGCTCAACTGCCGAACCCAGTAGGCTCGATGGACCTCACGAAGGCCATGATCAAGCCTGGCTCTCTGCCAATCGGCATAGTCCGCATACTGAACGGTCAATGTCGGAAGGCGAGCCTCTTGAACATCGCCACCGGCTTCCCAAAGAAGGGCCAATTCTTTCCAGAAGATACGGAGAGACCACCCATCGGCGACAAGACGGTGGAATGTCAGTGCCAAGGCATGCACAGTCGGTTCAAGGGCCAGCAGGGTCACTCTGAGTAACGGCCCCTGTCGTAAGTCGAATGGTCGGCTCCTCTCCGTTCGAAGGAATTGCCGCACCTGCATCTCTTGCTCTAGAGGGTCCAATGTTTGGAAATCTTGTCGTCCGATCGTGACGATTGTCTGAGAGGAAACTTCCGCGAATCCCTCACCTCGCTCCGATCCGAAACGAGTTCGAAGAATCTCGTGACGACGGGCGATTTCCTGCACGGACCGCTCCAACACCTCAGGGTTGATCGCCCCCCGTATACGCACTTCCATGGAAATATGGTTGATCGCGCTCCCAGGGCGAACTTGCTCCAGGAACCACAGTCGCTGCTGCGAGGGACTGAGAGGGATTCTGCCTTCCCTTACGGATGCCGAGAGCAGCGGAACAGGTGGAATTCGCGTCTCGACGTCGCCATTTGTGTACCGGTCCGGATCATTCGGACTTGCGCTCGGTTGACCGATTCGAGCGGCAAGTGAGGACAATGTCGGGCATTCGAACAGCAGGCTGAGCGGGAGCTCGACGTGGAAGACATCGAGGATGCGCGCAACAACCTGTGCTGCGAGGAGCGAATTGCCTCCGAGTGCGAAGAAGTTCGCATGGCGGCGCGGATACTGTCCTCCGAGCACCTCTTGCCAGATATCGGCCAGTCGT
Organism: Nitrospira sp. LK70; assembly: GCA_011090425.1. GTDB lineage: Bacteria > Nitrospirota > Nitrospiria > Nitrospirales > Nitrospiraceae > Nitrospira_D. The sequence goes on along the minus strand of PHGD01000003.1, from coordinate 23,314 downwards.
TTCTCGACGGTAGTTTGCGGAGTCTCGTTCGGTGCTCCCTCGGTTTCCGCCTCCGGAGCCAGGTCCAGCGTGCTCACCATGACTACGGCGAGTCGGCCTGACTCAAAGGCGGCTCTGCAGGCGCCCCGCTGAATTTTTCCGCTGGAGGTTCTGGGGATCGCGCTGGACTTGACCAGCACCACCGTGGGGATTTCGAGTTCATATTCGTCGGCCAGCGCGCGACGGATGCAGTTCACCACTTCCGTCAGGTTGGATTCAGAAAGCTGCTTCTCGATCTCATGGACCAGCACCACCAGCTCTCCGGTCTTTCCCTCAACGGAGAAGGCTGCTCCACCTCCACGTCGCAAGCCGGGATGCGCCTGTTGGGCTGACCACTCCAGATCGTGAGGATAATAATTTCGCCCACGCACGATGATCAGGTCTTTGAGGCGTCCGGTCAAGAACAGCTCTCCGCGCTGGAGGAATCCAAAATCGCCTGTCCGTAAATAGGGACCCTCTCCTGACCCAGCGATTGTGGCATGAAATGTGGCGTCGGTTTCTTCCGGTTTGCCCCAGTATCCAGAACCGACTCCGGCTCCAGCTAGCCACACTTCTCCTACAACAGCTGGCTGGCACTCGCAGTGAGTCGTCGGATTCACAATCCGTACATGAGTCTCTTCGAGAGGCTCCCCACAGCCGACCAATGTCCGCGTTTGCTGTTGCGATGCGGGGGACTCTTTAACGATCGAGTCGGCCAACGCGTCGGCGTCTACATGCAAGAAGCTCGGTTCGACTCCGGCCCGCTTCATCGTTACCAACAGCGTGGCTTCCGCAAGCCCATACCCCGGGGCAAATGCCTTGCTTCGGAAGCCACGCGAACCAAAAATGGCAATAAACTGCGCAACCGTATCTGGATGGATTGGTTCGGCGCCGCAACTGGCAACCATCCATGTACTCAAGTCGGCTTGCCACCCTTCTTGCTGCCGTACAGCCCTGAGGCAAGCCTCATAGCAAAAGTTCGGTCCCCCGCTGTGGGTAATCGCAAATCGAGACAATGCCTCAAGCCAGCGCAGCGGCCGCCGGAGAAATGTGATGGGCGACATCAGATAGGCGGGAATACCGGCATAGAACGGGGCGATGATTCCATGCAGTAACCCATAGTCATGGAAGTACGGCAACCAGCAGAGTGACCGGCTGCTGTCCGACACTTCTCCGGCCAGACTCAAGGCGTTGCAATGGGCGAGCACGTTCCCATGACTGATCATGACGCCACGAGGATCGGCCGTCGATCCTGAGGTATATTGCAGATAGGCAAGAGCGGTGTTGGGAGGGCAGGGCAACTCAATCGAGTCGGCCTCATCGTAGGGTTGATCAGTCGCTATCCATTGAATCTGACCCACTCCCTTCGCGATTGAGAGCTCAGAAGGGAGAGTCTGGATGCCGGAGGTCGTGAGCACAAGCGAAGCCTGGGCATCCTCCATAATAGAGCGAAGTCTCGGCAGGCTGTGTTTCTGTCTAACGGGATCTGGAGCCGGGGCTGGAACCGGCACGACGCCGGCACAGACACATGCCCAAAAGGCGCACACGGCATCAAGTCCCTGTGGGTAGAGCAGAAGAGCTTTGGTTTCCGGTGAAACCGCTCGCGCGAGATGACCGGCAAGCGAGCGCACCCTGCGTTCAAGCTGACCATAGGTCAGCTGACTCTCAATTTCGAGGTTGTCACGAATAAGGGCATAAGCAAGCTCGTCCGGCTCTTGCCGGCATCGAAGTTCGAAGAGGTCAAGGAGGCTATGAATAGCCCGAGGAGGAAGCTTAGACATGGACGAGAGACACCCAGACTTCGACTCTGACAAAGCTCTAATAACTACTACCGGCTATCCCTTCACCGATGACTAGGTTAGTGTGCTTGATAACAAATTCAAAGAATTTCCCTGTTTCTAACCGCAAAGGAATTTCTTCACGAACGTTTCATGCTCGAAGTGCATCTTTCCTTATGTAAAATCCGTCGATGCCTTGAGGTCGGTGGAAGTGAGGCAAGGAATTACCGACTAATCACTAATTCGAGTATCTCAAGGCCAAAGTCTGTAGCATTCTGCATCATTAGGCGGAGCGGCTTTGAGGGTTTTTTCGCCAATCGATTCCTGCTTCTCCACACGACTTCAACAAAACAACATAACCGATTGACAATTAAGGGCAGACATCGCCATGCCCATTGGCAGTTAATGGCACGCTGATCGCAAGGTTGGGACTATTCAGAGAGGAGAAATGCTGCTCGGTAGGCGAACGTTGCCGTTGTGCGCATTGTTAGCCGTGATGTCTGCGTGGGGGTTCAGCAATATCGGAGTGAAAGACCTCACTGCTTCCTCAAATGGAGGTGATCCAGTCACCGGGCGGGAAATCTATGTGAATACCTGCATTCGGTGTCATGGAATCGACGGCAAGGGTGCGCTCGGAATCAAACTTGTTCCGCCGCCGGCTGACCTCACTTCGTCTGTTGTCCAAAATCGACTCGACGGTACGTTGTTCCGGCGCATTCATGAAGGCAAACCGAATACTGCCATGGGTGCGTGGAAATACAGCCTCTCTGATGAAGAGATGTGGGACGTCTTGGCTTATGTGCGCACATTCGGAGTTGAGTCTCGTGACCAACCATAAAGGTGAATCCAATGCGCGCCTATTGTCTCATATCATCGTGACAGGCGAATCAACAGCGTTCAGATTCAGCGAGGAGGTGTGGCAATGAAGTGCAATGTGGGAGGGATTGAGAGACCTATTCGAATTGGAGCAGGACTTCTGGCGATCATGATCGGCCTCTTTGCGGGGTTGTCAACCGCCGTTGCAGGAGCAGCACTTGCGGCGGGGGTCATACTGCTGCTCACCGGGGCGGTGGGGTATTGTCCGCTGTCCTCGCTGTTGGGGATCAATACCTGCTCCCCGGCGTCTGGTCTGAAGAAATGAAGGCTAACCGATGAGCCGACCGGTCATGGCAGGGGTCGTGTTGATGAGTACCTTGTTGGGGACGATCAGTTGTGTCCCGCCCTCGCGGGTGACGGGGAGTGAGGAGGCGGCTGATCGTCGGAGCACGGAGTTGCCGGGCGACGCGTTGTTCGTCCCGCCGTCGCCCGAAACTATTCCAGGTGATCTGAGAGGCGAGCAGATCCGATTGGGCTACGAGATGGTAGTCAATACGCAACAGTATGGGAAACGGTATGTTGGAAACGCGCTCAACTGCACCAATTGTCATTTGGATGCGGGGCTCAATCCGAATGCCGCATCATTCGTCGGCATCAGTACGCTCTATCCACAGTATCGTGAACGAGCCGGCCGACAGATGACGCTGGCGGATCGAATAAATGAGTGTTTCGAGCGCAGTCTGAACGGGAAAGCTCTCCCGCCCGACAGTGTGAAACTCACGGCCATTGTCGCATACATCGAGTGGTTATCGCAGAATATGCCACCCGATATCGAGGTCCCATGGCGAGGAATCCCGCGACTAACCTCAACGCATCAGCCAGACCCAGTGAACGGTAAGAAGGTGTTTGAAAAGAAATGTGTCTTCTGCCATGGCTCCGATGGGCAAGGGACGATGACAGGGCCTCCTGTGTGGGGACCACGTTCGTACAACATCGGCGCAGGAATGGCGCGGATCAGCGTGGCCGCCTCCTTTATTAAGGCCAACATGCCGCGAGGCTGGGGGTGGACGGTGACGGATCATGACGCCATCGATACCGCGGCCTATATCAATACTCAGCCTCGACCGGATTTTCCCGACAAGATCCATGATTGGCCGAAGGGAGGCAAGCCGGAGGATGTGCCCTATTGATGTTGTGACAGGTGGCGGACGCAAAGCGGCATTCATCAATGGTAAAGGAATGGTCATGACTAGGTGTGTGCCGTGAAACTCACGGCAACCTTCCATGGAGGGACCCGCTACGACATTGTGAGCGGCCGGCACCGAATCATCACCGACCAGGTGGTGGAGGACGGAGGGCAAGATGCCGGAATGAGTCCGGTTGAGCTCTTTGTCGGATCGGTTGCAACTTGTGTCGCGTATTTCGTCGGTCAATTCTGCGGGCGGCACGGCATTTCCCGAGACGGCTTGGCAGTCGATGCGGAATGGACGATGGCCGAGAGTCCACACCGAGTCGGCCATATCGATATTGGAATCCACCTTCCCCATCGAATCACGGTGGAACAAAGAGAGCGGCTGTTGAAGGTGGCGCATGGTTGCACCGTGCACCAATCAATCGCAGTGACGCCGACCATCGAGATCAAGTTGAACCCGCCCACGCATCAGAAAGCCGACGGGTCGTGAGAACACACACAAGACATAACGGGGATTTCCGGACAATGCCTCATCGACCGAAGGAGGGCGAGATGGATCTGGGAGGAATTACGAGAGTGATTGCCGCCACCGTGACTCTGACAGTAGGAGTGGCTCTATTTCATGCCCCATCCTTTGCGAGCGATCAATCCCGTGCAAAGGATCTGCTCCAACAAACCTGTGTGCAATGTCACCGGTTGGATGGCACAGCCGACTCTCGATTCAATCTCCGAGCTCCTGACTTGATCTGGGCCGGCAGCAAGTATCAACGGTCTTGGCTTATTCGTTGGCTCACCGGAAAAGAAGCCCCAATCTATGTCAAAGGCTATCGGTGGGATGTGACGGAGGTTCAATCGAAACACCTGATGGTGACAGAATCTGAGGCGAACGAAATCGCCGATTACTTTGCGCAACACAACATAGACCCGCGCGTGACGGTCGGTGCATTTGATCTCTCGAAAGTGACGAAGTTTGACGTGACGTTCGGGGGGATGGCTTATAAGGCTCATGCCTGCCTCGGCTGCCATACGATCGAGGAGAACGGCAAGATTATCGGTGGCCCGCAGAGTACCGCGTTGCAGAATGCCGGTCAGCGATACAACGTGGATTGGCTCTATCGTTTCGGCCAGAATCCGCAGGACTTCATCATCCATACCGGAGAGTTTCTGGCAGATGCGACCGACCCGCAATTGCGGGCGGTGATGGGGTTCCTTGCCGCACAAGGCGTCAAAGACTTCAAGTATTACGAGCCTTGGACGAGTCAGGAGTTCGCCAACGCGAGTGTTGAGAGGGGAAAGGGGCTCTACAAGGAATATTGCGCCCAGTGCCACGGCTTCACCGGCAAGGGCGACGGTCCCGCCGCCTCTGGGCTCGAACCGAAACCGGCCATCCACGCCAACATGCCGTTCGAGAAGCTTCCGATGGAATACCTCTACAATGTGATCAACCACGGCGGCCTGGGCGTCGGAAAATCGCCGAACATGCCGTACTGGGGCCTGACCATCGGGCAACAGGGCGTGGCGGATGTGATCGCCTATTTAAAGGTGACGTTCAAGGGAATACCGGATGTCGCCGCTGCGGGTGGCGGTGCTCAGGGCGGCGCCTGCGTGCAGCCACGCAAGACGACCAAAGCACCGGAAGACTTCCTGACCAGAACGAGTCCGCTGCCATCCTCTACGAGTACGATCCGGGCGGGGAAAGAGTTGTTTCTCAGAACGGCGCAGCCGGCCGCTTGCGTGATGTGTCACGGCGAGCAGGGTGATGGAAAGGGCTTGATGGGCGCTGCCTTGGTGCCGCCTCCCAGAAACTTTACCTGTGGAATGATGATGCGCGAGATCCCAGATGGTCAGTTATTCTGGATCATCAAGAATGGTTCCATGGGGACAGGGATGATGGCGTTTTCCGGCTTGTCTGATGATCAAGTATGGCAGCTAATTCACTACATTCGTTCGCTGGCGAAGTAATACGTGCGAGAGGGGCGAGACCTGCGAGACAAGCGGAACTGGCTCGAAGGGTCATCTGTTGGAGTCGCCTCCGTCCCGCCTCTCTCGCTTTTCGCGCTTAAGGGTGACTGATGACAGCTTACATCAGGAGAGAATCATGTCGACACCGCAACCTGGCGTCCTTGCAGCAGGGAGCCTTCATGCCTATTTTCTCACGTTTACAACCGACCAGGGTGCCGCACGTTCGGCATGGATCAAGGCAATACGGGATATTCTCCCGACAGCTAAGGCGCTCGCAATTCGTGAGAAGAGGGCCGGACTCTTCTGCACGTTTGGTATCGGCTCCGATCTCTGGGATCGGCTCTCACCAGGGAACCGTCCGTGAAGCGGGGCTTTACTTCGTCGCCTACACGAAGGCTCTCGACATTGTCGACCTGATGCTGGCTCGCATGATGGGAACGGCGGACGATGGGAACCACGATCGATTAATGGAATTCAGCCGGGCCGTCACAGGCGCGACATTCTTCGTGCCGTCACTGGCAACAATAGCGTCACTCAAACCATGACAGTCCAGAGAGGAAAGGAGTACTAGACGATGGCGACTTTCATCATTTCCGGCAGCCGAGGAACCGACGATCCCACGATGGCGACCTTGCCGTTCATGGCCGCCAAGACCGCCAAGGAACAAGGACATGATGTGGTGCTGTGGCTGTGGAATGAAGCCGTGACGTTGGGACGGAAAGGTGCCGCTGATCATGTGATCGGTGTGAACCTGACTCCGTTGAAAGAACTACTCGCCGCTATCCAGGCGTCTGGTGTGGCGATTTGGGTGTGCGGGGCCTGTGCTGTGGCCAGGCAAATCGGCGGAGGAGATCTGGTGGCAGGCGCTTCCATCAAAGGCATGCCTGATTACATCAAAGCCGTCGCCGAGCGTGATCGGAACGTGATGTTCTGATTGTTGAAATGGATGGAGGAACAGGGTGATGAAGACGAGTCGGTTCCTGTTATGGATCGTCGTGATTGTCTTTGCGATCCCCGCCGCTGCAGCAGAGCGGCACATGATGCAGCCGAGAGTGCCTTCCGATAAGCTGGCCGAAGCAAGGGCTCTCAGGAGCCCCTTGTCGAATTCTCCGGAGGTCATTGAGCAGGGTAAAGCCCTGTACCACGGCAAGGGCACCTGCTTCACCTGCCATGGAGCGGACGGAGACGGCAAAGGACCTGCCGGTGCCAAACTGAATCCTGCTCCTCGGAATTTTCAGCACCACGGATTTTGGCGACATCGCACGGAAGGAGAAGTCTTCTGGGTCATCAAACATGGCTCGCCCGGCACCGGCATGATCGGGTTCGGACAGGTCTTGTCCGATGAAGAGATCTGGGCTCTCATTCAATATGAGCGTACCTTTTCCGGGAGACGACATGGACCGGGCATGAGGGGCCATAGAGGGGGCATGGGACCGGGCGAGGGCATGGATGGAATGCAAGGCAGGGGACATCAAGGCCGAAGAGACGGCATAGATGAGTGAAAGGCTTTGGCCGGGTCTCAACGAAGCTCCATCACGTTGACGAAAGGTCTCTTAACACTGTTTTGTCGCGTTTTTCCACACCTGACCATATCGTTCTGGGTATTCCTGCGTCACATCGGTCTCTCACCGCTTGGGTTAGCTCTCTCAAGCGGCAGTTTCACTCAATACCTATCGCACATGTCTTGCAACGAGCTGACGGTATCAGAATCTCACTCAACTTTTCTGAATCCAATGTTGAGGAGGACGGCTCTCAATCACTAGAGGAGAGGGAGGCTTTCGTACAAACAACGGATTCAACTCTATCAGCCATCAATCAGGAGGAGGCGCAATGACTACGCTAACAGGGCCAGGGGTTCCTATGGGAGGGTTCAAGACCGTCGGGCAGTTACGTGCAACGAACGACCTAGTTTTTCGTCGTGATCAAAATGCGATGGGAGTTGCCGTTGAACTCCTGGCCACCCATACGCCCGGTGCACCGATCGTCGACGAACAAGGTGTCTTCGTCGGCTTCATCAGCGAGTTCGATATTCTTCGGGCGCTGGAAGCCAAAAAGGATCTCAACCGGTTAACAGCCGGAGATGTGATGGTGAAGGAGCACATCGCCGTGACCGAGGAGACGAGTGTCGATGATGCGGTGAAGATCATGGAGGACAAACGACTTTTGAGTTTGCCGGTGAAGAAGAATGGGAAGGTGGCGTACTCAATCACTCGCCACGATCTCTTAAGGGCCTGGATTGGGCTTGGAGTGTCGATCGAAGATGACGCGGGTTGAGGACGCTCTCGACACACGCAGCATCCATTCCATGCGTGACGAGTACGGCCAATCTGGATGAAAGCTGACGGTATTTGAAATAGACACACTGCAAGCGCCAAGGTCCATTTCAAGGAGAAGGTTACCGGTGTCCCATATGGGTCGGAGAATGCGCGTTCTTCATCATCTGGGACAGGTTTCCGTCCCGCATCAGTCCTGTCGAAAGGAGGGGGCATGTCAGCAAGGATGTGGTTTGTCGCAGGATTGAGCATCACGCTCTGCGTGCTCGGGAGTTGGGGAATGGGTAACGCCGGGAAGGAATCGTCCGGCAGTGTTCCATTGGAAACCGTGACGGACTACATCTATTCAGTCCTGGCAGCCGACAGGACATTTTATACAGTCCACGTCGTGGAGCGAATGCGAGAGAGAGGCGCGATCAAATCGTCGGAGAAATGGCGTTCGGAAAAGGCACTCCCTCTCCCGGCTCAATTCGTTCAGGAGTCATCGAGCTTGGCCGAGCTGACGGGAAGCAAAGTGCGGTACCGGTTGATCAGCCTCAATCCGATTAACAAGCAGAGCGGCCCGCGAACCGAGTTTGAACAGAAAGCACTCGAGGCAGTTACGGCGCATCCCGAGCAGCCATACAAGGGCTTCGTCAAGGAGGGGGGTGGTCGATCCTTCCAAGCTGTCTACGCAGACCAAGCCGTTTCGCCAAGTTGTGTGACCTGTCATAACGCCGACCCCCGTAGCGCAAAGCATGACTATAAGCTCAATGACGTGCTGGGAGGCGTCCTGATTTCGATTCCGGTATCTGAGTGAGTGGAGGGTGTTGGGTGCCTAGGAACAGGCCCTAACACCACGGATACAGGATCTCCGATTGTCTAACGTGAGAGGTGATGGTTATGACGAAGCGGATTGTTGGGCTAAGGGGAGCGACGGTGATTATCGCGATGGTCGCATTCCTGGGCCTTGCGGACGAAGGCCAGGGAATGATGATGCACGGTGGTCATGATCAGGAGGCCCAAGATGACCATAGCGGGCACTATCTGAAACATCTGCTGAAACATGCCAAGGAGATCGGGCTGACGCCGGAACAAATCGACAAGCTCAAGGCCTTGCAGCTTGATTTCAGACGAACCGAAGCTCGGCTGGAAGCCGATGTCAAGGTGGCAAAACTTGAACTCCATGCGCTGGCGGAAGATGAGCAGGCCGACCTCAATGCGATTCAGGCGAAAGTCGAGCAACTAAAAAAAGCGGAAGGGGCCTGTTTATTCGAGGCGATCAAAAGTAAGCGCAGCGCCATGGCCCTATTGACTCCTGATCAACGAGAAAAGGACCGTGCCCATCACGAGCAAATGAAGAGCGATACGCGGCAGGGAGGTGGAATGGGAGGGATGATGGGCGGCATGGGTCGTGGGGGCATGGGAGGTGGAATGATGGGAGGCAGCGGGCAGGGTGGTAGCGGTCATGGGAGTGGGGGATCCGGTGGAGGGGATCAACATCCACAGTAACAAGCGACCGTCGATGTCCGTTCTCGACGGAGCCTGCATCACCGGTGAGTCGATGCTATGGAAAAAATGGATTTGAGGGGTGGGACGGATAGGTGGATCGGCTGCCTGATCAAGAGTCTCGGGAATACATTCGAAGTGTGGCTCCCTTTAATCCCATCGGTTAGAGTGGGGAGGACCAGAAGATAAGAGGATACGAGTTTTACCTGAGAGACTTTGCGCGGTACATTCTGCACGGCCCCACGGAGGAATCGGGATTTGGAGAGGGAGGACAGTCGCCAAATCCAATCGGTGGTGGAAGGAGGAGTGATAAAAGGGTCTCATCGATACAAGCATGAACAGCGCCATGCACACAAGCACGGGGGCGTCTCGACGAATTTCGGCTGATCGCTGGTGACCCAGGCTGCCGCGAATTGCCGGATCTTGACGTCTCGACAGGAGAGTCCCGCTCCTGATACCCTCTCTTCCCATGGCTCGTAGAACCTCACCATCCGCCGCTTCCCGCGCTTCGAGTGAGCAACAGCCGGTTCTTGAGCGAAGGCTGTCTGCCGATCAGACCGCGTCGTTGGAAATCTACGACACGACGCTGCGTGATGGTGCCCAGGCGGAGGATGTCAGTTTTTCAGCGGAAGACAAAGTGCTCATCGCGCAAAAGTTGGATAGCCTTGGGGTTCATTTTATTGAAGGCGGCTGGCCCGGAGCGAATCCGAAAGACATCGAGTTCTTCCGGATGATTAAGACGATCCCGCTGAAACATGCCGAGGTCATCGCGTTCGGTTCTACGAGGAAAGCCAGCAATGCAGCCCGCAAGGACCCCAATCTTCAGGCATTGCTCGGAGCCGAAACGAAGACGATCACTCTGTTCGGGAAAACCTGGTCCTTTCATGTGACGGATGCCCTCGGGATCTCGCTGGCTAAGAATCTGGAGTTGATCGGGGACTCCATCGCATACCTCCATGGGAAGGGGCGTCGGGTGTTCTACGATGCGGAACATTTCTTCGACGGATACAAGACGAATCCCGAGTATGCGCTCGCCACCATCAGAAAAGCGGTAGAGGCCGGAGCTGAGCGAGTGATCCTGTGTGACACCAACGGTGGAACGATGCCGTGGGAGATCGGAGAGATTTGTCGAGTGGTTCGACGAGAATGCTCGATTCCGCTCGGAATTCACGCTCATAACGACTGCGAAATGGCGGTGGCCAATTCACTGATGGCGATCGAGACCGGCATCATGCAGGTACAGGGTACGATCAACGGGATCGGCGAGCGATGTGGGAACGCGAACCTTTGTTCGATCATTCCCAATTTGGAGTTGAAGATGAACCGGCCTGCCTTGGCCGATCGCTTGAGCCATCTGAAAACTGTTTCGAGTTTCGTCACTGAGGTGGCAAATCTGATGCCGAACAAGCATCAGCCCTATGTCGGCGATGCTGCGTTTGCTCACAAAGGCGGAGTCCATATTCATGCGGTGCTGAAGAATTCTGCTACCTATGAACATATCGATCCGACCAAAGTCGGTAATCGACAGCGGATGCTGATCTCCGACTATGGGGGACGGAGCAGCCTGCTCGATAAGATTGAAGCCTACGGCATCAAGCTTCCCAAGAACCATTCCAAGGTCGACGAGCTGATACATACGCTGAAAGACCGTGAGAACCAGGGCTATCAATTCGAAGGCGCAGAAGGATCGTTCGAACTGTTGATGCGGAAGGCGATGGGGAGCCACCAACCTTCGTTTGAATTGCTCGGATTCCGAGTCATCATTGAAAAAAAGCAGGAGAACGGAGCTCCTCTTTCTGAGGCGACGGTAATGGTCAAGGTGGGAGAGGCCATCGAACATACGGCGGCTGTCGGGGCGGGACCGGTCAATGCACTTGACCATGCGCTGCGTAAGTCATTGGAAAAATTCTACCCTCAGCTCCGAGAAGTAAAGCTGCTTGACTATAAGGTGCGCGTGCTGGCGGCCAATCGGGGGACCGAATCAAAAGTACGCGTCCTGATCGAATCAGGAGACCACAAAGATAAGTGGGGGACAGTGGGGGTCTCAGAAAACATCATCGAAGCGACCTGGCAGGCACTCGTAGACAGTATCGAGTACAAACTTCTCGCCAAGGGTTAGAGGATTTTCGCAAACATTCACCAAATTAATTCTTGACAGGTCTCATAACCTCACGTAACTTAAGCAAAACTCATCGCATTGCGAGAGAAGCCCGTCAGGCAGAAACGCGGCGGGTTGCAGTGGTCACGTAGGGGGGTGGCATGAGAAAGGCGGATATCGGTGACGAAATTTTCAAGCAAGTCGGCATCTCAAAAAATGAAGCAGCTGACATCGTCGAGTTCGTGCTGAATTTGCTGAAGTCCGTCTTGCAGAAGGGCGAATCGGTCAAAATCGCGGGGTTTGGAAATTTTGTTGTCCGCAGCAAGGGAGCCCGTAAAGGACGAAATCCTCGAACTGGAGAAGAAATCGGTATTACCCCCCGTCGAGTGGTGACGTTTCGTCCGAGCCAGGTATTCAAGAAATACGTCAATTCATAGCAGGATGCTGGAAATAACCGCCCGCTTCGTTCTCGTATCGCTCAAAGCCTCACCGTCCAGCCTGGGCAAACGCCTGTTCACACAGGTGATGGGTGGGCGGGTGATGACAGTCCACGACGCGGCTTCTCGCTCGCTGCGGCCTTGCGGGTGGTCTTTTTGATCATCCTGTGTAAACAAAGCGGACAGGCCAACAAGCAGCTCGGCTCCGTCGACAAACGGCAAGGCGCACCGTGAGGCCGGTCATGGGAACTGAACCCAGACTGGGGAGCAAGGTTTTCTATAAAATCGGCGAAGTGAGTCGATTGACAAAGCTTCCCGCATACGTCCTTCGTTTCTGGGAATCGCAATTCAGTTTTTTGAAACCCAAAAAGAGTCGAGGGAACCAACGCCTCTATATTCAACGGGATGTCGAAACTGTGCTGGAAATCAAGCGTATGCTCTATGAGGAGGGGCATACCCTTGAGGGCGTCAAGCGATACTGGGCCCGTCGTGGCCAGGCTGCTTCACGTCGGCTGCGTCCGCAGGAGGTCGCCAAAAAGTTGAGAGGGGATCTCCAAGTGATTCTCAAGATTATCGACGCCCATTCATTGTGAGAGAAGGGTAGTTCACCGAAGACAGTCGCCTACTCATCTGCCAGGATGGGTACCTACAGAGTTAAGAACGTGTCGGGGCGTAGCGCAGCCCGGTAGCGCACTCGCTTGGGGTGCGAGTGGTCGTGGGTTCAAATCCCGCCGCCCCGACCAATCTCTAAAGTGCTGAGTGATGAGGGTTCAGGACTGAGCGGCTGTATCCACCGGCTTGGTCTTGATCCAGAGAGCTGCCACGCGCAGCTCTTTCTGTTGAAGGATGATCATGCGCATCCTCGTAACCAACGACGACGGTATCCATTCGCCTGGGATCACGGCATTGGCGAAGGCGCTTGCTGCGATCGGTGAAGTTTGGATTGTCGCTCCGGATCGGGAGCGCACGGCAGTGGCTCACGCCGTGACATTGCACAAGCCGTTGCGGCTCCATGAACTGAGCCCACGCACGTATGTCGTGAATGGAACGCCGGTGGATTGTGTGAATCTTGCGCTGCTCAAAGTCATGCCCAAACCGCCCGCGATCGTCGTGTCCGGTATCAACAAAGGGGTCAACCTCGGCGATGATGTGATGTATTCTGGCACCGTGTCGGCGGCGATGGAAGGGACTATCCTTGGAATACCGTCCGTGGCGGTATCGCAAGAAGGAGTGGATACATTTCGCTTCGCCGTTGGCGCAACCTATGCGGTACGTGTGGTCCGCCTTGTCCTTGCTCACGGTCTGCCGGAGGAGACGCTCGTGAACGTGAATATCCCAAATCGCCCGCAACGCGGAATTAGCGGCGTGCGGGTTACCTGTCTCAGCCGAAGGCGGTTTCATAATCCGATCATCGAGAAGCTCGATCCGCGCGGACGTAAGTATTATTGGATTGCCGGCGAGCGGATATCCTGGAGTCGCAGCAAAGATGCTGATCACGAGGCAATCGAAGAAGGCTTTGTCTCCATCACGCCGATCCGTCTGGATACGACCCACCATGACGTGCTGGATCAATTCCGCGCGTGGGCGTCGATCATTGCCAGGGGTGTCAAAAAGTCCTCAACCGCTCGATCAGCGATCGGCCGCACGGGGCACTTAGGGCCGTGATGGGAGAACTGATCGAGACCATAATCAGCGAGCTGAGCCGATTTATCATTGGGTGTATTTCACGATTTGGCTATGGGGGCATCCTCTTCACGATGGCGATCGAAAGCGCCTGCATTCCGCTTCCCAGTGAAATTATCATGCCGTTTTCCGGCTACCTGGTCATGACAGGACAGTTTACGATGCTCGGGGTCACGTTGGCCGGCGCGGTCGGCAATGTGCTCGGTTCGATTGTGGCCTACTATGCTGGCGTCTGGGGGGGGCGACCATTTGCAGAGCGCTATGGACCGTATTTTCTGGTCTCGCAACACGATTTAGATATCGCCGATCGCTGGTTCGCCAAATATGGAGAGGCGGCCGTCTTTTTCGGCAGGATGCTCCCGGTGGTGCGGACGTTCATATCGTTTCCGGCCGGCATTGCGAGGATGAACTTCCCACGGTTTGTCGTCTTCACATTTGTGGGGGCGCTGCCTTGGTGCTATCTGTTGGCCTATATCGGCCTCCGTATGGGTGAACAGTGGGAACATCTTCGGGATTACTTTCATCGATTTGACATCGTCATCGGACTTGTCTTGGCTGCAGCCATTGGGTACTTCCTGTGGTCTCACTGGCCAAGGCGACGCACGAGTCCGGAAGCGTAAACACATGCTTAAGCTGTTCAATACGCTGACCGGGCGGCAAGAAGCGTTCGAGTCGATTGAACCGCGGAAAGTCCGTATGTACGTTTGCGGTGTGACGGTCTATGACTATTGCCACATCGGTCATGCGCGCAGCGCGTTGGTATTCGATGTGCTCCGGCGGTACTTGGAATACAGCGGCTACACGGTGACCTTCGTGAAGAACTTCACGGATGTGGACGACAAGATCATCAAGCGGGCCAATGAACAGGGAGTTGCTTGTGATGCCGTGACGGCCAAGTTCATTCAGGCCTATCATGAGGATATGGGGAAGCTGGGAATCCAAGCTGCGACTGCAGAGCCCAAGGCCACGGAACATATAGGCGACATCATTCAGCTGACGGAGCGACTGATTAAAAAAGGATTGGCGTACGTAGTAGATGGAGATGTGTATTTTGAGGTCTCGAAATATCCGGAATATGGAAGGCTGTCAAAACGACGACTCGATGACTTGCAAGCCGGCGCTCGTGTGGACGTGGATCAACGAAAACATCACCCCATGGACTTTGCTCTATGGAAGAGCAGTAAGCCAGGCGAGCCGGCATGGGAAAGCCCTTGGGGGCTTGGTCGACCAGGCTGGCATATTGAGTGTTCCGCCATGTCGATTCGGCATCTCGGTGAAACCTTCGACATCCATGGCGGTGGAATGGATCTGATTTTTCCCCACCACGAGAACGAGATCGCCCAATCATGTGGTGCGACAGGAAAAGAATTCGCACGTTACTGGGTTCACAATGGCTTTGTTCAGATCAACAAAGAGAAGATGTCCAAGTCCCTGGGGAACTTTTTCACGATCCGTGAGATCTTTGAGAAGTCGGAATGGCCGGAAGACATTACAGGTGAAATCCTTCGCTACTTTCTCCTTTCGACGCATTACCACGGACCACTCGATTTTTCTGATCAGGCATTAACAGAAGCCAAGAATGCCTTGAACGGCTTCTACGACCTTTTCCATCGCCTCAGTGAGGCAGGCGGATTGGGTGAAGGAGATGATGGCTCACTCCGGACTGCCGTCGAGCGGGCAAGGAAATCATTTATTCAAACGATGGATGATAATCTCAAAACATCGGCGGCGATTGCGGCTTTACAGGGGTTGCGGAGCGATGTGAACAAACTGTTGGGGGTCGGGCTTTCTACAGAAAGCAGACAGGCTGCGCGTCAGGCATTTCGTTCTCTCGGCGTGGTGTTAGGATTGTTTCAGCTAGGTCGGTGGGATTTCAATGTCTGCGTTGTACCAAAACCTGCACAGCTGGTTCTTAATACCTTTCCGCCTGCGGTTACAATCGCAAGACAAATCAGGGAGACGGAAATCGACGGCAAAGTGGCGCAACGCATCGAGGCAAAGAAGAGAAGAGACTTCAAACGAGCTGACGAAATTCGTGCCGAACTAAAGTCTTTGGGTATTACGCTAGAGGACAAGCCCGATGGCACAACCCGGTGGAAGCGCTAAGGTGCAAGAAATTCTCTACGGCCTCCATGCCGTACGCGAAGCGCTGAAAGCCGGAAATCGACCATTGCAACGCTTGCTGGTCATTCGAACCGATAAACAGTTCTCCGATCTGGTGCAACTGGCTCGATCACGCCGTGTTCCGATTCATGTTCAGCCTCTGACCTCCTTCGACCGTCTGGTTCCCAACGGCAAGCACCAAGGGGTCGTGGCTTTTACTTCAGCAAAGGCCTATCAGACGGAGGAGTCGATCATTGCTCGAGCTGCCGAAAGGCATGAAGCGCCACTCTTGGTAGTCTTGGACGGAGTCGAAGATCCACACAATCTCGGCGCCGTACTGCGGACGGCGGAGGGGGCTGGTGCCCACGGAGTAGTTGTCCCTGAACGACGGGCCGCCGGACTTACGTCCGTGGTCGCCAAAGCCTCGGCCGGCGCCATCGACCATATTCCCGTCGCACGCGTGACAAACATGAGCAGATCGATCGAGTCGTTGAAAGCGGCGGGCGTTTGGTTCTACGGGGTGACACCCTCAGCGAATAAAGTATATACGGACATCGACCTCCGAGAAGCGGTCGGGCTGGTTCTGGGTGGAGAAGGAACGGGCATCAGGCCTGGCGTCCTGCAACATTGCGATGACCGGATCCGCATTCCGCTGAGGGGCCAGGTCCAATCGCTGAATGTGTCGGCTGCTGCCGCAATAGTCCTGTTTGAGGCGGTTCGTCAGCGCCGTCCGACCTAGGATGATGTTACTTGACCCTCAGCGCGCCGCCCTGGATGGCGGTTTTCAGCAGCTGAGCCGTGTTCGATACTCGCATTTTCTTCATCATATTGGCGCGGTGGGCTTCGACGGTCTTGACGCTGATCTTCAACCGGTGACCGATTTCTTTGTTCTTAAATCCCGCCCAGATCAACTCCAAAATTTCCTGCTCGCGTGACGTCAGCGACTCAGGCCGTTTTGTTCGGGGAGGAGGTTCAAGATCGGCTAACGATTTCCGAGGTCGTGGCTTCACAATTGCTTTGGCCATGATGTTGAGTTCTCCTTTGACAGGTGTGCGTTTCAGGTATACTCGGTGTGAGATCGTATAACCCACTAGGTCATTATGGAAGGATTGGGCGAGAAAGTAAATGCGGGACTTCGGCCCTAGTAGGGTTGCTGGGTAGGGTAATGACTCTGAGCAATTATGCATGAGAGCAAGGTTCTATTGTGGTTGCCGGTGGCCGGTCTCTTTGGCGCACTCATCGGTAGCTTTCTCAATGTCTGCATCTACCGCCTGCCACGCCGGGAATCGATCGCATGGCCAGGCTCCCATTGCCCGAGATGCTCTCATTCCATTGCTTGGCACGATAACATTCCCATTCTGAGTTACTTCATATTGGCTGGACGCTGCAGGCATTGTACCGAGCGCATTCCCTTCCGCTATCCCTCGGTGGAGATCCTGAATGCCTCTGGTTATGTAGGGCTCCTCTGGTTCTTCGGCCCAAGCTGGGTTGCTGTGGCGTACGGCCTGCTCTATTCAGCTCTCCTCGTGGTAGCTGGGACCGATCTTTCGCATAAGATCATCCCCAACGTCGTGACGTTTCCAGGGATCATTGTAGGCCTCGTCTGCGCCACTACTGTCTTACCTCTCGGGTTCCTGGGGGGCATGCTAGGGGTTCTCGTCGGCGGAGGAATCCTGTGGCTTCTCGCCTGGGCCAGTCCCTATCTTTTTGGTAAGGAGGGGATGGGTGGGGGGGACATCAAGCTTCTGGCGATGATCGGGGCGTTTCTGGGGTGGAAGCCCGCGCTGATGACCATCATGGTAGGGTCGTTTCTGGGATCACTCGTGGGGCTCACTCTTATTGCCGCACAGGTGATCAAACGCGAGGATTACATTCCCTTCGGGCCGTTTCTGGTTTGCGGTGCGCTGCTGGCACTATTCTTTGGCCAATCGATCCTCGATTGGTATCAAGGGTTCTTGGCCGGATAACGGCTCTCCTGGCCGATTCCCACCCTTTCGTACTGTATCTCATCAGTCAACAACTGTATCTCTTGAGGTACTACTGCCATCTGCATTTCTCTCCTTCCTGATAGCCGGTATACCTTCGGGGGCATCCCAGATCCTCTTCGTCTTGGGCTCATCGATTCAATGGCTTAGGGATCTTTATCCAACAGTTGTTCGGTAAGCACACAATCCGCGAAGCCTTCAACGATGAGTGGCACGAGTCTTGACATAACGTCGGACTACCTAATCAGCACAAGATAAAGAGAAGGATATGAAGCAAGAAGGTAAGACATTGACGGAGCTCATGGTGGCCGTCGCGATCATAGGGATGGTCGCCGCGATGGCGGCTCCCAACTATTCGGTCCTCAACACGCGCAGTCAGCTTCGTTGTACGACCGAGGAACTCGCCTCGGAACTGCGTGGTGCTCGGCAGCTGGCGATGACCTATCGAGATCGCGTTCGAATCGTCGTCGACCTGGACCAGCAGGTTCTTACGACTGAGTTCATCAACAACGCAACCACGCATCACGTGTATCACTATGGGGGAAAAGGAATTGTCATCGAGGAGCCAAGCGCTGGACCGGAGATCCTCTTCCATCCAAGTGGACGCTCGGCCAGTGCCACGACGATTCACCTTCGCAGCTCGGAAGGGCAGACCCAGCAGCTCACCGTGAGCATCACGGGTCGGGTATCGATCCTATGAGTCGAACGATGAAGAATAATGGTTTCAGCCTGATCGAAGTGATGGTGGCAATGGTGATTTCAGGAGTGGCCCTGATGGGTACTCTCGCTGCAGTGGAAATTTCGGCTAGGCACGTACAGCAGGGAGGCTTAACCAGTAAGGCGATCGAGTTGGCCCAAGCAAGGTTGGAAGCGAAGCGATCCGTTCGTTGGCGGTCTCTTCTGGAAGATGATCTCGATCACGATGGCACCCGGGAAACGTTGATGGCCGATGACGGCCAAGGGGCCGACATAACTGCGGGTGATGGGATCTACACAGCCAGGTATGAACGTGACGGAGTGACAGTCGTATGGATGATCGAAACAGAACGCCCGGGACCGCTGGGCTCGGCCGCTCTGGTGATGATTCGGGCAGTTGCGTCCTATGCCGGGCTCAACGGGCACAAACGGGAAGTACAGGTGGCAACCATTCGAGCCAATCCCAACTTTGTGGGACAACGATGAACCAAAGAGAAATGGTCAAATCTCACGAGCAGCGCCAGAGATCGATCAACGTGATGTTCGATGAGCGGGGTGTTTGTCTGACCGAAGTGATGATCAGTTTGACGGCAGGGGCGATCGTATTGGCCGCCGCGTTGAATGCGCTGAATGTTGCGCAGTCCCATGTGGGCAAACAGCACAATGATCTGAGACATCAGCAAGACCTTCGACTGGGATTAGAGGTATTCGAACAAGAAGTTCGATTAGCGGTGGCTGATTCTATCGTCTCGGCGACTCCGGACGAAGTTCGGTTTTACGCCAATATCAGCGCCCATCGAACGGTCACCACCGGTGCGGTTTCGCCGGGCCAATCAGTTATTGCAGTGCAGGATGGCAGTGGATGGAGCGAGGGGAAGACCGTAATCATTTGTGCGCTCCAAGGCTGTGAAGCGCATCAACTCTCCCGTTCAGGGCAACGGTATCAGCTGACCGTAACTGAACCGGTAACCTTGTCGTTCCCCGCTGGTGCCTCTGTCGAAGTGAGCAATCGGGTAGGTTATTACACCAAGCGAGAGGAGGACGGAACGATGAAGCTGATGCGGATGGTCGATGGAGGAGCGAACACTCTCATCGAGGGCTTAGAAGATCTTCATTTTTCGTACTGGGACGAGCATGGTCATGCGACGCAGCAGCCCTCGCTCGTGAAGCGAGTCGTGCTTGAAATCGAGTCGAATCAATCCCTGCATCGAATGGTGCGGGAGGTATGCCTTCGATCATAGGAGTGAAGACATGTTGTATTCCAATATCAATGATCGTCAACAGGGAATCGCACTTCTGGGAGCCATGGTTGTTGCTCTCATGCTATCGTTGCTGGGCGCGACACTTCTCAATCTGGCCGGACAAGAGACCGTCAGTGCTGGGCTAGCCAGCCAGTCGGTGGTTGCCCAGCAACTGGCCGATGCGGCGGGCGAATTGGTGGTGGCCTGGTTTCACAACCCCGAGACAACCGCAGGCGTATCTCAACTTTCATCCCTTCATGAAAAGAGAAATCGCGATAAAGACGGAGCGCCATCCTTTTTCGATGCATCCGGTCGCTCGCAATTCGTCGGTACGGCGGAGCAGCCGGATGTACGGCTACAGACTGGCAATCCTTCAGACAACCGACTGTTGAACGATTCAGAGACCGGGGTGTTCCGCACTTTGACACATCTAGGGCTGGTGGAAGAACTCAAAATCTACGCGCCGTCCAAGCCGGGACTCCTGTGCACAATCGACGCTACGGTTGCAACCAATGCCAATCCCCCAGTCAGGCAATCGATACTCATGCAATTGGGCGCCCTGGAGTTGCCGCCGTTACGAGCCGCTGTGCAGGTGGGTCGGCATCTTGGCCGGTTCCAGCCGGGAAGCGAATCACCGGTCTCTGCGCATTGGGGTGACTTAAGGGTGGGGGGCGATCTGGTCCTTACACAGGCTGATGAGATCCCGTTGAGGAGCGAGCTTGCTCCGGTAACAGGGCAAGCCTATGACGAAATGGCGAAACCAGAAGATCGGTGGATGGAAGGATGGATAGGGGGAACGATTCAAGTGACGCAGGCATCTGCGGGACAGACTCCCAGTTTCCCTAGCAACCTTCGCATGGCCCAGAATCCGATTCCGGGAGTTCGCCTCGATCAATGGCCCTATGAAGACATCAAGCGGGTGGCAAAAAGATTTGGCCGGTACTTCGCGATTGATCGAGCAGGTCTTCTCTATCCACAAGGTTTTGTAGAGCCAGGACATGGAATTTCGGCGGACGAGGTATTTCGGTCGCAAGGAAGCGACGATCAGCTTGGCCTGATATTCATCGACACGCTCGATCAGACGGCTCCCCGCCCAGACAATCTCGGAGTTGTCAAATTGCAGGTGCCGTACTTTGAGGGCATGGCGATCGTGCAAGGCCACGTCGTGCTTGCTCCTCCCAGTGGAGGAGGACAGTCGATTCGAGTACTGAGTCCTCCACCAACAGACCAGGGTAAGGATGTCGTTCGGATGCCCGTTCAACTTGCGGACATACATTTCAATGGAGTACTTCATGCAGGTGGGGATATTACGGTAGCCGGACGAGTCAGGTTATATGGAGCAGTGGCGGCGGGTGGGACAATCACCTCAGCCGGTTCAGGAGGCAGATTGGAGGTGTGGTATGACCACGACTTCAGTCAAGGGCTATACCGTGGATTGCCCGTGGTCTATGGTGCCCCTGGTACTTGGATGACACGATATTGAACCATAGTCGAAGATCGAGCGTGTGAAGAAGAACGCCACATAAAAACAACTTCCTATTGTCGATGAGAAAGGATGAGATAGAATGATCACGCAAGGCGTTGAAAGCCATCACAAGCGGCAGATCCTCTCGGCGCCCAGTCTGAAAAAGTCGTCGATGGCCAAACAATCTCGTAAGATGACGATGGGGCGCAGTCTTCTAGACTGCATCGCCTATCGAGGGCTTATCAAACAGACCGACCTCGATGCAGCAATAGAAGAATCTCTGTCACGGGAAATTGATCTAGAAACCCTCTTGCTTGATAAGTATCGCGTGCCGAAGTCCGCACTCGGGTCGGCGCTTGGCGAGTTTTACCAATGTCCCTACGTCTCCTATGATGAGCGAACCGTCATCGACCCGGAGCTTTTGAAGAATCTCAGTTTCGATTATCTCAGAAGGAGCGCCTGGATTCCGTTGAAACGACAGGGGACTATCCTCGACATCGTCATCAATGATCCACACGATCTGGAGAAGGGCCTCGATATACGACGCGCGTTCCCCGGGACGACGATACGATTTTCCGTCGGGCTTCGACGGGATATCGAACAATATCTCCTTGTCGCAACAGGGCAGGCCAACGGGGGATCGATAACGGAGATTCTCGGAGAACTCGTCGATGAAGCGGGCCTCGAACGGAACGGGGACGCCGAGCCAGGAGAGATCGATGAAAACGATTCGGCTATCGTGCGTCTCGCGAACCAGGTGATTGCCGAGGCGTATCGATTAGGCGCCTCGGATGTCCATATTGAGCCCTATTCGGATCGCAAGGAGACGGCAGTACGGTTCCGTGTCGATGGGACCTGTTTTACCTATATGCATATTCCTGCGGTCTATCGGCGCGCCATTGTTTCGCGGCTGAAGATCATGGCCAACCTCGATATCGCCGAGCGACGGAAGCCTCAGGACGGCAAAATCCGCTACAAATTGGCGAAGGATCGTGAGATCGAATTGCGGGTAGCTACATTGCCTACAGCAGGAAACAACGAAGATGTGGTGCTGCGTCTCCTAACGGCAAAGGAAACCATGCCTTTGGAGGCCATGGACTTTTCCCAAGACGTTCTGCAGATGGTTAAAGAATTGTCCGAACGTCCGCATGGCATATTCCTTTGTGTGGGTCCGACCGGCTCAGGGAAAACCACCACCCTGCATGCCGTCATGAAGGACATCAACACCGACGAGCGAAAGATTTGGACTGCAGAGGACCCCATCGAGATTACGCAAGAAGGTTTGAGACAGGTTCAGGTTCATCCGAAAATCGGTTTTACTTTTGCCGCAGCGATGCGCGCCTTCCTTCGGGCCGATCCGGACGTGATTATGATCGGGGAGATGCGCGATAAAGAAACGGCCGATGTCGCGATAGAGGCTTCGCTCACCGGTCATCTGGTGATGAGTACGCTCCATACGAACAGCGCGGTAGAAACCGTCACTCGATTGCTGGACATGGGTTGCGATTCGTTCAACTTTGCCGATGCGATGTTGGGGGTGCTGGCGATGCGCCTCTGCAAGCGCATTTGCTCTCAGTGCAAAGAAAGCTACCACCCAACTCAGCAAGAGTATGACGAGCTCGTGCAAGGCTATGGAGCGCGTTATTGGGATAAGCTCGGAGTGACCTACACCGACGATTTGGCTCTCTATCGTGGAAGAGGTTGTGACGCCTGCAATCACAGTGGGTTCAAGGGAAGGGTAGCGCTGCATGAACTTCTAGTTGGATCGGAGGAGATTAAGAATCTGATCCAAGCCAGAGCGAGGACAGCCGAAATACTTAGCGTGGCGATGCGGGATGGAATGGTCACCTTGTTGCAGAATGGTATCCAGAAAGTCCTGAAAGGTCTGACGACGTATCGCCAGGTCCGGGCTGTGGCGATAAAGTGAGGCTCAGGTTAACCGGGATTATTCATGACGGTGGCCACTGATCGTGTTCATGGCGATCGGAAGGATCAGGAGAGGAGTCCGGCCGTGCGGGAGGGGGGCGATTGGGAGTTTCAGAAGGGTGAGAAGGCCTGGCACCACACGACCATCAAGGA
>PHGD01000044.1 GCA_011090425.1 Nitrospira sp. LK70 | reverse complement strand
GATCCCGTCCGACATAAAACTGAGCGATATCATGGTCTTTGTGGAATGGTTACAACCTGCGACGAAAGCGCTTGAAAGGCAGGAGCCTCTTCCCGGTCCTCCCGCAGTCAGTCCTGGAGCGATCTCAACATGGATTCAAGCGATCAGGAACCTTGAGGATCGGCGCAGGGAAAGTGAAGAGGTCATGACGAGCCTGGAATCTCAGCTGAAAGACCGTGAGTCGGACATTGGACGCCTCACGCAACAATTCCAAACCTCTCTGCGAGAGAGCAATGCTGCGCAGGCGACAACTCGGGAACTTCAACGCGAAGTGGATTCCTACAAGGAGGTGCTGACCAGAGTCAGCGAGTTGACTGCCGAAGTCGTACGACATGCAGGGCAAATGCGGGCTGTTACGGACGATGTGCTCCAGAAGGGCTCTCAGCTCGATAAGCTTGTCAGCTCGTTTAAGGATGTGGCTGAGGCACTTCAGTCAGCCGTTTCGCTTCCTCGCCTTGAATAGCAAATTGCCCCGCCCTTGCTTATACCGATTCTCCCTCGACTCGATTCAGCTTGCGCCTTCAAGCCGGCATCCAGTAGAATGCATCACACTTTTATTGTGTGGATTTGGAAGGGGGTAGAGATGAAACGGCAACTTTCGCGAACAAGTCTGTTACTGGGGGCTCTGCTCGTCCAAGCTTTACCGGCGTTGGCGAACGCGCCAGAGGGAGGAGGGGCTCCTGATTATAGCGGAATCACAGGCTTGTACTATACGCTGATTGGAGTGGTCCTTGCGTACGGCGTCTACGACACGTTTTTCAAGAAGTCGTAGGGAATAGCGTCTCGTCGATCCGACTTCTGCCGCTGTGTTTTGTAGTTTGTCGGTTTTGCTGATTTTGATCGAGTGGTCTCATCTTCAACTTTGCTTCTGAAGAGCCGAGGGTTTGGGTAACCGTTCATTCATCACTGGCCTGAGAACTTTGAGCACCTGGTCGACGATAATCTCATAGCCTTCCCTAGTTGGATGAATGCCGTCAGCTTGATTCAACGAGGACGAACCGCCTACCCCTTCGAGGAAGAAGGGGATCAGAGCGAGGTCGTACTCTTTGGCCAGCATCCGGTACATGGCTTCGAACCGTGCCGTGTACTCATGCCCATAATTCGGTGGCAACTTCATCCCGGCCAAGACAACTGTCGTACCGCCATCCTGTAATTGTCGGATGATCTGACGAAGGTTGCTTTTTGCGTGATCGATCGAGAGCCCTCGAAGACCATCGTTCGCGCCCAATTCGAGAATCACCAGCTCAGGCTTGTTGTTGAGGATCCAGGATACTCGTCGAAGTCCACCGGCGGTCGTGTCACCGCTCACACCGGCGTTGATCACACGATAGTGGTAGCCGAGGCTGTCCAGTCGGCGTTGAAGCTGAGCCGGGTACGATTCATCGGCCTCCACCCCAAGTCCGGCCGTGAGACTGTCACCAAATGCCACGATGCGTGGTCTATCGTCTGAGGCTGGAGAAAGGATCGCTTCCGACGTGAGCGGCCCGAGCAGCATCAAGAAGGCCGGCACGAATATGTCATGAAATTGTTTCATCGGTTAATCTGAAGCAAGTCTCGATCACTGACTCCGTACAGTATAATATCATTCACTGACTTCTCATCTCCGAAGGCGAAGAAGGTTTTTGATGATCACCGTGAAAGATCTTTCGATGGTCTTGCCCGCTGCAAGTCGTTCTGTCACGATCCTTGACCACATCACCTTTGAAATCCCCGCAAAGCAGACCGTCGCCATTGTGGGTCCGTCTGGGAGTGGAAAGTCGACATTGCTCGGGTTGATGGCCGGCCTCGATCGTCCGACCACTGGATCAATTCACCTGGATGGAACAGACATTACGAGCATGGGTGAGAGTCAGATGGCCCGCTTCCGACGCGAAAAGGTGGGCTATATCTTCCAATCGTTTCATCTCATCCCCACCCTTACGGCTATCGAGAACGTCTCTGTTCCCCTGGAACTCAAGGGAGCAAGCCACGTCGGCGATCGCGCGGCTGAATTGTTGGCTGCGGTCGGGCTGTCCGACCGTATGGGGCACTATCCGGTTCAGTTATCCGGGGGAGAACAACAGCGAGTCGCCGTGGCCCGGGCTTTTGCCTGTCGACCGCCGATCTTACTGGCGGATGAGCCGACGGGGAACCTCGACAGTTCTACCGGTGCCCACGTCATCGAGTTGCTGCTTTCACTCCACCGAGATTACGGCACCACCCTCGTGCTTGTGACGCACGACGCGGCGTTGGCCTCATCGATGCAGCGTGTTCTGTCACTCCGCGACGGACAGCTCGAGTCGGACAGCATGCCTGCATCGTCGGAGTTCCTCAACGACTTCTCCGCAGGCTCGCTGAGTGCGGAGCGAGCGCCCTCCGCTGATCCGTTAGCGTTGGATTCCTTCCCCACATTCGGGTCATGACGTCTTTCGTATTCAACATGGCATGGCGAGAGTCACGCGCGACATGGCGACACTTTCTCTATTTCTTGGTCTGTATTGCAGTCGGTGTGGGAGCAGTGACCGGGGTCTCTCTTTTCGGAGCGCAGGTAGAACGAGCCGTGACCAAAGAAGCGCGTGGCCTACTTGGAGGGGATCTTGAGATCCGCCTTTCTCATCTGATGAGTCCCAAAGGCCACGAAGTTCTTGATTCGACGAACGATCGTGGAGTCGCTCTTACCCACGTCAGCGAGCTGATCGCAATGGCCGCGAGAGCCGGACCATCCGGGACTGGGCAGCCGACTCAGATCATTGAGCTGAAATCCGTCGAGCCTGGGTATCCGCTGTATGGCACGCTTCGACTGGAACCACAGGGCAACTTAGTGGACCTTCTTGCTCGGCAAACCGGCCGGTGCCCAGACCGTACCTGTTTTGGAGTGGTCGTGCAGGAGTCTCTCCTGATCCGGATGGGGCTCGCGATGGGAGATCAGCTGAGGATCGGACAAGGTCTGTTCATCATCACCGGGCTGGTCAGGACGGAACCGGATCGCATGGCTAGCGCCTTCAGCCTTGGACCTCGAGTCCTGATCTCGCGAGAGGGGCTTGCGGCGGCCGACTTGATCAAAATGGGCAGCAGGATTCGTGAGCGATATCTACTGAAAATCCCAAACACTATGGCGCCCGAGCCGCTGCTCTACGAGCTGAGAGAACGACTTGCGGCGGACTCGGTTCGCGTATCGACTTACCGAGAGGCACAACCGCAGTTAAAGCAGTCTTTGGAGCAGCTGACCCGTTATTTGGGTCTGATCGGATTGACGGCGCTGTTTGTAGGAGGCCTGGGGGTCGCCACGTCGGTGCATGCCTTTGTGCGGGAAAAGTTGAATACGATCGCCATTTTGAAGACAGTCGGCACAGAGTCTCCTACGATCATTTGGACCTACGGATTACAGGCAATGATTCTTGGGCTGGTCGGAAGCATGGTCGGGCTGATGCTTGGTGTGCTGCTCCACCAAGGACTTCCGTGGATGATTGCTGCCCTGATGGCATCGGATCTGCTTGACCAATTGGGATTCGCGAAGAATGGGATCGACCTCGCCCTCGTTCCTCTTTCGAAGGGGCTGGCATTGGGCATGCTGTCCACGTTGCTCTTTGCACTATGGCCTCTGTTGACGATCCGCGAGGTCAAACCGGCTCGGATTTTTCGCCGTGACGTCGCCCCCCTTGCTGCCTCGGACAGTCCGGGGAGGACCCAATGGTGGATGTTTTGGAAAGGAATTGACCGAGTAAAAGCATTCACGTCGACCGGTATCGGCCTGGGCTTGGCTTTCTTATCGGTCTGGCAGGCCGGGTCATGGAGAGTCGGGCTGTTGTTTATCCTCGCATTTTCAGCTGCTGTGCTGCTGTTGGGAGCATCAGCTCGTCTGGTGCTCGCGGCTCTTCAGAAATGGTCATGCCCTGGGCCTCTCGTCCTTCGTCAAGCGCTGGGCAATGTCCTACGCCCCGGTAGTCAGGCGGTGAGCATCACGATTGCCATCGGCATCGCCGTCATGGTCGTGACGACCGTATCGCTCGTCGAGCGCTCGCTCCTCACCCAAGTGGGCGATAATCGGCCGACCGACGCGCCGACGTTTTTTTTCATCGATATCCAACCGGACCAGGAAGACGGGATGGCTGCGCTCCTGCGCCAACGGTCCAGTGATCCAAACCCTCAGTTGATACCGCTGGTGCGATCCCGGCTGTCAGCCGTCAAGGGTGAACCGGTGAAGTTTGAAGCGACGTCCGAGGAAGAAGAGCGGAGGGAGAAAACTTCCCAGAAGGAGGAACGACGGAAGAAGTGGTACCTGACACGCGAATATGTCCTGACGTTCCTCCAGGATCTCCCCAAAGACAATAAGGTCGTAGAAGGCGAGTGGTGGAAGCATGGACAGGTCTTTACCAAACCGCTGATCTCGATCGAGGAGGATGCGGCGAAGCAACTGGGCCTTACAGTCGGAGACACTGTCGAGCTCGATATCCAGGGGGTACCCATCACCGGAGAGATCAGCAGCATTCGGCAAGTGGAGTGGGGGAATTTTTCCACGAACTTCTACATGATTGTTTCGCCGGGTGCCCTCGATGGAGCCCCACATACCTTTGTAGCCACCGCTCACGTGGCGCCGTCCGAAGAACTGGCGTTACAGCAAGCGGTCGTCGCATCCTTTCCCAACGTAACGACCATCAATATGGGCGACGTCCTCGACAGTTTTGCGCTGGTACTTGATCGACTGTCCCTCGCTATCCGTGCCGTGGCCCTGTTCTGTGTGCTGTCAGGAGGTCTGGTGATGGCAGCGGCCTTGGCGGCGACGCGCTATCGTCGGTTGTACGAATCAGTCATTCTAAAAGCCCTAGGGGCGACTCGCAGCGTGATTGTACGCTCGTTTGCTGCCGAGTACGCGCTCCTGGGAGCGCTGGGTGGGTTTCTGGGATGTGCATTGGCCAGCGCTCTGTCCTGGGCCCTGTTATCGATAGTGTTTGACCTCTCGTGGAGCCTTGAGTTAAGGGTGCTGGCCATGGGGTTTACAGCGACGACGATACTCACCATGCTGGTCGGGTTTCTCAGTAGCTATCGGATACTCGGCCAGCCGCCATTGTCGGTGCTTCGTCAGGAATAGCCCTGAACCCTCATGGGCATTGGGATTGTCTTCGCTAGCGGCTTGACGGCAAAAGTTCGAGTAACCACACATCGATGAGCTGACGAATGCGCCGCTCATCGCTTCGACGGAGTTGAGTGAAGCGCAGGCCGATCGCGCCATTGACTGAAGACCGCACCACCGCCTCCTCAATAGTGATCGGGAAGGAATCATTGGAATGCTGGAATTCTAGTTCGAGCCGCGAGCCGATCGCCACCGGAGTCGTGGAACGAATCCGACATCCACGGATCGATAGATTCTCAATCACGCCTTCTTGCCCCATCTCATCCGGGTAGGTGGACCGGCGCGGCTTAAACCAGACCGGGAAGGAGACTTCAACACGCTCAAAGCTGCGTCGGGGATTGGGCGTGCGGCGCCCGAGGAATGTTCGAAAGCGATCGGCGCAGAGCTGGCACCGAAACGGGTAAATCGTCAGACCGCCCAGCAGAATATCAGAAAGAGACCTTCTGTGGGCGAGCCGGATTTTGCTCGCCCCGCAGGCCGGACAATGGAGATCGGACATCGGACTTTCCAGCTAGAACGTTCGTTGATTGTAGCGCGGTGCAGTGGTCTCGACAATGGAGCTGATGTGCGTAGTATGTAATACGTACATCAAATCCTGCTCCCGGCTCTTTTCCTTCTGAATCCTGGTCCTGGTCAGCTACGAATCGATTGGAAGGGATCCGCTGCCTTTCATGCGGCTACCGAACTGCCGAGCGCAGCTCGAATGGTACGTCCTTCTCGTTCGCGGAACGAGACGGCAACACGAAGTTGTTCCAAGTACTGCTCCAGCGTTTTTCCTCCCAGATCGATGTTGCGAGAGGTAAAGAACTCCCGCACGTCCTGTTCGAGCCCTGGAGTGGCGAGACCCACGATTCCCCCGCACATCCGCCTGAGGCCTTGCTTGGGGAACAGCCGGTCCATGTGATCCCAGTTGGTTTTCACAAAATGCCACGTGGTCTCACAGCTATGCACATTCATGAGCATGGCTCCGACGATGAACGGGGCATCTTGGGTTCGGATTTCGCCGTTGATCGTACGGGCCAGCGTGCGCGTGTGTAATTCCTTATGTCGAAACGAGGCCAACGAAAAAAGGTACCGGCGTTCTTCCTGAGGGGTAGAGGCCGTTCGATAGAGCTCTAAGAACTCCTCGTAACGGGCCTCGTCCCCTGTATGGGCCAGAATGGTCACAAGAGCGGGCACGACATTCGTGTCGGCGGTAGCCGGATCTTTGCGGTAGGCTTGATACCGTTCCGTTGCTTGATGTTGTGTCGCAGGATCACTGCCCAGCTTGCCGAGCGCACCCAGCAGATCTCCCCGCAATTGCCGTAGAAGATCTGATTCCCCCGGCAGTGGGTCCCATCCGAGATCCTTCACGGCCGGCCTCACAAGGTCACAAACAAAAGCTTCGAGCGTCGGCCGATCCGCAGAAGAAATAACCCGGTTCAAGAAAGCGAACGAATCCAACAATACGGCCCAGACGTTTTTGTCCCGCTCACTCTTAAAATGAGCGGTGAGCCGGAGGTACTCCGGAAGTGCGGTGAGCCCGGCCACAGTGGTAGCCCATGTGTCACTGATAAGGGCAAACCGTTCTATGGCCGCCAGGCGATCAAGACCCTGATCGAGTAGTTGATCCAGAAGCGGAGCACCATGACGGACACGATAAAACCCATGCCCTCCTTCGTTGACAAAGACCGAGGTGACCCCAGCCGGTATTCCTATAGTCGTCTCCCGCTCTGTCAACAGGAGCCGACGATGTTCCGTGCGATCACCGACCATCAGACGGAGCTGAACCGGGATCTGCCACAGCTGCTCGGAGACCGACTCTTGTTCCAGATAGGTGAATCGCCGCTGCGAGAGCCGCAGCTCGTTGCCATGTTCCTCAGCCGTCACCAAAGGGAAGCCAGGTTGGAAGATCCAGCCGTTCATCAGCTCGGGGACTGGTTGGTTGGCAACCGTGCCAAGAGCCATCCACAAATCGTTCGTATCAGCGTTGTCATAGGCATGGGAGCGGAGATATTGGCGCACACCCTCCCGGAAGATGGTCGGTCCGATATATTGCTCCAGCATGCGAAGGACTGATGCCCCTTTTTCATAGGTCAAAATATCGAACATCGCATCGGCGTCTTTAGGTGCGTGGACTGGATATTCGATTGGCCTGGTGCTCACCAGTCCATCGACCGAGAACGCGGCGGCTCGTGCGACGCTGAAACTCTCCCATCGTTTCCACTCCGGTTTCCAAGCATCGACGGCCAGCATTTCCATGAAGGTCGCGAAGGCCTCGTTCAACCAAAGCCCGTTCCACCAGGACATGGTGACTAAGTCGCCGAACCACATATGGGCGTTCTCATGAGCTACCACGTCGGCCACGCGTTCCAGCTCAGCATGGGCTCCGGTCTGTTGATCCACGAGTAACGCCGTTTCACGGAACGTGATTGCCCCGAGATTCTCCATCGCGCCCGAGGCAAAATCCGGGATCGCCACAAGGTCCAGTTTGTCTCCGGGATATGGAATGCCGTAGTAGTCCTCAAAAAACTTTAGAGAGGCTACGGCAATCTCATGTCCGAACGGCGTGAGCGGTTGTTTCCCTGGGACCGTCCACAGACGAAGGGGTGTTTTTCCGACCCATACCGGCTTCGTTGCCTCCATACGGCCGACCACGAAGGCTACGAGATAGGTCGACATCCTGATGGTATCTGCAAACCGTACGAGTTTCTTGTTGTGCTCAATGGACTCCGATGTGACTAACGTGTTTGAGATGGCTGTGAGATCAGGATCGATCACGAGCGTAGTCACGAAGACCGCCTTGAAATCCGGCTCGTCCCAACAGGGGAAGGCTCGGCGCGCGTCGGTGGCTTCGAACTGCGTGGCCGCCAACGTCTGCAGCGCTCCTGAAGGATCTTTGTAGGTACTGCGATAGAAGCCCCGAAGCTGATCGTTCAGTTGCCCATGAAAGGAAAGGTGCAGACGCCACTCGCCAGGCGGGATGGCTTCTTGAAACGAGAGCGCCGCCCGTTGTGACTTTTCGTCCAATTCGATACGTGCTTCCACTTGCCGCCGATTTTCGTGCTCAGTCACCGCTGACTGAAGCACGAGATCAACGGCGTTTAACAGGATGGTCTGCGTGATCTGTTTGACCGTGATCGTGATCGTTGCCTGGCCGGTGAATGTTGCGGCCGCGAGATCAGGTTCAAACCGTAGGTCGTAGCGTGTTGGGATCACATGTCGCGGAAGCCGATACGGGTCGTGGCTGCCTGGAACATGATCTGGACTCATGTCTTCACCTTGTGGTCTGGTGGTGGTTGCGGCGTCTGCGGATTCGGACGATGGTATGAGTGTATACGCTATCGGGCCACTCAGAAGAAAGCAGGCCCGTCGGACGAACTTCGATAGAATCTCTCGTCTGCCGAACGAGTACTCATTGCCTCGGCACATGGAGGGTGTGAACGCCTTGAGGCGTACCGACGATCAAGACGTTCGTCCGACCGACAAAGAGTCCCGTTTCCACGACACCGGGGATCAGATTCAGTGCTGTTTCCAATTCACCAGGCCGATCGATGCGGGCAATATGGACATCAACGATAAGGTGGCCGGCCTCGGTCTTAAACGGGACCCCGTCGCGCTCTCTGAGTACCGGGCGGCTTTTGGTGAGCACTTCAATTTCGCGTGCGGTATTGCGCCACCCAAAGGGGATGACTTCGATTGGGAGAGGGACTGACCCTCCAAGCACTGGCACTTGTTTGGTGTGGTCGACCGTCACGATGAATTGCTTTGCCGCCGCCGCCACAATCTTTTCTTTTAAGAGCGCTCCGCCTCCACCTTTAATGAGATTGAGGTCCGGATCGACCTGATCGGCCCCGTCGATGGCGACATCGATCTCCCATCGATTCTCGGAATCGATAAGAGGAATGCCGGACTCTCTGGCGAGGATCGCGGTTTCTTGCGACGTTGCGACGCCTCGTAGGTTCATGCCGGTACGGACTCGTTCACCGAGTGCGACGAGCATATGCTTTGCTGTCGATCCTGTCCCTAGTCCGACAACCATCCCATCGCGAACAAATTCAACGGCCTTTAGAGCAGCAGCTCTTTTGAAGCTGTCGAGATCTCTGGAGGTCATGGCGCGGAGGTGAGGGAAAGCGCCCCTGCGACGGACGCCGCACCGATCAAGGCCGTTTGCTGGTTCATGATGATTTTCACGGGTATCTGAGTCATGAGTCGTTTGTAGCGACCCTTATTGGTAAAGGCTTTCATGAATGTGCCGTCCTGTAGCTTGGTGATGAGCTTGGGAGCAATCCCGCCGCCGATATACACGCCGTCAAGTGAGAGCGCCTTCAAGGCGAGATTGCCGGCTTCTGCTCCATAGATCGAGGCAAAGAGATCCAAGGCTTGTTTGGCAATCTCGCCTTGTCCTTGCAATCCGGCTTGGGCAATCTCGGCGGCTGGATCGCCGACGCTAATCTTTTGTGCAAGCCAGGTCGGTTCGTTCTTCTTCGTGTCGCGCAAGAACTCATAAATGGCATGCAGGCCTGGGCCGGAGAGAATTCGCTCATAGCTGACGTGGAGATACTGGGTCCGGAGATAGCGAAGCAGGTCGATTTCTTGATCATTGGTTGGAGCAAAATCCGCATGACCTCCTTCAGACGGCATGGGATGGTATGTCTTGCCGTCCCAGAATAAGATGCCTTGACCCAATCCTGTACCGGCGGCAATGAGTGCCAATGCCTGGCGTTTGTTCGGGGGATTGCCCGCATTCAGCACCTCAAGCTCGTCTGGACGCAGCCAGAGAAGCCCATAGGCGGTTGCCTCTAGATCATTGAGTAACTGCACGTGCGGAATAGTGAACTGTTTGGCGATGGTCTGGCCGTCGATAGCCCAGGGGAGGTTCGTCGTCTGACAACGATTGTCGATAACCGGTCCCGCTACTCCAAAACAGGCTGCCCTCAGCTTCACCGGCTTAGCAGTTGGGGTAGAAGGCTTTTCGCGTTGATGTATTTCTTCGACTTCCAACGAGGTTGCAGGGGATGGCGGGTTCGGTGGTGTTAGGAACTCGACGAGAATATCTTCGAGGGATTTGTAATCACCACTCGGAAACCTCTCCAGACGCAAGGGTTCCGCTCGTGCGTTGGTCCACTCATAGAGCGCCAAGTTTGTCTTTGTTGCTCCGATGTCTCCTGCGAGAATCATGTACCCTCTCTCTGTGATCGTTCCTGCGTGAGCTGTTGCGCAGCGGCTTGATCAAGCATCCACACGAGTCGACCGGATTCCGGCGATATCCTCGCCGCCGGCAGGGAACGATCCGCCGCGGATTCAGATTCGACGACCCGGCGGACCATCTCTGCTTTACCTGGGCCGGTCACAAGGAACAGTATCACAGCCGCTCGATTCAGAACACCTAGGGTTAACGTGAGGCGGGACCGAATGCCTGTGGGGGCATGGCCGACCGTGACGATCTTGGATTGTTCCTGGAGGGCAGGGGTACCGGGAAAGAGCGATGCCGTATGGCCGTCTTCGCCGAGGCCGAGAAGGATCAAGTCTAGGCGGGGGAGATCTGGAACAGGACATTGGATAAGTCTTCGAATCGTTTCCTCGTATTCCTGAGCCGCGGCCATGGGGTCCTCATACTCACCCTTCATCCGAGAAATATGGTCGGTCCGAACATTCAACGGCTGAAACAGCTCCGTCTGAGCCATGCCAAAATTGCTTTCAGGATGTTCGGGCGGAGTGCACCGTTCGTCTCCAAATAAAAAAAAGATTCTCGACCAGTTGAAACGTACGCTCCAGTCAGGTTCACGCAAGGTTCGGTAGAGACTCCTCGGTGTAGATCCTCCCGAGAGTGCGACCAGACATCGACCGGTGGATTGAATCGCTTGCTCGCTGACGGCAAGGATGAAGGCGGCCGCCTTCCGAACGCATTCCTGAACGTCGCGCGAAACATGGATTTCCGGGGTGACGGACATTTTAGCTGCTAGTTAACCAGCCCAGACGGTCGGCGATTTCTTTGGGATCCGGCCTACAGAGTTGATGGCCATACGACCACAGACGCGTAATGACTTGCTCGTGACTCAGCACATCGGCGGCCAGATGGACCAAGGACTGGAACGATGCGGGAGGCTTGTTGTTCACCCGTCTGGACATAGATACCTCATCGAGAAGAGGCCTGGTGAGAATCTTCGAAAAGCTGCTTGTATCTTATTGAGCCAACCTAGAAAAGACAATACGGATTCTAGGCCCTGCAGTCCTACTTGGCGGTTGGGCGACGAATGACCAGAGCCATGCCATCGACGAGAGACCAGGCCAAGGATTGTGCATGGTCGACCGATAAGGTTAGTCGAAGATGAGAAGTGGGCTCGGACGAGTGGTCCGTTAGGAGGGCACTCGTCCAGTCCTTCATAGTTCGCCACCCCGCTTTTCCCATGAGGACGGCGCTTTGAAGGAGGCCCTCGCCGGCAACGGACGGAACGACTGTGACGCTCAGTGAGGGATTGAAGGCCAACACATAGTCGGTCGGCATATCGACGAGAGAAATAGGCTCCTGCTCAATTCCAGCACCCGGTTCAATCTTGCGTCTGACGACCGGAGGCCGTGCAACCAATCGGTGGATTCCTTTGAGACCCTCTGATGAGCTTGTGGACCATGCAATGATGGGAATGTGGTGAAGGCCGATGCCACGACCTTTGATGTGAATCGTGCTCCTGCCCAAATCGATCAGGAGATAGGTTTGAGGACGAGCAGCCAGCTTTAGCTCTTCCTCAAGGACGCGCGTTGCCTCCTTCAGCTCGCTGGTGTTCTTGAGATTTAAGTCGGGAAAGACTTCGATATCCCTTGCCCAACTTGGCGCGGTGAAGGCGAGCAGGAAAAAAATGGCGCAGAGATTCATTGGTAGTATCTGCGCGCTCTTGAGGGATCAAAAGATCATGATCGGTGTCCCCACTCGAGCGAGCTTGTAGACACCCTTAAGGTCGTTGTCATTGAGCCGGATGCATCCATGTGTCACGTTTCTTCCCAACAAACGGGTATACAAGGTCCCATGGATGAAATAGCCCTGGCCGAATCCCAAGGCATATTCGCCGAGGACCCCCTGCTCGGCACGGTCCGCGGCATTTCGTGGCACCGCGAGTCCTTCTTCGATGAATGCCCAATCGGGCTTGATCCAGGTGGGATTGGTCAGTTTCGACTTGACGAGAAATTCTCCCCGGGGCGTATCGAAGACCCACTGGTTGTTAACTCCTCCGGGCTTGTCAAGAATTGTCCCGCTACCGGTCGAAGCAATCGCATCGAGGACGACTTGCTCTTGGTGCTTGACATAGAGTCGGTTGCGAGCCGTGTCGACTAAAATGTACGGCTGGTTCGGCATGAGTTGAGACAGCTGCTTGGAGAGTACCTTATACCGGGCTTGCATTGTACGAAGACCGGCGTTATCCCGGAAAGGCGGCTGCTGAACTGCTTGGGGAGCCTCGGGCGTTACGAGACTGGGTGTGCGAGCGGTCATGACCAGTAGTAGGAGTAAGAGTAGCAGTAAGACCGCCGCTGACGTTGGAAGAAGAAGTCGGCGCATCAGGCTCCACTCAGGTTTCGCCTCTATGCTGGGCGAGTTCAGATAAGGCCATGGCCACCGCGTTCTCTTTCTTCAAGGCACCGACGATCGTGACCGGTGTCCCGACGGACACCCCCTCGTAGAGAACAGCCATATTCTGATTATCGAGCATGATGCACCCAAGGGTCTGTGCTAAGAGTTCATTGTCGGCTCCATGAATTTCGATTTGGCCCCCAATGCCTTTGGTAGGACTGATCGTTCCCGCCCTCTTTGCAAGGGCGAATCGCCGACGATCTTCTGCATTGGGATAATCCAGAGCCAAGGCTCGATAGAATTGCGTCTGCCCTTGGCCTCGTTTGTCCGTCACACGATAGCGACCTTCCGGTGTCGCACCGTCCCCCTGGAACTGTTTCTCCAGCATGCCATTAAATCCCAACCGGACCGAGTATGATAACACCTTCCGTCCGTTCTTGTAGAGAGTCAATTCTCGGTCGGCCTTGCTCACCACGATTGCCGTTGATTGGTGGGTTCGCGACCAGGCGATGGTCTGTCTGGCTAAGGTCTGCCAAGAGGCGATGCGATTCTCGTCGGCGTATCGCCCTAATTCTTGGCTGAGTAATGAAGCCTGTGCCTTGAGAGCATGATCGGCTTTCTCTGCCGCTTGCATGGCTCGATGGAAGTCTTGTTGCTCGAAGAAGGAACGGGCCTGTTTAACGAGGAGATCCGTCTGAACGACTTTTTCTCCCAGGAGGATACGCCCATCGATGGATTGGACCCTTGATGTGATCGTATGAAGCTGTTCCTCGAGACGAATCACCTTCTCCTGTGCCGCGCGATGCTGCGAGGCCTGTCTCTCGTGCAGCCGGGAGACCGTACGTTCGCCCAGGATGTACAACCGCCGGAGTTCATTCTCAAGATCGCTCGATTCCCATGGCCATCGGATCAGATCATCGTCCAATTGGACGCGCGTTTTCAGAGTGATCCATTGGTGAACGAACTGCCCGTACTCCTCAGCCGCGGACTCCGGAGCCCGCATTGCGATTAAATCCTGATCAATGGCTTCAAGGGCTACAATGAGGTCCGGCGGAGCGGCCTGAACGCAACCGGTCACGCAGAGGACCCAGAGAATCGCGATCAGCGTCTTATGTGTACGATCAAGCGCCATGCCGTGTGGTACTTTTTCTTGCGGGTTTGCCTTTTCCCACCTTCGCGAGGGCGTTCTGTATTTCAGCGGACACACCTTGGCTCATGTCGTGAATAGCCTTCGCCTGGGTTTGCGCAGCGGGATAATCTTCTTTGTCGATCGAAGCCTGGACCTGTTTCAGCAATGACTTCAACCCTTCCACGTCATTCTTGATGGCCTCCACCGCCGCCCGATCTTTTCCGACGGGTGCCTTGGCGACCAAATCTTGCGTCGCTTTCACCGCCTCTTCAGCGACTTGTTGAGCTTGCAAGGCTGCGGCCTTGGCTTCTTCCTTTTTTTGCGCTGAGGTCGCCTTGATCCGTTCACTATCGGCTTTAGCCGAGGCAGACAGTTGTTGGGTCTTGCCGTAGTCTCGAAAGAGGGTGAACTTTTCGTCCTGATCGGCGACTTCTTTCCGCAACGCCGCAAGGGTACCTTCAAGCTTGGCATAGTCTTCTGCGCTATAGGTGGCGGCGCCGCTTTCCTGTGCATCTTTGAGAGCTTTTTCCGCTTCCTGAATCTGCTGGGTTGGAGGCTCCGCACATCCAGCGATCCCAATGAGAGTTATGGCAAGAGCGACAAGGGATGCTTTTCTCAGCATATGAAAAATCCTCCTTACAAATTCTACCCAGAGCTGTGGGTAATTCAGTTCTTGCTTGGTGTTATTGATTAATGTGCAGCAGCCCATGGTCTGCTGCCGGTGCCATCCTTACAAAGAGCATGAAGAACATTTTAAGATAGATGCGCCAGCATAACAGACTTAGACCTTCAGGCATACTAGCACGCCGAAAATGTGCAGCAAGCTCGGTGCCATTGATGATCGTAGTTGTCGGATCAAGATTCATTCTAGGCCACATGTTTATGTTCAGTTTGGTCCTCTCTAGGCAGGAGCTGTTGTGGCATTCTGGTGGCAGGAAGCAAAAGCGCCTCAACAAGGCGGACATTAGAGTCTGAGGTCTGTCGATCCTACGGGGATCGGAAGGCCAAGGGGCAGGAACATGAAATTGACAGGCCCACGAGCCTCCCCTATAATTCGCTGTTCATTTCACCTGATAATCCAAGGGATGGGAATCGAGGGGGGGATCATGTCGTTCACATTTCAACAACCGTCCAACTTGAAAAAGAAGCGTGAGCACGGATTTAGGAAGCGTATGAGCACCAAGAACGGGCGTAGGGTGTTGGCCCGCCGCAGGGCTAAGGGACGAGCTCGGTTGACTGTCTAAATACATCATTTTGGAAGAACAGGTGTTCTTCGGGTCGCGCTTCAATCGCTTCCGTTGCTGTTGAGCGTACGTTCACCTACCAGCTAAAGCTCTCTCCTGGGTCATGGACGGACTGGTTGCTGGGAAGTTGC
Source organism: Nitrospira sp. LK70 (assembly GCA_011090425.1). Lineage (GTDB taxonomy): Bacteria > Nitrospirota > Nitrospiria > Nitrospirales > Nitrospiraceae > Nitrospira_D. Next base: position 18,393 of record PHGD01000044.1, on the reverse strand, counting down.
ACCCCTTTACCAATGACGGCGAAAACGCAGGGACGAGATGTCATTTTTTTGCGTCGCAATCGGGACATCCAGATCGTCAAACATCATGGTCGGCGAACTTCGACCGCCCTCTTCAGTCTCTTGGCCTACAGAATGGATGAGGCCCCGAGTCGCGTGGGGATTATCGTCGGGAAGCGATTTGGAACTGCGGTGCGACGGAATCGGGCCAAGCGAGTCTTTCGTGAACTGGTGAGGCAATCACATCCGGACTTGGCTCCAGGACGGGGACTTCTCGTGTTTCCAAAGCGAGACGCACTGCTGCAATCTCGGGATGGGTTGGTCCAAGCATGGAGAACCGCGCTTGAGGGGCTCCATCTTCTTCGACCAAGGGTAGATTGATATGCAATCGTTGTGTCTGTGGCTTATTCGGGGATATCGCATGGTGATTTCTCCTTTGTATGGTCGCACATGCCGATTCGAACCCAGCTGTTCGCAATATGCCTCAGATGCCATCACCAAATACGGAGTGTTACAGGGGGTTGGATTAGCCATCCTCCGGCTTATGAAATGTCACCCCTTTCACCCCGGGGGAGAAGACCCGGTCAAGTAGCGACGATTACCTCTTTTTAGAGAAAGCATAGCGTGCTCATGGACAAGCGAGTCATCGTGTTTTTGGTACTGTCCCTTGCGATTATCTTTGGGTACGAGTACCTGCTCAAAGAGCTGGGCCTCATCCCCGAACCGACCATTTTGGAACCGAGCGAGCCTTCCGCGAACGATACGTCATCCCCTGCGAGTACAGGTCCCGGAGCACCAACGCCACGGGTTCCTGTGACTAAGGAGGCAGCCCCGGAAAAATCATCTGCAAAATCATCTGGTGGGGACGTGGGGACTCAGGAAGCTCGTGGTGAACCTGTCGCTAGAGACTTGATCGAGGTCGAAACGGATCTGTATCGAGCTAAGTTCACGAGCCGCGGTGCCGCGCTGATTAGCTGGGAACTCAAACGGTATCACAGCAGTTCTGATGGAAAGCCCGCGGTGCAACTCGTTCGACAAGGAGGCAAGTTTGCCGAGCCCCTGACGGTATCAGCGGCTGATGCCTCTCAGTCAAAGGAATTGAGCGACGGGATCTACAGAGTGGAAAAGGACTTTACGGCCTTGGACCAGGACCATCCCACTGGTCATATGACCTTTCATTACGATAATCCTGCGACCGGCGTGCGCCTAGAAAAACAGCTGACCTTTCATGCCGGTAGGTATGTCGTCGATATCGCGTTGAAATCCAGTGGTCTTGGAGGAACGGTGAGTGTCGGTTTGGGGACCAATTTCGGAATTGTGGATTGGGGAGAGGGGTTCATTGGATCGGTCGGAACGGCCTCGCTCATCGACGACAAGATTGAAACCGACGCGCCGGAATCCGAGACTGAGCGCAAGGGCTCCGTGAAATGGGTCTCGCTACAAGATAAGTATTTCATTTCCGCGCTTATTCCCAAGACTACTGCCTCCGCGTTGCCCAGGAAACAAGGGGACAAGCTCGTTTCCACTGCGGTCCGATTGCCTGTGGATCCAGCAGGCGCACCTCTCGCACTCCAGCTGTTCGCCGGACCCAAGGAGTTTGACACACTTCAAAATTTGCAAATTCGGCTCGAAGATACCATCGACTTTGGATGGTTTCTGTTCGGGAGCTGGGACATGGTACGGGCCGTGGCCAAGCCCATCTTCTACGTGCTTCGTTATATCAATGATTATACTCATAATTATGGACTGACGATCATCCTCCTGACAGTCATCATTAAGCTGTTGTTTGTTCCGCTGCAATACAAGAGCTACACATCGATGAAACAGATGCAGGGCATTCAGCCTAGGGTGGCGGCTCTCCAGGAAAAATTCAAAGACGATCGTGAACGGTTGAACAAGGAGCTGATCAAGCTCTACCGAGACCACAAGGTCAATCCTGTGGGCGGCTGTCTCCCTATGATATTGCAGATGCCGGTGTTCGTATCGTTGTTCAATATTCTGTACATGACGATCGATTTACGCCAAGCGCCGTTAGGATTGTGGATTAGCGATCTGTCGGTTCAGGATCCCTACTATATTCTGCCCATCATCATGGGCATCAGTATGGTGGTCATGCAAAAGATCCAACCGACTACCATGGACCCGACTCAGGCGAGAATCATGCTGATGCTTCCGGCCCTCATGACGTTCCTATTCATCAATTTTCCTGCGGGCCTCGTGCTGTATTGGTTGACCAATAACCTGCTCACCATCGTGCAACAGTTCGTCACGGATCGCTTTTTCTTTCGAACGCCTGTCATAGTTCCGGCTACGGACGAACAAGGCAGCAAGCCATGATGCTCAGTCGGTTGAGCTTGATGTGACTGACTCTCACGAACCTGTGGGAACATGCCGGCCGTTGAAACCCCCGAGGATACGATTTGTGCCATCGCCACTCCTGCTGGGGAGGGAGGTATTGGTATCGTTCGGATAAGTGGGCCACATGCCGTTGATATCGCCGGGCATGTTGTTCGGCTGCGCTCCAAGAGATCGCTTCTATCGGTCACTTCTCACCAACTGCACCTCGCCGATATTGTCTTACGCCCTGTTTCTTCAATCGACAGCCGATCACGTTCCAAGACTGGTCCGTTGACCGAGGAGATAGTGGACGAAGGTCTTGTAGTCTATATGAAGGCACCTCGGTCTTTTACTGCGGAGGACGTGGTTGAGATTCATTGCCATGGAAGTGGAATAGTTCTGCAACGAGTCTGTGAGGCCTGCCTGGCTGCCGGAGCCCGTCTCGCGCAGGCAGGAGAGTTTACCAAACGAGCCTTCTTGAAGGGTCGCCTAGATTTGTCCCAAGCTGAGGCGGTGCTGGACACCATCAGGGCCAAGTCCGAACTCAGCCTCAGATTGGCACAGCGCCAGCTCCGCGGCGAGCTCGCGCAGGAAGTCCATCGACTACGGACCGGTCTTGTGGGCCTGTTGGCTCACCTTGAAGCAGGAATCGACTTCGCCGAGGAGAATATTGCGTTCGTTGGACGTGATGAGATGAGGGCCTCTCTCCAAGAGACCCTGGCTCAGGTTCGACGAATGTTGGCGTCCGCCGAGAGTGGACGCGTACTGCGCGACGGAGTCCGAGCGGTGATCACCGGGGAGCCGAATGTCGGCAAATCAAGTTTGCTGAACAGTTTACTCCGTGAAGCCCGAGCTATTGTGACCGACATCCCCGGCACGACTCGGGATACGATCGAAGAGTCGGTCGTCTGGGATGGTCTGCGAGTGACCTTGATCGACACCGCTGGGTTGCGTGATACAACTGACCTTGTTGAACTGGCCGGCATCCGCCGGTCCAAGGAAGCTCAGGATCAGGCGGATGTCATCCTGCATGTCTTGGATGGCTCTCAATTGGTAGAAAACATGGAGCTCAGGAATTTCTGTTTTCCGTCACTTGGTCAAGAACGTTTAGTCATCGTTAATAAAAGCGATTTAATCGACGCTGCGTCCGTACAATCGCTGTCTGATGTACTTCGAGCTCGAACAGGGAGCAAGGTTCTTCCTATCTCGGTTCACAGGGGCGAGGGATTGGAGGCGGTGAAGAGCGCTGTTCGAGCACAGTTTGTGAAGCCGTCTTTCGAAGCGAACGATGGTGTCGTCGTCACTCATATTCGACATCGGGTAGCGCTCGAGCAGGCCGAGACATCACTGCAAGAGTCATTGATCTCGATCGAACGGGGCTTAGCGCCGGAGTTTGTGGCGGTCGATCTCCGGGGTGCAGCTGATGCGCTGGGCGAAATTGTCGGGGCAATTACATCTGATGAAGTTCTGGACCGCATTTTTTCAGAATTTTGTATCGGCAAATAGAGGAACTGATGACCGCTGCATTTGACGTCATCGTCGTTGGAGGTGGTCATGCCGGTTGTGAGGCAGCGCTGGCTGCGTCGCGAATGGGTGCCAAGACTTTGCTTTTGACGATGGAGCTAGATCGAATCGCGCAGATGTCGTGCAATCCGGCTGTCGGGGGGATCGCCAAAGGGCACCTCGTGAAGGAGATCGATGCGCTCGGCGGTGAGATGGGGCGAAATACGGATCTCGCCGGGATTCAATTCAGATTCATCAACACAAGCAAAGGACCGGCGGTGCGGGCGTTGCGCGCCCAATGCGACAAAGCGCTGTATCGCGCGGCTATGCAGAAAACCCTCGCCTCGCAGGAGCACCTTACCCTGGCGGAAGGTGTCGTGGACCGACTGCTCGTCGCGGGAGGTGTGGTAACCGGGATCGTGACTGGCTCGGGTGAACGGATTGATGCTGAAGCAGTCATATTGACATCGGGTACATTCCTTAAGGGGCTTATCCATATAGGGTTGAACCATTTTCCGGCCGGTCGCGCGGGAGAAGCTTCGGCTGAACACCTTTCGGACTGCATGCGAGACCTTGGCTTTGAGATCGGACGACTCAAGACGGGAACTCCTCCGCGATTGGACAAGACTACGATTGATTTCTCCGTGATGATTCCTCAACCAGGAGATACTCCTCCTCCTTCTTTTTCGTATCGCACCCAGCACATCACCACGAGACAAGTTCTCTGTCACCTGACCTATACCGGCCGAGAGACGCACGAGATCATCCATAGGAATCTCGACCGCTCACCGTTGTACAGCGGCGTCATCGAATCTACTGGACCTCGGTACTGCCCTTCCATCGAGGATAAAGTCGTACGTTTCGTCGAGAAGGAGCGACACCAGGTTTTTATCGAACCTGAGGGTCTCGACTCGATTGAATTTTATCCGAACGGCATTTCAACCAGCCTGCCGGTTGACGTGCAGGCGGCTATGCTCAGAACAATCCCTGGATTAGAACATGCCAAAATGCTCAAGCCTGGCTATGCGATTGAGTACGATTATTTTCCTCCTCGTCAACTCTACCGAACGCTCGAAACAAAACATGTTGCAGGTCTCTATCACGCCGGACAAATCAACGGAACCTCTGGGTATGAAGAAGCTGGGGCGCAGGGTTTAGTTGCGGGCATCAATGCCGTTCTGAAGTTGCGAGGGCGAGCTCCTCTCATCCTCGATCGGTCTCAAGCCTATATCGGGGTACTCATCGATGATCTCATTACAAAAGATGCCTACGAACCTTATCGAATGTTTACATCAAGAGCTGAGTATCGGCTGCTCCTCCGCCACAACAACGCAGACCTTCGACTCATGGAAATTGGATATGACGTGGGTCTGATTCCTGACGAAGCGCATGAGAGACTTTTGCAGAAGAAACATCAGATCGAAAAGGAGATCGAACATCTGAATACAGTCAGGCCGCTGATCACAGAGGAAATCCGATTACAGACAAAAGACACGTACCTCGAGAACGCCTCGTCTTCCATGACCATGGCACAGCTTCTTCGTCGGCAGGAATCAAGCTATCGAGAACTCTTAAGTCTTTTCGGTATGTCGTTCATTCAAGAAGATGAAATTTCTGAAGAAGTAGAACTCCAGATCAAGTACGAGGGTTACGTACGTCGTCAGATCAAACAAGTGGATAAGTTTAAGAAACTTGAGCAAAAATTAATTCCTCACACGTTCAACTACAACATGGTTTCAGGATTCTCCAAGGAAGTTCGAGAGAAGTTCAATAGAGTAAGACCTGAAACAGTAGGCCAGGCATCGAGAATATCAGGCGTGACTCCTGCTGCCATATCTTTGCTCGTAGTTGCGATAGAAAAGAGTCGACGTCAGCTTTCTTCTATTCGACAAATAGTGCCGTAATATTCGAGTTGACCCAACCTTCCCTATTGACCTCACTCCCACATCAGCGTAATTGTTCCACGTGGAACAAACGAGTTCACCTTCCTTGCTGCTGCAAGCAAGCTCGAATGAAATTGGCGTTTCGCTCAGCACCAAGCAGGTGCAACAATTTATGGTGTACCTGCATCAGCTTCGACTTTGGAATCAATCATTCAATCTCACAAGCCTTACCCTGGACGATGAGATCATCGTCAAACACTTTGTGGATTCTCTTGTCGCACTCAAAGCCGACGACATTAAGGTTGGAGCCAAACTACTCGATGTCGGTACGGGCGCTGGGTTTCCAGGGATTCCTTTAAAAATTGCAAGACTGGATCTGGCTATTACCCTTGTTGAGCCAACGAGGAAGAAGTCCTCGTTCCTTCACTTCATCGTAGGTCTCCTTAGGCTTGAAAACGTCGACATATTCGACGGAACCCTAGATAGATTCCTGAACGAGCATCTGTCGCATGGATCGTTTGATTATCTGACAACCCGCGCCTTGAAACATGAATTGATTCTACGCAACGGCACAAAGTTCCTTCGGCAGGGAGGGAAAGCCATTCTCTATTCGTCACAACCGATAGATCGTTCGTATTTTTCGTCCAGCTGGTTATTGGAGAGCGAATACACGTTTCAACTTCAGAGAGGATATGGACAAAGGGTGATTTCCATTGTTACACCATCATCCTAAATCAACCGGTCTTAATGTTCCACGTGGAACAAATTTGGTGTAGGAGTTCTTCGATGGGAAAGGTCGTTGCGGTCGCGAATCAAAAAGGCGGTGTCGGCAAGACCACTACAGCGATAAATCTTTCGTCCGCCATTGCGTTAGAAGGAAAATCCGTGTTGCTCATCGATATGGACCCTCAAGGGAATGCGACGAGTGGGTTAGGCATTGACCACGAGTCTCTGAAGAACACAACTTACAGTTGCCTTGTTAAGCACAGTACAATCCAAGAATCTTCAACGCAGACATCGGTTCCTGGACTGTTTATCGTGCCGACAAACTCGGATCTTGCGGGGGCTGAAGTCGAGCTCGTTAATACCGAAGGGCGTGAGGGTCATCTCAGAAACATCATCAACGAGATCAGGGACACGTACGACTTTGTCTTTCTAGATTGTCCTCCAGCTCTTGGAATTCTCACCATCAATGCTCTTACCGCCGCAGATTCGGTTCTCATTCCAGTCCAGTGTGAATATTACGCGATGGAAGGTCTCACCAGACTCATCGGGAGCATCGATCTTGTCCGCCAATCGTTTAATTCAAATCTCGACCTGGAGGGCATTGTCTTGACCATGTTTGATTCGCGCAATACCTTATCTAGACAAGTTGTCGAACAAATACGATCCCACTTCGTCGATAAGGTCTATCAAGCCGTCATCCCGCGCAATGTCTCGCTCGCAGAAGCTCCGAGTTACGGTCGGCCTGGAGTTTTGTACAACGTGGCATCCGCCGGCTCGCAAGCATACGTATGTCTAGCTAGGGAGTTTGTTGGCCATGGAAAAAAAGGCTCTCGGTAAAGGACTTGGCGCCCTCCTCCCATCCTCCAAAACGAGCCAGCCGACGGAACCAACCGATGTCCAGCGAGTCCGGATCGAGAACATTGTGCCAAACCGCTATCAACCGAGGCACACCTTCCCCCAGGAAGAGCTTGCTGAACTGACGGCGTCCATCAAAGAGAGCGGCGTTCTTCAGCCGATCATCGTTCGCCGCAAGGGTGACGGCATTTACGAATTGATCGCCGGAGAACGCCGATGGCGAGCCTCAAAGGAAGCCGGTCTTGAGACCATCCCCGTCGTCGTTCGCAATTGCGGTGATCAAGAATCTCTCTTGATGGCATTAGTTGAGAATATCCAACGAGAAGACTTGAATCCGATGGAGACTGCGCGGGCGTATTCGCGCATGATGAATGAATTCGGCCTCACGCAGGACGCGATTGCCGTAAAAGTCGGACGTGATCGTTCCTCTGTCGCAAACTTCGTTCGACTGATCCATCTTCACCCTGAAGTGCAGGAGCTCGTGGAAGGGGGAACACTGACAACCGGGCATGCGAAAGCACTGCTCGGCCTCCAATCCACGGATGAGCAGCTCAGAGTCGGCAAAATGGTGGCCGCAGGCACTCTTTCTGTCAGAGAAACAGAAAAGCTCGTGGAACTTTCCCTTGCAGGAAAGCATCGGCAGCCAAAGAGTCTCCGCAGTTCATCCTGGGCTGATCTCGAAGCCAGGCTACAGAAACGCCTCGGCACGAAAGTGACGATCCACTCCCACAAGCAAGGGGGAAAAATCGTCATTCATTATTTTTCCCCCGACGAACTCGATGGAGTTGTGGACACCCTCCTGAGTTAACCCTCGTCGTGACCTCGGTGCCGCGTGCTCGCCCAAAAAGCTGATCTTGTTGCCTTTTCAGCATATGGACGCTAAATATCTCAGCGGAACCGACCGATAAGTTCCCTAAGGATAAGGGCTCCGCGGTTCAGTAGGGCCCGGGTATCCCAAACATGTGAGAGGAGGGGCGCGTATGTGGAAGGACAAACAAGACGGTAGGCGTTCCGACGACGTCGAAAGCGAGAGCAATGGGGCGAGTCTGGAGCCTATGCGACAGGACCCCGGGCAAGATGTCAGCGCTTTTGTCGGGAAAGGTGTGGTGTTTAAGGGGACCATCACCTACAACGGGACCGTGCGGATCGATGGGACTCTTGAGGGGGAAATCCACACCGACGGCATCCTGTTGGTTGGCGAAGAGGCTGTCATTACGGCAAAAGTTACGGCCGGCACCATCGTCTGTAAGGGGAAGATTACAGGGGATATTCATGCCAAAGACAAGATGAAGTTGCGAGCTCCCGCGATCATCGACGGCGGAGTCACCACACCCGTTCTCTCCATTGAAGAAGGGGTCCTCTTTAACGGTACTTTAGAGATGGGACAAGCCGCCCCCCAATACCAACGTGAAGCTACACCTCTCCACTCCGTCGGCATTTCAGCCGAGCCAGCCATCCGGAGGGTCTCAGCCTAGTCATGTGATACACTCGACAACAAGACGACAAAGAGAGGAGGCGCCATCTCACCGAGTGAGCTTCCTCTCCTGTCAAACCTCATTTGAGGGCAGTACACTTGTCGGTTAGCGTCACAAGGAGCGAAGAAAGTTGATGTGGGCTCTAGGCGATAAAGGTGCTCAAGAGTCGAGCAATACAGATAATTTTACGTTTCTTGGGAAAGGAGTCGATTTCAAAGGCGTTCTCAATTTTGATGGGACCATCCGCATCGATGGCCGTGTTGAAGGCGAAGTCCACACCACCGGGACACTCATTATCGGAGAACAAGCGGTCATCAAAGGCATTCTTTCGGTAGGTACGCTGATGACCAGCGGGAAGATCAACGGCACGGTAACAGCGACCGACAAAATTCAAATCCTTAAACCAGGCATTCTCATCGGCGATCTTCGCACACCGGGCATTTCCATCGAGGATGGCGCTCACTTCCATGGCATGTGTGACATGGGAGCCCATAAGTGGACCGATGAACACTCCTCATCCCCCAAGAATGTTCACGATTTGGCATCCCATCGAGCCAAAGCGCACGCGGTAGACCTCTAGCCCTTTAGCAACTCCTCCCGGTACAATGGGTCCCAATGAATCGCTCGACCGTCCTTCTCGGTATGAGCGGCGGAGTTGATAGCTCCGTTGCAGCAGCATTACTCGTCCGCCAAGGCTACGCGGTGCATGGGATTACGCTTCAGGTATGGGAACACGAAGACGAAGCCGTATCACCATCTAAGAAATGGCAGGAGCGTGGATGCTGCAAGGTCGGCATCGCCAAACACGTCGCCAGACTGCTCAACATCTCCCACGAAGTCATCGATGCCCGGGATATGTTTCGGAAGGGAGTCATTGACGATTTTCTCCACGGCTATACGACCGGCACGACACCCAATCCCTGTGTCCGCTGTAACGAGAGGGTGAAGATTCGGGGACTCGTGGATCTCGCCTCCTCGCGGGACTTCACTTATGTCGCGACAGGTCATTACGCTCGTCTTCAGAAACACCAGGGAACTCCGGTCCTCGCGCGAGCCAGTGATGAGCGCAAAGATCAAACCTACTTTCTCTACCGCCTCGACCCTTCCTGGCTACCTAGACTCCGTTTTCCTCTCGGTAGCCTGCTCAAATCGGACGTTTGGAGGGAAGCCGAGGCTTTAGGCCTCCCGGCAGACGAGCTGAAAGAAAGTCAGGAGATCTGCTTTGTCACTCAAGGAGACTACCGTACATTCATCGAAAAAGAGGTTCCCGAAGCCAAGACACCAGGCCTCTTCATTGATGAGACCGGGCAGCCCTTGGGCAGACACGACGGTATTGCGTTCTACACACCGGGCCAACGCCGCGGCCTTGGCATAGCCACAGGACAACGGCTCTATGTTCAGGAAGTCCGCCCGGCGACGAATACCGTCATGCTCGGCTCTGAGGAATCTCTGCGCAGGCAAGAGTGCACGGTGAGCGACCTCAATATCTTTGTGCCTCATCTATTGGAGAGACCGACTGAAGTTCACGTCAAAGTCCGCTACGCGACACCGCCGACGCCTGCCATTCTGTCACCGTTGACCTCCTCAAGTATGCGCGTTCAGTTCCGGGTGCCTCAACGGGCCTTAAGCCCCGGTCAATCCGCGGTCTTCTATGACGGAGACCAGGTCCTCGGAGGTGGAATTATTCAACCGTTCTAACGCCCCTGCCCGTTCTTCTTCTTGACTTGTCCCGCAATCTTCCTATAGCCTTCGAGACAAATGAAGTGGATGAGAAGTGCCTCCATTTCGGTGACCTAACCGCTCGAAGGCCATACTTACCGCATTCACGAGAGGTTTCGATGTTCGGTTCATTTGGCTGGATGGAATTACTGCTGATTTTGATCATTGTCCTGATCATTTTCGGCGCCGGTAAGCTTCCCCAATTGGGAGAAGGCCTTGGTAAAGCCATCAAAGGCTTCAAGAAGTCCGTACACGAGGCCGATGCCATTGACGTGACACCGGCCGAACAATCTGAGCAGCCTCAATCGCAGTCCGCCTCCTCCAGTCACGTCAATGTCCGTTCAGAAACCACACAATCGGCAGCCCCCCAAGCGGCGCAGCCGGATCAGGTGAAACAAGGGTAGAAGGCCTGAGTGGGCTGTGACGACTGGGCGCGGGGAGATTAACGCATTACTATTACTAGCCTGAATCATGTTTGGATTGGGAGCCAGCGAGATCTTAATTATTCTGGTGATCGCCTTTCTCTTATTTGGCCCGAAACAGCTTCCTGAAGTCGGACGCCAAGTTGGGAAAGCCATTAAGGGCTTTAAAGATACGGCCGAGGATCTTCGCAAGTCGGTGGAACCGGAGTTGAACATGATCCAGCAAGAAGTCAAAATGGTCGAACAGGACTTTCAAGCTTCTATCAAGGAAGCTGAAGAAGAGATCACCGCGGCCGGTGCACCACCGGAGGAGGCCGCGGCGTCTGTTAGCAAATCCGGTCCCATATAACCAGGAATGATCAGTGCGGCGGCTTTAGGAGGATGACACGAGCGTAGCTTCCCCTTTCTTATCCGGCCTTCATCGAACCCTCCCATTGACGTTACATAGATAATCATATATACGGGCATCTCGTTACCCATTCTTTTTATCGTGCTGAAGGGCTTGCGCGAGTCGACCATCTCTTGTTCAGGGCATGGGTACCGTAAAGACGATTCCTAAATCGACAGTTCGGCGATCCTGGAAGACGGTCCTCCTCGCGGCGATAACGGTGGGGGTCGGACCATTTATCCCCTGTGGTCCAACCGAGGGCGCCTTCGAATTACCCGAAGGGGAAAAAATTACCAATCCGATCGTCATCGGGCGTGGCATACCTCAAAAAGAAGCGTACGAACTGTTCGATCCAAAGATCGGCAGAAACTTCGACCTTAAAAACCTCTGGCTCCGCGCGGATCTGCGTGTGCGGCCTGAATACCGCAGCAACGTCTGTTTCGGTGGTGGTATCGGCGCCAGCGGACAATGTAACGCTCCCGGTACTACGCCAAATAACCTGCCAGGTAGCGCAACCGACCAATTCGTCCAGCAGATGATCCGGTTGGGCATCGGTTATGATCTGTCACCCAACGTCAACTTTTACCTGGAGTTGATCGATTCACGCACCTGGGGCGGAAACGGCACGCCGGTCGGTCCCGGGGGCGCTGGGAACAACGGAGACCCTTCGATCCAAACCTGTGGGGCTACGCCTGATCCTGGCCAGAGGCCGGTTTGCACACTCGGAGTGCGAGCCGGCTACATGTTGATTCGTAACTTTGTCGGTATACAGGGTCTGGGTCTCAAGGCTGGTCGGCAGTATCTGGTCTTCGGCGATCAGAGTTTGTTCGGTCACTTTGATTGGTCCAACACCGGCTTCTCGTTTGATGGAGTCATGATGCAATACAGTAACAGCATACTGGATTCTCATGTCGGCTGGTTTCGAACGGCAGAAACGGACCTCCTCCAAGGGGCAGCCGTCGGTAGTGGTCAAGCCAACATCGTCGAAACAGGTCAGGGTCGAAATGCCTCCGCTGATGCGGACTTCATCATATTTTACAATCAGATCAAGACCGTACCAGGGTTTCTCATCGAACCGTACTATATCTATTACAACAACAACATTGGTGGAGGTGACATTTCAGGTCAAGGGCTGGGTACCCCGAAGCACGGCAATCAGACTCGCCATACCTTCGGAGGTAGGGTAGCCATGAAGAAAGGATACTTCGATCTCTCCAGCGAGGTGGTCTATCAGTTCGGACAGATGGGTGACACCGCTCCCAGCGCAAGCAGCCTGTGCGGCGATCCCGGAGGTGAGGGCAAGTGTCTCCATATCAGTGCATTGGCGACCAGGAACTGGATCGGCTATACAGCATTCGACTTGCCCTGGAAACCTCGAGTAGCTTTCAATTTTGACTATGCCTCTGGGGACAGTGGTGCGAACTGTACCTTAAATCCAGCTTATGGCCCTTGTAAGACCGCCAATACGTTGGAAAACTTCTTTCCGACGAATCACATTCACATGGGGTATATGGATGTACAAGCGTGGAAGAACATGATCAGCTTCTCCGGCAACATCCAGGCCCGACCCAGCGTGAATGATCACATTGAGGTGTGGTACACAAACCTGCACCTTGCCAATGCCCGGGATAATTGGTATCGCGCAAGTCAGGGTGTCTATGTCTTCTCGCAGCCGGGCAACACCAAGACCCATATTGGTGACGAGATTGATGTCGTCTGGACCCATTTCATCATGAATGGCATGGTCGCCTTTCAAGGTGGCTATGGTCATCTGTGGCCTGGTTCATATATTTCGCAAAACCTCGGGCGAGCTGCAGCCGGACAAGATTGGGCTTACGCCCAGTTATGGATAAACTTTTAGCCTGTCGTACGCTTTACCCACCTCACCACCATAGATAGGCTTCTCTAGTAGCCAGACCTCACGAGGCTGTGAACCGGCCGGCCTGCGCAAGTCTCTCCTGAAGTTCGCCGTAGTGCTGCGTCACAGGAAACCGAGGAAATTCTTTCGGTAAATGGTCCGGTGGCCGAAAGAAAAACCCTACATCGGCTTCGCCCAGCATCGCGGTGTCGTTGTACGAATCACCGGCAGCCATCGTAAAGAAGTTCAGAGCTTTGAGCGCAGCCACCGCGTGTTTCTTGGGGTGCTGCATTCTCATGTGGTAGTTCATGATGCGGCCGTTTTCGTCGATTTCCAGCTGATTGCAGAGGAGAGTCGGGAAGCCTAGCTGTCGCATAAGCGGCTGGGCGAACTGATAGAACGTGTCGGACAAAATAATGACCTGACAACGCTCCCGCAGCCACGCGAGGAAGTCGGTAGCCCCATCCAAAGGACCCATTTTAGCGATCACATCCTGAATATCCCCGATCTTCAAGGCCTGTCGATCGAGTATGTCTAATCGCTGCCGCATGAGCTTGTCGTAATCGGGCATCTCACGGGTGGTGATTTTCAACTCATCGAGGCCCGTCTTCAGTGCCACATTGATCCAGATCTCCGGCACGAGCACCCCTTCCAGATCCAAACACACCACCACTGGCTTCTGCATGTAATCTCTCCTCCTGGTTAATCAGGGCACCGTTGCTCTGGTTATGTGGCGGCTAATCTTTGCGACGAGCATGGAGACTCATTGGTGTTCCCTTGCGAGCGGATAGAAACTAATATGCCGGTGCACGATGAATCAAGAGCCTCGCTGACAAGGATCCGATGCTTTGGCAAGGTGCATGTCGATTTGATCGTCCGGCTCATATCGCGTGGCAATGGTTTCTTCTTGATCTATGTGGAGCACCGTCATCAACAGATCCTACCGGTCCTTTGGCCCTACCCCAAATGGACTCCCACATAAGGCCATCTTTGGGTCTTGCGCGTTTCATCAAAAGGCGTAGATTTGCTCGTGCGCGGGTACACCTACCCTGCCGAACATGAGATAGCCAGGGAGAGGTCGTCACTCATACCGAGTCAGCGAGGTGTACCCCCGCTCAATCACCACCTCTCACATTCTTTCCCACACTGAACGATCGTCACCCACCCAACGTTGCATGATCCACTCAATAGGTTCTCTCGATCTTGCTCCTTTCACAAAGAAGCTCGATAATAGCGCATGGGAGAGCCGATCGTCTTTTCGGGCCATATCATTGGTCTCCTCAAAGAGTACATGCGGGACCTTGTCGATCAGGCCATGCAAGAGCAGCATGCCCAAGCACAGTTCGGCTTTACGCCCCTGCCGTATCGTCCCGATCAGGCCCTGTCAGACCTCCTCGCCCTGCTGGATGATCGCATCGAATCGGAAGGCATCCAAGTAGGCTTGTCGGAATCTCTCCTCCATGAGCTATGGAGTCTCTGTAACGAAGCAGTTCAGCCGATCGCTGATCACATCTGGCTGGAGGGAAACCTTGATGGTCGGAGCATGACTAAGGCGCAAACGAGGGAGCTGACCTATCAAGCCCTGATCGAGTTTATTGAGTCTCGTTCACAAGAAAGCAACTAAACCCATGCTTCCCTGGATGCGATCATCGGTGAATATGTGTCTAGTGGCCGGATTGTGTCCGGCCCCGCAGGAATGTAGAGATTCAGCTCGCGAGCTCTATGGCCTGAATCATAAAGGTAGTGTCTATCACCTCGCCCCCCCCCGTAATGCACGGTTGCCACATGTCCGCTGTTCGGAACATTTCCTCCCACAAGAGAATTCAGAAAGAAGAGGACGGAATGGAGCCCAAAAGGTATTGGTTGATGAAATCAGAACCCTCAACCTTCTCGATTGGTGACTTAATGCGATCTCCTCACCAGACAACCTGTTGGGACGGAGTACGCAACTATCAAGCGAGGAATTTCATGCGCAGCATGGCAGTCGGCGATCGAGTTCTCTTTTACCACAGCAACGCCGATCCACCGGCGGTCGTGGGCATCGCAGAGGTCGTCAAAACCGCCTACCCTGATCCGACACAATTCAACAAAAAGGACAAGCACTACGACCCTAGGAGCAAACCATCCACGCCCAGATGGGATATGGTCGACATTAAGTATATTCGGAGATTTACGAGGTCCGTGACGTTGGATGAACTGCGGAACGAAACCACCCTCAAGACAATGGTCTTGTTGCGGAAAGGGTCACGGCTTTCGGTTCAGCCGGTTACTCCGCTCGAATGGAGGCATATCATAAAGTCGGCTGAGGACTGAATCGTTCCGTACCCTATGTGCTGGCCTTTCCATCGTCCATGTACCGATGTTGCCAGTCCAGCCAAGCGTGGCCCAGCTCGTGTGCAAGGATATACCGGCGGCGGGTCACAGGAAGTCGCTTCCGAACATAGATCGTTTTGGTATCGTCATCCCAAATGCCATCGGCATTCGCATCGCGCTTGTCCATTTCCGCATCGGATAACTGTCGAACCGCAATCCGGTAGCCGAACGGCAGGACAACCCTATTGGGAATACGTAACATCTTCTTTCGTTCACTGACCATCGTCCCCATAACTTGCTCGATCTCCCCGCCATCGTTGACTTAGCCTACCATAACCAGGTAGCGAGAGTGTTGGCAATTTTATCTTTATACGTCAATGACTTGCAACGTTTCCCTCCGATGAATCGCTCTGGCTACTTTTCGTCACTACCGCTCTCTTAGCGGTTCCCACGCCGACGAAATTTGTGTATGATCGGCCTATGGAATCTACGCTTGTTGCGCAACTCGCCCACGCCTATCCCACCTCAGTTCGCCTGGTCGGTGTGAAGGTTAGGAACCGTGGGGAAGTCAGGAAGTTAGACTCAGCCGGTGTGTCATTGCGCAACGGCGACCCGGTCTTGATCGAGGTGGAAAATGAAGTCACCTATGGAATCGTCTACATGGAGCCCTACTCGACGCCCTTTATTCCTCCCATGCGCGTGATGAAATCCATCTTGCGAAAGCCGGATTCCGAAGAAACGGCTCTGATCAACAGGCTCGAGCAGCTCTCTCGTGAGGCTGCCGCCTATTGCCGAGCCAAAGCAGCAGAACTGAACATCCCTCTCAAGCTGGTCGAAGTCTATGGGGTCATGGATCGTCGCCAGCTCACCTTTGTCTACACGGCAGAGGACCGGATCGATTTTCGTGAACTGGTCCGAGACCTGGCGCGTCGATTTGGCGGACGCATCGAAATGCGTCAAGTTGGGGTACGCGAAGAAGCGAGGCGGCTTGGTGGCATCGATACCTGTGGCCTCGTACTATGCTGCGCGAGTTTTCTGACCGATATGCAGCCTATCTCGGCCAAGCAGGCGAAAAAGCTCGCACTGCCGATCGAGGACCCTCGTTTGTTGGGTGTGTGTGGAAGGTTGAAGTGCTGTTTGATGTTTGAGATGATGGACACTCACGGTAAGATCGCTCCGCAATCTGACCAACTTATCACCCCGACCAAGCCCAATTCTCCTTCCTCCCCAACCCTGCCCTATTAGATCATCCACCGCGCGAGCTCATGTTTTGTATACTCTGACCTAAAAGACTCGAATCTTTTCTCAATCCACCATCTCTAACAACAAGTTGAATGTGGAGGCAGTTCTCTCCCTAGATAGGCTAGGTGAGGACCCCTCAAACCCGGAGGTTTGTTGTGATGAGAAGAGGTCTATTGGCAGTTGTGGTGATCGTTGCTGTCGGGGCTAGTGGAGTTGCAGCCCAAAACGCGATAAGCGGGGAACCGACAAGCCCAGCTCTCGGCTACGAAATTCATGTCCAGGCACCGCATATGATGCCGGATGGGACACCGGGCGGCCCGTTCCACCATTACTGCAAAGGCATTTCTGACAAGATCCTTCAATGTCTCCTCTTCGAATCCACTGATCCAAAGGCACCCTTGGTCGGGGTCGAATATTTCATCGCCAAGGACCTCACCCGAAAGCTTCCCGCCATTCAGTGGCACCGGCACTTCCACGATCATAAGGTAGAAATAGGGACAGGGCGAGTCCAAGTCCTCGACCTGCCTCCCGATCAGGCTGCTAAGGTGGCGGAAGCCGCGGCCGGAACAGATGGTGTGATCTATCAGCTATGGCAGCATGGTCAGGAATTTCCGGACGGCACCGTGAGTTTCCCGCAATCCCTCGGACACAAGTTCCCAGGGTATTCTGACAAATAAACTGAGTGGGAGACTCTAGGCAGACCCTCTGCCAGTAGACCAGACATGGCTATGGCCATGACCTCAGTTATGAGAAGAGTAGCGATATGAGGGGAAGAGCGCTTTGCCAGTCTCTGGTCTTTACGGCAATAGCGCTCGCCTCATGGGATGTCTCCGTCTTTGGATCCGATGAAGTCGTCCTCAGACCACGGGTACCGGTTGATCAACTTCAGGAAGCGAGAACGTGGAAGAGCCCATTTCCCGCAACCGTCGAAACAATTGAAAAGGGGAAGCAACTTTTTCACGGGAAGGCCTTCTGTGTAACCTGCCACGGACGAGACGGCAAGGGATTGGGAGGTGATATTGAGCCGGGTACGCTTAAGGGTCCCTTGCCGCGCGATTTCACCGACCAAGAATGGCAGGCCGCCCGGACCGACGGTGAACTCCTCTGGATCTTGAAGAACGGCAGCAAAGGCACGGCGATGGCGAAGTTCATTCCATTGGTCTTGACCGAAGAGGAAGCGTGGCAAGTCTTGCTTTATGTGCGATCGTTCGGCAACGGCCAAGACAAATCACAAGCGGAAGGACTGCCGTAAAGGGATCTGTCTGTTTGCTCCCTTGAGCTGGAGACAGAGAGAAGGGCACGCCGAGAAATCGACGACAGTCACCAGACTCACCCCCCATACCATCAAGGCTTGGGGGATTGGGACGGTGATTGATCATGTAGAAGCGATTGCACGGTTTCACCCACCAACGCCCGCTCCACCGCCTTATCTCGATGCCGCAAGAGAGCGGACACAGGATCGTTGCTATCGAGATGGGGCAGTATCCACGGCGGGGTTCCGTTGCGAACCGAATCCAGGACCTCTTTCACCAAGATCAGGTCCGGCGACTTGATGAGGCTTACCCCTTCCGGTTGCTGAAGTCGGCCCACGAACCCATTCTCAGTGAGACGTTCCACTTCTTCCTCCACCAGAGACAAGGGAATGTTCAGTTCGCTCGACAGCTCCGGCAGCTTC
>PHGD01000043.1 GCA_011090425.1 Nitrospira sp. LK70 | reverse complement strand
AGCCCAACGCGCGCAGCGACATGTGTCAAACTCGATCGCCACGATTCGTTACCAGCTCAGTTTTCAGTTGATCTCACGCCTCGGCCAATGTCCCTGCTGCGGCAGGCAAAACGTAAGACGCCACTTGTGACACAGTAAGGTTAGTGCAGTTGCAACCAATTCAGGATCTCATGCGTGACCTGTTCAGGCTTGTCTTCATGCACGAAATGCCCGGCATCGGCGACCTTCACCACCGTCAGATCGGTGACGAAATCATTCAGCCCGTCAAGATTCTGACGAACGAGTGCCTGATCTTGGACGCCCCAGATCACCAGGGTGGGGACGGCAACAGTAGGATACCCCAACCTTCGTTGACGCATTGCCCCACCGCCGCGTAAGGCCGCTCGATAATAATTCACCATGGCCGTGAGCGCTCCCGGCTCGCAAGCTTGTCGTCGATACAATCGAACGAGATCGTCAGGCATCTGCTCGTGATAAATCGCCATACGTCCAAAGATTCCACCGATCACATAACCATGGCCGACCGACAGAACCGCTTCGGGAAGCCAGGGGATTTGAAAAAAGCCCATGTACCAGGAACGGTGCCACTGACGCCAGTGTCGCACTTCCCGCTCAAAACAGGCAGGGTGGGGCGCATTCAGAATCACCAAGGCTTCCACACGAGCGGCCTGCCGCATCGCATAGCACCAGGCGATGACTCCACCCCAATCATGCCCGGCAAGAATGGCGCGTTGAACCTGAGCGGCATCGAGGAGCCCGGTGACATCGTCCAGCAAGGATTCGATTTGGTAGGCGTCGATGCCTGTTGGCCTTGTCGTACCACCATATCCCCGAAGGTCAGGGGCCCAGACCTGGTACCCTGCCTGTGCCAGTGGTCCTATCTGATGACGCCATGAGACGGCGGATTCTGGAAACCCATGCAGGCAGAGTATTAATCGATCTCCTGATCCAGCCATGGCGATACGGAACGATAACTGATTGGCCGACACGTGGCGAAACGAAAAGGCCGGTGCACCGAAGAATTTTGAATCCATATTGCTCATGGGGAAAAACTTCGAAATTGCTGGTCAGGTCTGAGAAGCCTCACTATGATCGCTAGAATGGAACGACCAAATTGGGTCTATTGGCAAGAACAGGGCAAGTGGCGCGCGCATCCGGAAGGCTCTCCCGATCGCGAAATACAGGCGGCGTCCTTGGATGAGCTGCGGTTCAAGGTCTATCAGCTAAGCCGTGATATCACCAAAAGCTCCGCAAGCATTACCCGGTTGAAGCGACTAAACACCGGGATTCTCCAGACGGATGCGTCAAAATATGTCCTCTCGCAGGATCAAGGCAAGTGGCGCGGCCATTTGAAGGGTTATGCGGACAGCTCGGTACAAGGGGAGTCTTTCGACGAAGTGCAGTTCAAGCTTTACCAGCTGTATCGCGATTTGATCGCCGACAGGCCGGCTGACGTCCGGAAGATTGCCTGAGAACTACCCTGCTGCGGTGTCACCATCTCCGCTCAGATTCTCTCACGTAGAATCGCCCTGTCTTTCGGCAGAGATTTCCTCAGAGCGTTTCACTATATCGATCGATGCCGCACGCGATAACGTCCAGAGAATGACTCACCAGGAACAAGCCGCTTCAGTCCCCAGTCCGGATGATTGAACGCATCGCTCGCGCAGGTCATCGGTTCGATGGCAAGCGCGGCTCGTGGAGTGCCTGCAATGGCATCTCCGGTATACACGACCACTGCTGAAAACGTATGATCCATCGTAATGTCGATTACCCGCCCGCCGGCGCTATGTTGCAGAGACGCGGTGGCTGTTCCCTTCGCGTCGCGTTCGAGCTGCACATAACAATGGTTGAAGCGCTGACGGCCGATCGCGCGAAACTGTCGATAGTCCCACGGCGTGCCGGTCACGCTCAGAATCGCCCCTGTGGGGACGAGCCGCTCGTTGAATTCCAAGTAGGCAGTCCCTGGGATCTGCACCTCGGCCTCGTCAATCAAAGATGTTCCAACGGTGAAGTATGGGTGAAATCCGGCTCCGACCGGCGCTGCCTGTTGCCCGACGTTCATCATGGTGAACGAACAGGTGAGCCCAGAGGCGCCGAGTTCATACGTCACCCATACGACAAGTGAAAAGGGATAGCCTCGTGCAGCGTATGTGTCAGCGTCGAGACGAATGTCGAACGTCACCTTGTTTGAATGGGCTTCCAGCACGCGCCACGGCAGACTGCGAACGAATCCATGAATGGCATTCGGGCCTTCCTTGTCGTTACATTCGAGCTGCAGTGACTGTCCCTCGAACGTATAGCGTCCATCGCTGACGCGGCCGGGAAACGGGATGAGTACGTCGCCCTGCCCACCTCGCTTCCCCTTACCACCCGAATAACCCCACAGGATATCCGTTTCTCGTCCTCCGCCGTCGATCAGCAGGTATCGTCGTAACGAAGCTCCCCAGGGAGAAACAATCGCACGCTGGTTTTCAAAGGATAAGGAGAGTTCGGTATCCGGTGTGACCTGCTTCATGACAGTACGGTATAGCACACGACGCATGCTCGTCTGAAAGAGGTGGAACCTGCTCCGGGAGGCGGGTAGGTTACTTCGTAAATGGATGGCCAGCCTTCTGCCAGTCGTCGAGGTTCATCAGGACTGCTGTCGTTTGCGTGAACCCCAGACCTTGAAGCGACTGTGCCGCAAGGGAGGCGCGACTGCCGCTTTGACATTGCAGAATGAGAGGACGGTCCATCTCGCTGCTGGCTGGAAAGCCGACGGGACTCCAGATTTTGAATTCGAGTAGGCCGCGGGGAATATTGATTGCGCCAGGCACATGCCCTGCGGCGTACTCATGCGGCTCCCGCACATCCACAATCAAAGCGGCACCTGGATTCTCAACGAGCTTCTGATACTCTTCCATGCCGATCGTCTTCACCTGCTTTTGGGCTGCTTCAACTTTCTGTTTCACGATAGGAGGAAAACTCTGCGCGAAGATCGGTGAAAAAAAGGCTAGTGTTACACCCATTATGAGCGTCAGCGATAATGAGGTGGCGGTGCTCATATCTTCTCCTCTTAAAAGGCCCCAGATAGTCGGCAATAATAGAAAGATTGTAGCTCGCTCCTATCGAGGACTCAAGAGAGGAGCATGCAACCCTATTCTCCGGCTACGCACGAGCCCGGAAGAGACCGAGCTGGTTTCCGACCGCATGAGGAGCCGGGATTCGCATGGCAGCGGCTTTGCTTCATGATTCACCCAGTGGGTGAACATGACACCAAGGAGGAGACTGATGCCGGAGCTGTCGCCTGAGAGTGTTCGGCTTCCGTTTGAGATGGATGACCGAATTGATGCCGGCCTTCTCACCGCGCATACGGGGGTGCCGCTGGTGCTCGAGCGGTTTCGTCGCCTGTGGGCAGCGCAGGTCATCAATGCCCAAGTTTGCGTCAAACAGCGCCAGCAGGGCGATCTGTTTGGGTTGGCCGTTTGGATGCTGGATAATGGCGACATATTCGCCATTGATTGCCTTGCCTTCGGCCTCGATCAGGCGAGACCATCCGATCTCCTCGAGATCGAATAGTCCCTCCGTTGCTAAGCGGCCCACGGCAATCAGGGTGAAAACCAACGGTTGACTGGTAAGGAAGAATGCGTCGGGGTCGAGCGAAAATGTGGCGGGCGGCAAGGCGTTGCCATCGGAATCGTCCCGAAAGTTGAAGGCGACGCACGCTCGGTGCCCACTCGCCGCCTCTTCGGGGACGTGATGATTCGTCAGCAGCAATTGGGGCGATACCATGAATCCGATGCCGGTCCATCTCAATACTTTATCGATTGCGGAATCAAGAATGAAAGCATGCTGAAGTATCAGTATGAAGCGATTGAGAACAGTGAGCAACGATAGCGCAGCGGGAATCTCCCGTGACAATGAAAGTCCACAGATGGCTCCACAGATGGCCGCGTGAAAAGAGGGCCGGATGCCGTTCCGCAACCGGAACGGCGTCCGACCCGTTACTTCTCGTAGACGCCATCATCATGGCGTCAGACTATCGTAATATCCAAAGATCATAACGGTCATTCTCTCCGGATGGACTTCTTCCTATCTTCCCATGTGGTAGTCTCGGTCGTGATCGACCTGCAGATCTTTGTGGATTTGCACGGTGCGGGAATTCGTGTTTTGAACGATACGGTTGTTGTTTGACTTTAAAATATCATGGAGTTGTTTAATCTGGTCAGAATGCACCTTCAGTGGTTCGGACATAACATACCAGCTCACCCCTTCACTGCATGGCGGCGTCGTCAAGGACCCTGCATAGGTAAAGACATGCTCGTTTTCCACCGGAATCAACTTCGATGGATCTAACGGCAGCCCGGAATCGCCTGTGTTATACGCGTTGTGTTCTGGTGGAGTATTCTCGATGATCTTCTTCAAGATGGGGTTTTCGGCATAATGCTTTGAAGCGTCCAAGAACACGCCTAACACGGCAAGCCCGCCGTCCTCACGTTGATGCACGAAATGCAATTCACCCTCGTACGGTTTCCTGGCAGGAAGCTTATCCGTTACAACGATGTGTTCGCTCGGCGTATGGAAATGGAACTGGACGAGCGGATACACATCTTTTCCGACGAGCAATTTCCCGGGGTAGCCTTTTGAGAAGGAGACTTGTACCGCATGGCCTGTGTTCCGAAAGACATAGGCATTCCCGTCGTCCGTTGAAATGCCGGACCCTTCCGCGCTGCTGATCGAAGGTGCGTACCGTACCTCCAAGGAATCTGCATGGCGCTCGGGTTCGGCTTGTGGGTTATTATCTTGCCTCTGGGGAGGGGGTATCATCGGGTTTACGGTGATTGTCTTCTTGGTCAGATTGATCGCGATCGGCGATTGATGGGACCCAACCGCACATGCGGCAAAGACAAGTGGCATCTGGGCATCATTCTCATTCGGCACACCGGGAATGTTCGCCCAGAGTGTGCCATCGCGGCCTTGACTCTCTTCGGTGTGATTCCAATCACTCGCACCTAGAGGGCTTGTCAGCAAGATGCTAAGGGTGCCGAGCGAGGCGATTTTCATCAAATACGTCTTCATATGTTTTCACCTCATCGTTGTGGTGTGAACAGAAACCTCTCTCGAAGTGGCGTCGCCAACTCCAACCGATCCGGGGCAAGTGAGCGGAGTGCTGTGGTTTCAGCGTGATGCTGCTGAATCGGCAATTTGCTCAAGGCCTGTCGGTGTCAGCAAGTCTGTATCCGGCAATCAGGAGCTGAGGATGCCGGAGCAAGGGGGGCCGTCATGACCGATGGTGATGGGGAAGGACGTGATGAATTATCAAAAACGCTAGGACTCGCAAGAAGGACACCGAGTAATACGAAAAGCACTGTCTTCTCCATAAGCGGACCCTCCTTCTAGATAAAAACAATAATGTATGAAGTGGTTGCAACACACAAGGCATTCTCGCCGGCCCTTGAACAGCCGCCGCTCGGTCAACGATATGCATTGCTCATCATTGGGAATTTGACTCGGGCGGCTATATACCATGAGAATGTAAGTAATCGCAACAGGCTGCACATTGAAAAGTATCGATCAGTGCCGGCGATGTCCAGAGAGGGTTTTCGCAGTGTAGTGCAGCTTAGCGGTGAGCCGTCCGACCCGTTCGTTGATCGGGAGCGACAGAGGAAGCGTGAGCCCGTTTCGCGTGGCTGCGGAACCGTGCCGGGGGCACCTCGAACTGGCGTTTGAACGCTCGATTGAAGGAAGGCTCCGACTCATATCCCACATCGTTTGCCACTTCGGCCACGCTCTTGTTGGTTGACGCCAACAGCTGGGCGGCGAGTTGCAGCCTCCAGCGTGTGAGATATCCTATCGGCGTGTCTGACAGATAATGCCGAAATCGTTCAGCCAACACGGAACGAGACACACCGACCTCATTCGCGAGGGAGGCGATTGTCCAGGGCTGAGCCGGCTGTTTATGCAGGAGCGCCAGGGCCTTTCCCACATCCGGGTCGCGCACGCCGGCCAGCCAGCCCGTTTGCGTCGGCGGCAATTTCTGGATGTACCGGCGCAACGTTTCTATGAACAACACTTCGGACAATTTGGCGATGACGGCGGCGCCGCCTGGGCCTGCGGCCTCAGCGTGATCGACGGAATATCGAAAGTTGTTTTCCAACCACTGTCCTGATGGGCTGTCCCGTATATGGACCTTGACGATCGGGGGGAGTCCGGCCAGGAAGACCTGACCGAGTTGCAAGTCGCAGGTCAGGTAGCCGCAGATCAGCTTGGTGAGCTCTCCTCCACCTCCAAATTGAGAGATCATACGTCCTTCGGCCAGCACCGGTCGGAGAAGTGTCGTACTGTCGATCGGTGTGATGGGAGGTCCGTTGCCCATTAAGTGAGCATCACCGTGCGGGGCCATCACAATATCGCCGGCTTCAAGGGGTACTGTCCGGCCGTCTTCTTCGGTACGAACGTAACCTCGTCCTTCGGTGACCATGTGAAAGATAATGACGTGCTTTGGATGGGCGGGGAGATACGATGCTATTGTACCTCCGTCGGGTTGGCCTGCACACCAGGGCGACGAGAATTCTCCATAGAAGAACACCGCGCCGTCCAGCTTTACGTCTTTCAGGACTTCAGACAGCACATCCATATTGAATCTTGCAATGTATGGGGTCGGCTAAGCATGTCGGACGCCTGGATAAGTGAGCCGCAGCTTAGCATGCTCTTGCTAAGAGAACCAGACGCGCGGATAAGACACCGGAACACCTCTCGCGTATGGTGTAAGCAGAAACAGCGCGGTGCATGAGACACTGTCGTACATCGCTCAAACAAGGAGGAGGCCGTTATGACAAATGAAGCGATTGGCGAAATGGACAGTGTAAAGGCTCGGCTCAAATCGATCTGGACAGCCGGGGACTACGATCGATTTTCACGGTACATGGAAGGCGGCGCGAGGGAGTTCTATGAGAGGCTCAACATCGCGCCGGGATGCCGGTTGCTGGACGTCGCCTGTGGGTCCGGGCAATTGGCGCTGATGGCGGCGAAAGACGGCAGTGAAGTGACCGGCGTCGATATCGCAGGCAACTTAGTGGAGCGGGCGCGGGCCCGAGCGCAGGCGGAGGGGCTGAAGGCTCGTTTCGAGGAGGGGGATGCCGAGGCGCTTCCGTTCGATGACGCGAGCTTCGATGTGGTGACTAGTCTGATCGGCGCGATGTTCGCGCCGCGGCCCGACTTCGTCGCAAAGGAACTGCTCCGTGTGTGTGTACCGGGAGGCACCATTGCCATGGGTAATTGGACGCCCCAAGGATTCATCGGGCAGATGTTCAAGGCGGTCTCGAAATTCATCGCGCCGTCCGGGATGCCGGCGCCTGTCTTGTGGGGTGACGAAGCCACTGTCCGCGAGAGGCTTGGCCTCGGACTCTCGGAACTCAACCTCACGAGGCGGCAATACCTCTTCACCTATCCATTCCCACCGTCGGAGGTCGTGGAGGTGTTTCGCCTCTATTATGGGCCTACGAATCGGGCATTCGCGTCGCTCGATGCCGACGGCCAAGCTCAATTGCGACGGGATCTCGAATCGCTCTGGACCACCCACAATCGGGCCGGGACGGACTGCACCACTGTGTACGGAGAATATCTGGAAGTCATCGGTATTCGGGCGTGACGGGGAATTTCAAGAAACAGCGACGAGACCTAGTCAATTTGTGTGTTCGGTAGTACGACGTAAAAGCGGATACAATCTGTTTTCAACCATGCAGAAGGAGGCTGTCATGAAATTATTACGATCGGGCTCGTTGACTGTAAGGAGGCATGCCATGAAGTCTACCCACATTATTATGTTTGCCGCGGTTGCACTACTCGCCTGGGCCGTTCCCAGTTGGGCCACAGAATCGACGGCCGCGTCCGCGCCGCCGTCGAACCTTGCTGACACGGTCCCCCTCTATACGGACCTCGGCTCTCACCACAAACGGATCTCCACTAGAGTTCCAGCTGCCCAGCAGTACTTCGATCAGGGCCTGCGGCTCGTCTATGCGTTCAACCATGCGGAGGCGATCCGCTCGTTCACGCGCGCTGCAGAGATCGATCCCACCTGTGCCATGTGTTACTGGGGGATTGCACTCGCCTATGGGCCTCACGTCAACGCTCCAATGGACAAGGCGAGCGGACTTGCGGCCTACGCGGCGATGCAGAAAGCACTGGCACTCAAGTCCCACGCCACGGCGCAGGAGCGCGCATACATCGAGGCGCTCGCGCAACGTTACGAGGCGGACCCACCGGCCGATCGTGTCCGGTTGGACGAGTCTTATTCCCGCGCGATGGGACAGGTCGCCAAGACCTACCCCAAGGATCTTGACGCCGCGACCCTGTACGCTGAATCGCTGATGGACCTCCGTCCGTGGAACTACTGGAAGCCAGACGGCACTCCCTACCCCGAAACCAAGGAAATCGTACGTCAACTAGAGAGGGTCCTCACGGGCAACCCCAATCACCCCGGCGCGTGCCACTACTACATCCACGCCGTCGAAGCGGTGAACCCGAAGGCCGCGGTGCCTTGCGCCGAACGGCTTGCTCGGCTCATGCCCGGGGCAGGACATATGGTACACATGCCCTCGCACATCTTCATCCGTGTCGGCCGGTGGAACGACGCGGTGCAGTCCAACCACCATGCGATCAATACGGACGAGGAGTTCATCGACGGACAGCGCCCGATGGGCGTCTATCCGCTCGCCTACTACCCGCACAACATCCACTTTTTCGCCTTCGCATCCACGATGGCGGGCCGCAGTGTTCAGGCGATTGAAGCGGCCAATACACTCACCTCCAAGGTGAACCTCGACGCGGCGCGTCAGGTCGGGATGCTGCAGGAAATGCTGCCGTACCACGCGCTCACGCTCACCACGTTCGGAAAATGGGACGAGGTGCTGGCCGCACCGCTTCCGCCGGAGGATATCCGCTTCTCGTATGCGATGGCCTCCTACGCCCGCGGTGTGGCGCACGCTGCCAAAGGAGAGTGGGCAGAGGCGCAAGCCACGCTCGACACGGTCAAGGCAGCCGACACTGCGACGCCCGAAGGGGCCGAAGGGAAGACGGCGCTCTCGGTCGCCGCAGAGGCCCTGTCCGGCGAGATCGCGACTCGCCGTGGTGACCTCGCCGCAGGCATCGACCACTTCCGGGCGGCGGCCAAGATCGAGGACGGGGGGCTCTACTTCGAACCGCCCAAGTGGTACTACCCGATTCGGCATTCGCTCGGTGCCGCTCTGTTGAAAGCGGGACGTCATGCCGAGGCCGAGAAGGTGTATCGCGAGGACCTTCGTCGCTTCCCCGAGAATGGCTGGTCTCTGTTCGGCCTCGCACAGGCGCTCCGGGCGCAGGGAAAGGACTCTGAAGCAGCTGCGGTGGAGGCCCGCTTTCGAAAAGCCTGGCCCGACACCGACGTGACACTGACGGCATCGAGGTTCTAGCGGGCAGAGAACGACAAAAGGACCGAGGAGTTTGGGGGTCGGATCGGCGTAGGCCTTCCGACCCCCTTGCTACCTTCCTGACCGCTTGAAATACGGTAGTGCGCGAGATGTTCAGTCGTTGCGTTTCTGCTGTGGGAGGAGAAAGCTGGGCCGGCTTGATCACGTTGGGGTATTGCGTTTGAGCAAATTGGCGAAAGGTGTGAAGGGTCTGTCCGGCTCTCGACTCGACGGGGATTCGTGTGAACCAGCACCTACCTGATCACGCTGATGCTCATTGTCGTGACAGTAGAGGCAGAGTAACTCCCAGTTGCTGCCGTCTAGGGGATTATTGTGGTGGTTATGGTCCTTGTGATGGACTGTGAGTTGGCTTAGCTTCTTGCCGTCAAATTCGCGTCCACAGTGAGCACAAATCCAGGGGAATAACTTCAAGGCACGCTCTCGGTAGGGTTGCTCGTGATTGCTCCGTACCATCTGAGCCTCCAGAAGAAGGCCGACTCGTCACAGAGAGATTGTACGCCAAGTCTGCAAAATACACCACATAGCAAACGCGGTTCCTAACGCCGCCTCATCGTTTTCACGCGAGGAGTTGCCATAGGCCAACGGTGGGAAACTATTGACCTATCAAGTTCCCAGGTTATACTGAGGTCCCGATTCCAAGAGTGGCAGGTCGCTGGGATGGTCGGTAAATGCGGAGGGGACATGAAAGAGAAGAATGGGAAGAGAAGGGGAGAAGACACAAGCAAGACGCCTGAGGTACGCGGGGGAAGCGATCCTTTTCAGCGTCTGCTCGGGCTGATGTTCAAGGCGCATCCGTGGCACGGTGTGTCTATCGGGGAGGAAGCCCCGGACGTGGTGACGGCCTACATCGAAATCGTCCCGACCGATACAGTCAAGTATGAAGTGGACAAGAGCAGCGGCTTCCTCAAGGTGGACCGACCGCAGCGGTTTTCCAATTTCTGCCCGGTCTATTATGGGCTTATTCCGCAGACGTACTCTGGAAGCCAGGTGGCGGGCATCTTCGCCAAGCGAGCCCGCCGCAAGGACATGGTCGGGGACGGCGATCCGCTCGACATCTGCGTGTTATCGGAAAAGAGCATTCCGCACAGCGACATCCTCCTGACAGCGCTGCCGATCGGCGGGTTGAGCCTGGCTGACGGCGGTGAAGCCGACGACAAGATCATCGCTGTGATGCGCGACGATGCGGTGTATGGCAACTTCACGGATGTTTCACAATGCCCGAAAGCGCTCATGGATCGCTTGCAACATTATTTTCTGACCTATAAGAGTGCGCCGGGGACGATTCATCACAAGGTGGAAATCACGAGTGTGTATGGGCGGGAAGAAGCGCTGAGAGTCATTCGCGCCAGCCACGCCGACTATCGGACGAAATATCCTGAGCTGAGTTCCTTGTGGCCGAAGAATCTGTAGGATGTGCGGTGCTGTCCACGCATGGTAGTGCGTCGGTGTGTGCAATGCTGATCGGTTTCCTAATATGTCGTGTGTAAAGGGGATTAACATGGACCCAAGTTTTTGGCACCAGCGGTGGGAGAACAATGAAATTGGCTTCCACGAAGCCGAAGCCAATCCACTCCTGATCAAACATTTCCATGAGCTGTCGGTCGTCAAAGGCTGTCGGATCTTTGTCCCCCTGTGTGGAAAGACGCTGGATATCTCTTGGCTGTTGTCCCATGGCTATCGTGTGGCTGGAGCCGAATTGAGCCAACTCGCCATTGAACAATTATTTCTGGAACTTGGCGTGCAACCGGAAATCACGACCGTCGCCAACGTCGAGCAGTGGAGCGCGAACAATCTCGACATCTTTGTCGGCGATATCTTTGACCTGTCTGGAAAGATGCTCGGCCAGGTCGATGCCATCTATGACCGGGCCGCATTGGTGGCCTTTCCCTCAGAACTGCGCAAGCGGTACACAGCACACCTCACGGAGATAACCGGCAAAGCGCCACAGTTACTAATTTCCTATGAGTACGACCAGAGCCTGATGGAAGGTCCTCCGTTTTCCGTGAGTAACGAGGAGGTCCACCGGCATTACGCCACGACGTATGATCTCACACTCATTGCCAGCACAGAGGTTGCAGGTGGATTGAAAGGAAAAGGACCTGCCAAAGAGAATGTCTGGCTGCTGAAAGGACAGGGGAGAAGCTGAACATCAAGATCACCCATACGGTGCTTTCCTGTAGCAAGGTCATCACCCACAAGAGGTCGTAACGGATCGGTAGACTGTGTTTATGAGCCCTTCGGGCGTCCCCTGGGTCGTAACGTGGATTCCATTCCGAATCGCCTCGCCATCCGCTTCACCCAGGCTTCTTCGCCAAAGGGGCGGCCGCGTTGCACGCTCACCCGAAGGGCCTCCAGTTCCTCGCCGGTTTCGGGACGATTCACCCGCGCCACCCAATCCCGTGGGCGGTCTATCGGCCAGTCGCTCAGCCATGTGGTCAGCCTTGGATCCCCCTGCGTTCGTCGCCACAAGCTGGACCATTGCCAGTTTTCGGCTTGCTTGACCATCCTCGCCCGCAACGCATTGCGCTCCACATAACGGGCAACCGTGAGGAAATGCTCATCCCTTTGGACCGGAAATGATTTGAATCGACCTTGGTAGACCGGACCAGTACCCGCCGTCTGATGGTGGGCGTGCCAACGTTGCGTATGCGTCACGGTGATCCAACGGACCACCTCGGAAAGTTCTCCATCGCGTTTCGGCCAGAGGAGCAGATGCCAATGATTCGGCATCAGACAATAGGCGGCGATGCGAATGCCGGTGTTGGCATGCGCTTCCGCCAAAATCTTTTCGAAGGCGACATAGTCGGTCCGTGCCTCAAACAGCGACAGGCGTCCGACACGGCGATTCAGGACATGATAGGAGAAAGCTCCGGCTGCGAGGCGCGGACGGCGTGGCATGACGAATGTTGTAGCTGATCCTAAAGGTTCAAGTCAATGAATTACTCCTGACCCCTTTATGTCTTCTCACCCACCATCCTCTTGTTCACCAGCCGACAATGATGCGTGGTGCGTTCTGCTACTCCAGCGGAATCGTAATGGCGATCCCACCCATCACATCGCTTAGCTTAAAATCTCGCTTCGGGCTCAACGGATGGCTGTTGTGACAAGTGATGCAGGCGGAAGAGACAGCCCGGTCTGGGTAGATGGCTTGGAAGTACTGTTTCTTGCCGCTCGACACAACTCCGGTAACCGGCCGATCCGGCTTCCGCTGGAGTTCGGTCAGGGCCTTCCATTCGAATTCTGTGGCGGGACTGTTGCCTTGATACATCGGGGAAAGTCCGATCAATCTGTACCGGATGCCTCGTCCACTTTCGGCTACCAACCGTCCTGAATGCTGAAGGAATTGGGCAGGGAGGGGGAGGGCGTTGTCTTGCTCCCAATCTTCAGCCGCCGTGACAATACCTTTCTCCTGCATACGATTGACGATCTCAGTCGTGTAGAGCGAGCGGTCGGCTTCGATGACGGTATGGATATAATCGGCGACTTTCTCCGGTGCAATGCCGACGAGATGTGGGTTTGCCTTGGCGGATGGAAACGGAATTCCGATCCAGAGTCCAAGTAAGAAGAATGCCCCGATCCAGGGTCCAACTAAGAAGAATGCGATGGTTCCGGTTCGGAATGGGCCGCGGCGGTTGTCCATAGGCTTCCCTCCAGAGCCTTGGGAGAATTGGTCGAGAGCGTAACGCTGCAAGCGGTACCGCGGCCCTCGACGCTCTCAACGCGGAGCTCGCCGCCGAACTTTCGGATAATCCGCCTCGCGACGGTGAGCCCAAGTCCAGAGCCTTCGCCCTGCTTCAACACATGGGGGCAGATTTTGTCTTGTGCCCCAACACATAAGGTCAGATCTTGTCTTGTGCCTCTCGATGACCTAGGCCCAACCCCATCACTCGGCCCCTGCACATCGAATGTCCTGGCGCGCTCTACCACATCACCACAAGTTGAATCGGTTCGAACCCGGGTGTCAAATCGATAGGCGGCGACCCGATCTTATTGATACAAGCCCTTCATGTTGTGGAGCCTATTCCTCGTCATGGGATCTTCCTATCACGTGGTCGATTCCTCCGGATTGAGGTCGTACCCGAGCTCCGGCGTCACGATGCGCACTTTGGAGCCTTCGAGCAACGCGGCACTGGGATTGTTCACGATGCGGTCGTTCGGGCCAATCCCCTCTGAGACTTGGATGATGTTGTCGAAGAGTTTGTCCACCGTGATGGGTTGCAAGCGCAGATGGTCATCCTCCTTCACCACGGCCACTTGTGTGCCATGTTCCTTATAGATCAATACGGAGGACGGCAGAATGAAGGCTTCTTGATCGATCGGCGTCGTCATGTGGACTTGGGCATAGGTGCCGGGCCAGAGGGCTCGGTCCTTATTTTCGATCGTGAAAATAGTGGTGGCCGTGCGCGTGCCTATTTCAAATCCCTTAGCGACGGTCAGAAACTGGAAGTTGAAATGCCGATGAGGCAGCGGCGCCACAGTCACGTCGGCCGTCAAGCCTGGACGGAGAAACGGCCCGAACGTCTGGGGCACATTGACGAAGAGGCGCAACTTATCGACGACGGCGACTGTAAACAGGTTCGATTTCGCATTGGGAGTGCTGAGGTTACCCTCCTTACTGACCAAGTCGCCGACGTTGATGTTACGCTGGATGACGACACCGTCAAACGGCGCGATGATCCTTTTGAACCCGATGAACGCTTCGATGTTCTTGACCTTTTGCTCGGCGGCCCTGACCACCGCGGCCTGAGATTTCAAGTTTTGTTCCTGCACCGTGATGGACTGCTCGGACACAGCATGATTGGGGCGCAGCGCGATCCAGCGATTCGCAGTCACGTCGGCAAGTTTGTACTTGGCGCGTTCTGATGCCAAATCCGCCTGAGCCTGTAGATATTCGGCATCGAGATCCGGCGTGCTGATTTCGGCGAGGAGATCGCCCTGTTTCACTTCGTCGCCGTAGCGCTTGTACCACATCTTCACATAGCCCGTGACGCGCGCGTAGATCGGTGCTTCGTACCAACCCACGATAGTGCCGGGAAGCACAATGGACTCGGACTTCGGAGTCGGCTTGGGAGAAACGACCGCGACCGTGGGGACGGCCTCTTCGATCGTTCTGTCGCGCAGCAAGGCGGCCTCGCTTTGGGCGTCATGCACCCGATAGCCTAGATAGAATCCGCACAGAACAATGGCTGCAATGGCGATACGTGATCGAACAAGTGTCGCGATCATATGATCTCCTTCGGTAGCTTAGCCGTACGCCGGCTGTAAATGATGGCATACACGCAGGGTACAAAAAGCAGAGTGAAGAGCGTGGCCATGAGCAAGCCGCCGATGACGGCGCGACCCAGCGGCGCGTTCTGTGAATAGCCCGTGGCCATGGGGACCATCCCGAAAATCATGGCCGCGGCGGTCATGAGCACCGGGCGGAACCGGGTCACGCCGGCTTCGATCGCGGCCCGCAGCGCGTCGCCATGCTCTTGAAGCACCTCGCGCGCATAGGACACCACGAGGATCGAATTGGCGGTCGCAGTGCCCATGCACATGATGGCGCCGGTCAGCGCCGGCTCGGACAGACGCGTATGGGTGAGAAACAGGGCCCAGGCGATGCCCGCCAGGGCGCCCGGCAAGGCGGTAATGATGATGAAGGGATCGAGCCAGGATTGGAAATTGACGACGATCAATAGATAGATCAGCATGATCGCGACGAGTAGGCCGAAAATCAACTCGGCATAGGCGTCGTACATCAATGAAGCCTGGCCGTGGATCTCGACCTCCGCACTGCGGGGCTTCTGGTCCTCCATGTTCTTGGCGACTTTCTGAACATCCGCCAATACCCCTCCGAGGTCGCGATCTTCAACGGAGACATAGATGTCGAAGAGCGGCATGATGTTGCCGTGTGTGATCACGCCCGGCGTTCCCTCCGGTATCAGGTCGGACAAATTGCCGAGCAACTGGACGTCACCCCTCAGGTCGTTTGAGGAATCGACCGGAACGGTCTTGAGACTATTGACGCTATTGATGAACGGCTGCGGCGTATAGACATTGATCAGATACGACATGCCGGTACTGGGGTCGAGCCAATAGATCTGATCGATTTGTTGGCTCCCGGCGGTCGTCATGAGGAGATTTTCGGCCATATCTCTCTCGGTTCTGTCGACGTTGAGTCCGAACGTGCGGTTGCCTTCGACCATCATCGTCGGCGTGCGCATCGTCTGGTGAACCACCACGTCCTTCGCGCCGGGAATTCGACGAAACTCATCGGCCAACTTGAGAGTGTATTCGTAGCTGGGGTACGTGTCCGGGCCGTTGACCTGCACGTCGATCGGTGCGGGCGCGCCGAAGTTGAGAATCTTGGCGGTCAGATCGGACGGCTGAAACGTGAATTCGGTCCCGGGATACCGCTCCTTCAAGCCCTTGCGGAGCGTCTTCCGGATGTCCCACACCGGCGATTTTTCATCATGGAGGAGAATCGTCATGTCACAATCCTGTGAGCCGATCGTCGGCGTCGGAATGAACGCGAGATTGTGCGGCCCGACCGGCAGGCCGCAGTTGCTGACGATGTTTTCGACTTGATTGGGCAATAATTCCTCGATGCTCTGAGCGACAAGCGTGGTAATGCGTCCTGACACCTCGATGCGTGTTCCGAGCGGCGCGCGCATGTGCATCTGAATGACGCCCGACCGGATCTCCGGGAAATAGTCGCGACCGAGGAAGAAAAACAGGCCCATCGAACCGACCGCCACGGCGAGCGAAACGGTGACGAAAGCGCGGCGACGAGCGATCATCCCTTTGAGCAACGTCTCGTAGCCGTCGCGGAACCGGTTGAAGCGGCGTTCGAACCCCTGTTGAAAACGGACGAAGGGGTTCCGCGATGGCTCGGCGGCCGGCTGTCCGTGGGGTTGCTGTTCGTGTTGCTGTTCATGTGGTTGATCATGGTGACTCTTCATCATGTATTTCGCCATGGTCGGCACGAGTGTGCGTGAGAAGATAAAGGAGGCGATCATCGCGATCATGACGGCCTCCGCCATGGGCTTAAACAGATAGCCGGCGACGCCGCTGAGATCGAAAAGCGGGAACCAAGCGATCGCGATGCAGAGGGTGGCGACGAGCGTCGGAACGACGATCTGATTGGCAGCATCGATGATGGCCTGTTCCAGCGGCTTGCCCATTTCGAGATGACGATCGATGTTCTCGATCATCACGGTCGCATCATCGACCAGAATACCGACGGCCAACGCCAACCCGCCCAGGGTCATGACATTGATCGTCTCCTCGAGCCAATGCAGGCCGATGATGGCGGTCAGGATGGACAATGGGATCGAGACCCAGACGATGACCGTGGCCCGCCAGGAGCCGAGCAACAGCAGCACGATGAGGCCGACCAACGCGCCGGCGGTCAGCATTTCGTGGAGCACGTCGGAGATCGAATCTTTGACGAAGGTCGAGGCGTCGTCGAGGAGCCGGATCCTCACACCCGCGGGAGAGACTCGTTCGGCGCGCGGGATCATCTTTTTAATCCCCTCGACCACATCGAGAGTCGAGGCCTCCGTACTCTTCATCGCGACGAGGATGACGGTTTGCTTGCCCTTCACCAGCACCATGTTCTGCTGCACCCGGCCCATGAGGCGCACCGAGGCGACGTCGCGCAGATAGACATATGCGTTGCCCTCCCGCTTGATCGGAATATTTGAAAAATCATCGATCTTCAGCGGTGACGCGTTCGTCAAAACCACCCAGTCGGTCTGCTTGATCTTGATATCCCCGGACGGCAACACGAGATATTGCTTCATCAGGACATCGTGAATATCGGACGGCGTGAGGTGACGAGCGAGCATTTTCTGCGGATCGAGGTTGACCATGACCTGCATGTCCTGTCCCCCGTATGGGTGCGGGAGGACGATCCCCGGTACGGTGACCATCAAGGGACGGATTCGCATGTAGGTGAGATTGTAGAGTTCTGCGGGCGTCATCTCGTCGGAGCTGATTTCGAGCATGGCCACCGGGATGGAGGACGGCGCGAGACGCATGACCATGGGCGGAGAAATATCGGGTGGCAGCGCCTTCACGACATTTTGCGCGATGCCCACGATATCCGCTTCGGCCCGACCCACGTCGACTCCGTCTTGGAGAAAGATGTTGGTGATGCTGCTGCCGTAATAGGAATGACTATGGATATACTTGATGCCCTCGACCGTCGAGGTCAAAAAGCGTTCGAACATATACGTAATGCGCCCTTCCACCTGCGGTGGGATCATGCCGGAGTAGATCCAGACCACGGAGGTGACGGGAATCGTGATATTCGGAAAGACGTCGGTCGGCATATGACGAATCGTCTTGGTCCCGAGGAACACGATGAGAATGGACATGACGACGAAGGTGTACGGTCTGCGGAGAGCAATGAGGACAAGCTGATTCATACGTCTGCCTCCTCTACGGCTACTTTTCTATACCTGGTCTACCCCTGGGAGAAATGACAGCCCACTCGGTGCGATGGTCCTAGGGAGAATCTGATCCATGGTCGCTGACCTTCTGCTTTCCCGTTACAAGAAACCCTCGGTGTTTCACTCGCATCTTGTCTAGCGTTATACCGAACAGACCCGATGGGAGGAACTCGGGAATTCCGAAGGGGACAGAGGAAATATTACGAGGTCAGGTAAAAATGACAGTACATTACAGACCGTCTTCTACGAGGTAGACATGATTCCGTGGGTGAGAGCGTATTTGATTAAATCGGCGGTGGTCTGGAGATTGAGCTGCGTCAAAATCTGGCTCTTATGAAACTCAACCGTCCGGGAAGAGATATTTAAGATATTGGCAATTTCCTTTGCCGTCCGTCCCTCCGCCAACAGTTGCAGAACTTCGCGCTGACGCGTGGTGAGGCGCTGCGTCTCACCCGGCGTGTCCGATGCTGTTGAGAGAAAAACATCGAGCATGTCTTTGGTAATCAACGGGGTAATATAAGAATGTCCCGCAACCGCCGCCCGAATAGCTTGGTCCAATTCATCCACCGCAGAACGCTTGAGCACATAGGCCGATGCTCCCGCCTCGAATGCGGACCGGATGTATTCCCTGTCTGCGTGCATGGTAACGATGATGATTTTGGTACTGGGGCAGATCTTCTTCAGTTGGGCCGCCGCATCGATACCGTTCAGCAACGGCATGGACACATCGAGAATCACAATATCTGGCTGAAGCTTCTCTGCTGCATCCAAGAGTGCGCGCCCGTCTTCGACGGCGCCGACCAACTCATACTGTCCTTCGAGAATTCGACGAAATCCCTCCAAGACCAGGAGATGATCGTCGGCCAACAGCACCCGTGGCTTAGACATGCTCTCCTCCTTGAGTCAACGGGATGGCAACCCGGATATGGGTGCCGTGTCCTGGTGTCGACTCCACCTCTAACGTGCCCTGTGCCAAGCGTACGCGTTCCTTCATGCTCAGTAATCCCAGGTGTCCACCGAGTTTGTCGGACTGTTTGAGGTCAAACCCCACTCCATTGTCGCGAATGGACAGGTCGATCGTCTCGTCGTCGCACATCACCTCCACTTCGACCTGTGAGGCTTGGGCATGCCGAGCAACGTTGCTGAGACTTTCTTGCACGATCCGATAGATGCAGATGGTGACTTCGTCCGGCAGTGCCGTAACGGGATCATTGTGCACATAGGTGCTCTGGATACCTGTGTGGGTTGAAAAGTCATCGACAAGGCCGCGCACGGCTTTTATCAGCCCCAAATCATCCAAGATGGATGGGTGAAAGCGATAGGCCATTTGGCGCACATCGTCGGAAATGAGGATTAAGCATTCGGACACTCGGCGAATCTCGTCCCGTAGATGGTCATGATCGGTAAAGATGCCCTTCTCTATCTGTCGTAGATCCATCGACAGCATCGCAAGCCGTTGATTGATATGGTCGTGCAAGTCGCGGGAGATCCTCCGACGATCTTCTTCCTGCGCCGTGAGAAGCTGTCCGGCCAGCGCCCGCAACTCCTCCCGATTCTGCTGAAGTTGTCGCTCCCTGGCTTGAAGCGCGGCTTCGCTGGCGCGCAGCGACTGTTCGGTCTCCATGCGGTCAGCGATCTCAATGATTAAGGATTGATTAAGAGCGGCCAATTGTTGTGTCCGTGCCTGCACCCGTGCCTCGAGTTCGTCATGCGCTTGCCGCAGTTCGTCCTCGGCCTTGCGGCGATGCAAAAAAAACAGCAATGGGAGCCAGATAGCCGTAAGGCTGAACAGACGATTGACGACGCCCATCCAATGCGGTACGCCCTCGATGGATTGGCCGAGATCGGTGCCGGCCAAGTCGAGTACGGAACAGACCGCCGCCGCAATGAGTGGGCCTTTGCGATACGGCAGGAGAAATGAAAGGATGACCAGCCCGCCATAGAGTACTCCGGTACTGATGCCGCTTGGAAGGTATAGGTCGAGGTAGAAGAGACCAACACCGAGGCCGATGATGACAAACAGCAAAGCCCTGTTGGTGTCATAAATCATTATGTGAGCTTCACGTCATGGAACGAAACTCTAGCATCTATTTAACACTTCTTAACACTTCTCATAACACTGTGTGCATCCCTGGTGGCTCGTGGAAGGGTTCTGCGCCTGGCTCCACCGGCTCCAATTGAAAGCGGCGCTTGCAGATTCCTTGGGCGTATTATGCCACGCACTTCCTGGGGTTTGTGCGGATCGCTTGCATCAGCCTGCTGTTGAAACAGTGGTTGTCAGTCTTTCAAATTAGTGCGCTCACGAAGCGAAAGCCACTGGGGAAATCGACAGGTCCTCGCTCGATAGGTTACGAGGTTTCCGAGACGCCCACCTACCATTTATCCTGCGAATCCTGTTGAAGTGCCCTGGTCTGTGAGGGCAGGGGTGAAAACAAGATCCTGCGAAGCTGACGTTGCCCCCATTCCGAGATGACTCTTAACAGAGCGCAGGGCGTCTTCGCGGTTCGGGTGTGCCCGAGGTTGGTTGACGAACTCGCTCAATATTAGGTGCCCGAGTGAACGATGTGGGCGGGTCTTGTCGTCCACGCGCCAGGCGTCGATGATCAGCTGCGCCTCAGTGAGCGAAGCAACCTGAAAGACACTCACGCACTCATCCTGTAATTGACCGTTCAAGGATTCAATCAAGGCCTTCCCCGCATGGTTTGCCCGGAGCAGGTCGGACTGTTGGTGCCCCGCCATCGCTTCTCGGGCCTTTCGGCACATCAAAGATGAAGGTCCGATTGGATCTACCCGACAGGGACATCTTACAGGATTGCCTATTTGACGAAAACGAGTAGAGTTCTGCCTCCAGGATCATCAACTTTCGCCGAGGCCGTCTATGACCACATGCAGAGGAGACGTTGATAACCCGTCATGCACGAATAAGGAGGCGTGCAGACGTTCCGACTAGCTGTCGAACCCGTATTCGGACACCTGACATGATTAAGGAGGCGAAGATGACAACTCTAATCTATTCGCTGATGACGGTTGGAATGGTGCTGGCGCTTGGGGGTGTTATGGCCGTCTTCGACTTCCACCAGCCTTCGGACATGTTTTCGATGGCCTGGTGGATGATCGTCGGTGGATGGTGTCTTGCATTGACAGGTATGGGGATAGACATCATGCACTTGTTCAGGATCGTCAAACGCGAACCGGCCTACTTGTTCCCATCAAGGGACGAATCCGGCAAAAAGAGTCGGGAGAGAAGTCACTCGAATTTGATGATCTGAGAGAGAGCACGTCACTCTGCTCGGCTCTACTGGGACAAGCTAGGCGAAGCAATGGTTTGATTCGCCGATTATCGCGAAGGCCCGCCCTGATCAGGTGGGCCTTCTTGTTTGTTCAGACCCCGCTCCTGCATCACCAATTCCCAGACTTTTTCGTGTCGGTCATATTGCGGCATGTATCGCTGAGCGTCGCTTGAGCGGATGCCAAAGCCGCTATGCGAGTCGGTGGACCGGTGACCGAGAATCTCATCCACGGATAAGCGGATCCATCGAGTGTGAACGCACGGGACATTTCTTCACCTTATCCAGCGATAGCCTGCGTAGGCCTCGACCGTGACATGCGGAGGAGCCAGGCAGGATGCCCTTGTGAAAGTCGCCGAGCTGAGTTTATCATGACGCCCGCAAGGAGTTAGAACCTCTTACACATGGAGCTCTGTGCATGAACAAGAATCAGAATAAGCCGTCGGCAACGACTCGAATTGAGCGAGACACCATGGGGGAACTGGCTGTTCCAGCCGAGGCCTACTACGGTGTACAGACTGCCCGCGCCATCGAGAATTTTCCGATCAGCTCGCTGCGGATGCCGCGGGCGATCGTTCGGGCTATGGGGATGATCAAGCGTGCTGCGGCCACCGTGAATCACTCCCTTGGTTTGTTGGATAAAAAACTATCGGAGGTCATCAAGCAGGCAGCGACTGAAGTGGTCGATGGTAAATTGGATGCGGAGTTTCCTGTCGATATTTTTCAAACGGGGTCCGGTACGTCGACCAATATGAACACCAATGAGGTCATCTCCAATCGCGCCACGGAGCTGCTCGGTGGCGCACGCGGCAGCAAATTGGTCCATCCGAACGACCATGTGAATCTTGGGCAGTCGAGCAACGACGTGATCCCGACCGCCATTCACATCGCCGCATCAGAGATGATGCAGAAACAGCTGTTGCCGGCGCTGACTCGATTGCACAAGGCACTGAAGGGCAAGGCCAAGGAGTTCGATACGATCGTGAAGATCGGGCGCACACACTTGCAGGACGCCACGCCGGTTCGTCTCGGCCAGGAATTCGGCGGCTATGCCAGACAAATCGACCTCGGCCTCCATCGGGTGAGGCAGGCGCAGGAGGCTTTGAGCGAAGTGGCATTGGGCGGAACTGCCGTCGGCACCGGCTTGAACTGCCATCCGAAATTTTCGGCCAAGGTCATGGCCATCATCTCCAAAGAGACCGGCTGTTCGTTCAAGGAAGCGAAGAATCACTTTGAAGCACAATCGGCGCAAGACTCTCTTGTCGGGGCGAGCGGACATCTTCGGACTCTTGCAATCAGTCTCATGAAGATCGCCAACGATATTCGTTGGCTTGGGTCCGGGCCACGGTGCGGGCTCGGCGAAATCAATTTACCCGAGACGCAGCCTGGGTCGTCGATCATGCCGGGCAAGGTCAATCCGGTCATCGCCGAATCCGTGACGATGGTCT
Organism: Nitrospira sp. LK70; assembly: GCA_011090425.1. Taxonomy (GTDB): domain Bacteria; phylum Nitrospirota; class Nitrospiria; order Nitrospirales; family Nitrospiraceae; genus Nitrospira_D. Next base: position 11,286 of record PHGD01000043.1, on the reverse strand, counting down.
GTGCGCAGGTCATCGGCAACGACGTCACGGTCACGGTCGGCGGCCAGGCGGCAAATTTTGAACTCATCGTGATGATGCCGGTCATGGCCTACAATCTTCTCCAGTCCATCGAGCTTCTCGCAACAGCCTCCAACAATTTCTCCGTCAAGTGCATCGAAGGGATCCAGGCGAACGAAGAACGTTGTAAGAGCCTTATCGAAGAGAGCTTGGCGATGTGTACGGCCCTTGCTCCGGAGATCGGCTATGAAGCAGCGGCAAAATTGGCCAAGGAAGCGTATAAATCAGGAAAGACGGTGAGACAGGTCGCCAAAGAACAAAAAGTATTACCCGACCGAAGGCTCGCTGAACTTCTCGATCCATGGCGCATGACTGAACCAGGCGGGCCAGTGGGGAGCGCGGGAGGATAGCTGAACGACACCTAGGTATTGTCTTATCGCAGTCTGGCTGTATACTGAGAGTACCATGCGTTCAGCCTGCCAGAGTCACTCGTTCATGGTCGGCCTTCTGACCTTGCTGGTTTCAGGCCTGCTCTCCGGCTGTGCTACGACCGGACGTCCGCCGGTACAAGATGAGAGGAGCGTGACCCCCACCGTGGGTACGCGCGGAGCACGTTGCTGCACCATGGCCAAGGCAGTTCCGCGTCAGACGGCGCTGGCGAAGACAGCCGTGCGATTTGTCGGACAATCCCGCATTCAGGTTGGTGGTCGGAGCTATGCGCCGGATTGTTCAGGTTTTGTTCGGGGTGTGTACGCGACGCAGCTGGTTGACTTGTATGGTGGGCTGGGCGAACTGGATGGGGGCAACGGCGTCGGGCGTATCTTTACCCACGTGGTGGAACATGGCCGAATTCACTACGGCCCAACCGTCCATCCTGGCGATCTGGTCTTTTTCCATAATACCTGGGATTTCAACCGAGACGGATTGCCGAACGATCCGCTCACACACGTCGGCGTCGTCGAGAAGGTGGACCATGATGGGACCGTCCTGTTCGTCAGTTCGGTTTCAGAGGGGATTAAACGGTACAGGATGAACCTTAGTCATCCCGACAGGCACAAGGATGCTGATGGACGAGTCTTGAACGACTTCTTACGACGGAAGCATGTGGGAGACGCTCAAGGAACCTATTATCTTACCGGGCGATTGTTCGCTGCTTTTGGAACGCTTGCTCACTAACTTGACCTTGTCCACGAACTTCCTGTCATGTCCTCCTGAGTTCGAACAGCCCCTCCTTCTCAAGTGGGCTTTCTCATTTTTTAATTTTTAGAGCGCGTGGACTGATGGCGCGCTCGGAAACATAGGCGATCGATACCGATGAGAACTGAAACGGCTCAGACTTCAACGGACGCGGCGCAGCTCAGGATTGTGCCTCTCATTGCTAAGGAGCTCGGCGTCGAGGCTCTTCAAGTGGCTGCCGCTGTGACACTGCTCGATGGAGGGGCCACGGTCCCATTCATCGCACGTTATCGTAAAGAGGCAACCGGCAACTTGGATGACACGCAACTACGTTCACTGGAAGATCGCCTGCGTTACCTGCGCGAACTGGAGGAGCGGCGTGGGGCCGTTCTGGCCTCGATTGAGGAGCAAGGCAAGCTCACGGACGCGCTGCGTACGGCCATTGAGGCAGCCACAACCAAGCAAGCCGTCGAAGACCTGTACCTGCCATTCAAACCGAAGCGACGCACCCGTGCACAAATCGCACGAGCTGCAGGGCTGGAGCCGTTAGCCGATAGTCTGTTGGCCGATCCGATGTTGCATCCAGAGCAGGAGGCACTCAAGTACATTCGCGTCGTGCCGGCTGCTGAGGGGGTGGAGGCGATTAATGTGCCTGATGCTAAAACCGCGCTGGAAGGAGCACGAGATATTCTCATGGAGCGGTTCGCTGAAACGGCCGATTTATTGGCCACGCTTCGGACGCGGCTGTGGGACCAAGGCATCGTGACCTCGACGGTGATGAAGAACAAGGAATCGGCTGAAGAGGAAAAGTTTCGAGACTATTACGCCTATTCTGAACCGATCAAGACTATTCCGTCGCATCGGGCGCTCGCATTGTTCCGAGGTCGTACGCTCGGGGTATTGAAGCTGGAGTTAGGTTTGGGAGAGGCGCTTGAGGCGGTTGTCCCCCATCCCTGCGTCGCGACGATCGCGGCTCATGCCGGCATCGAAGATCGCGGTCGACCGGCGGACAAATGGTTGAGCGACGTATGCGAATGGACATGGCGTGTCAAGCTTCACCTGACGCTCAGTACCGAACTGTTCCTGCAGTTGCGCGACGCGGCCGAGGCCGAGGCGATCAAGATTTTTGCGAGGAATCTCCATGAACTGTTGTTGGCGGCGCCTGCCGGCCCAAAGGCCATCCTCGGCCTAGACCCTGGCATTCGAACCGGTTGCAAAGTGGCGGTGGTCGATGCGACCGGAAAACTATTGGAAACGGAGACCATCTATCCGCATCAGCCTCGCAACGATTGGCAGGGAGCCTTGGAGACACTTGCACGTCTGGTCATGCGCCATGGCGTGAAAGTGGTGGCAATCGGCAATGGGACGGCGAGTCGGGAGACGGATAAGTTGGTGGGTGAGGTGATCAAACTGATTGCGACTCAAAAGCCTGAGCACAAGGTGGCGAAAATTGTGGTCAGTGAAGCCGGAGCGTCGGTCTATTCGGCCTCTGCCTTCGCCGCGGCAGAGTTTCCCGAGTTGGATGTCAGCCTGCGAGGTGCGGTGTCCATTGCCCGGCGCGTGCAAGATCCGCTGGCTGAGCTGGTCAAAATTGAGCCAAAGGCGATCGGCGTGGGACAGTATCAACATGATGTCGATCAGCGGGCCTTGGCACGGTCGCTCGATGCTACGGTTGAAGATTGTGTGAACGCCGTCGGAGTGAACATCAATACTGCGTCGATGCCGTTGTTGGAACGGGTTTCCGGCCTCAACAAGGCGTCGGCCAGAAATATTGTGGACTATCGAGATGCGAACGGACCATTCCCAAACCGGACTGCGATCCGCAAGGTGCCGCGTCTTGGTGAAAAAACCTTTGAGCAGGCGGCAGGCTTCCTGCGCATCCCCGACGGCGACAATCCTTTAGATCGGTCCGCCGTTCATCCTGAGGCCTATCCGGTGATCGAACGTATTCTGACACGATTGGGAACGGGTATTACCGAAGTGATGCGCCGGCCTGCGGTCTTGAAAGAGTTATCAGCGGCTGACTTTATCGATGAGAAGTTCGGAGTGCCGACGGTGCGGGATATTTTCGCCGAGCTGGAAAAACCAGGCCGTGATCCCCGTCCTGAATTCAAGACTGCGATCTTTCGTGAGGGGGTCGAGTCCATGAGCGATTTGCAGCCCGGCATGGTGTTGGAGGGAGTTGTGACGAATGTGGCAGCGTTCGGCGCCTTCGTCGATATCGGTGTGCATCAGGACGGGCTCGTGCATGTGTCCGCGCTGGCCAATAAATTTGTCAAAGATCCACACGAGGTGGTCAAACCGGGACAGGTCGTCAATGTGAAGGTGATCGATGTCGATCTGAAGCGCCAGCGTATTGCCCTGACCATGCGGCTGGAGGATACGGCGAACCGCCTGTCTGATTTGACGCAATCTGGAAGCGAAGCTGCACGTGACGCGAACGGGCGTGGGGCGGCAGCATCGGGACAGGCAGTGCGAACTCCTCAGCCGGTCAATGCGATGACACTGGCCTTTGCGAAGGCGAGGCAGAAGTCATAGCGAATTGGTGCTGGGTAAAGGAAACGGTCTTACAGAGACCTTGCACAAGGTGAATAGCTAACGTGAGCAAGGATTGAGATGCCGTAGCGTGTGAGCGTCGAACGAATGCCGTCTGTTTACACCGGCCATTTTTCTTCGTTCCACGCCATGTCCCAGAACATCCATTCGTACCGTGAGCTGATGATGAAGGAGTCCTCCATCCGCTGTTTTTCTGCTTTACCGGCGGTCTTGACCCATTGATCGAGTTTCTTTCGCATCCAGAGTTGGACTTCGGCAAATTCCGGCGAAGCATAGAGCATCAGCCAATCGCGGTAGGGATGGTTCTTGGCAGGAGAACCTTTCCGCAACAAGTGTTGTCCGACGACACAGTAGACCCAGGCGCAGGGTAGGGCAACGACCATGATCTCCGCCGCAGTGCCTGAAGCCGCGACAGCCAGCATGTGTCTGGTATAGGCATAGTTCGTCGGTGCCATCGGCACGGATGTCATCTGTTTGGCCGTCAGCCCCCATTTCTTTCCATAGCTCTCATGCAGGCTTCGCTCGACGACGATCGTTTCCTCGGCCAACTTGTTGAACCGCAAAACCGATTCTGAATCAGGAGCCTTCAGTGCGGCGGCGGACAACACACGTGCCAGATCGCCAAGAAACCGTGCGTCCTGCAGAATGTAATGTTTGAACTTATGTTCAGGCAGTGTCCCGTCACCGAGAGCCACGACAAAGGGATGGTGTAGTTGGGCATCCCAGATCGACGTGGCAAGCTTGCGTAGATGGCTTGAATAGGACATACAGACCTTCCTAGAGATCTTCGCCTCTGGTGTGTGGTTACGATATAAGCTGTTTTGAGTTTCGAGTTTTTACTGTTGAGTTTCAACTCAAAATTCAAGGCTCATAACTCAAGGCAATTAGGGCGAACCGTACCTGCTCCTTTGTTACGCGATGCTCCTGTTGTCATAGCTGCGTCCTTTTCTGGGCTCCTTCGTTTATAGGAGTGAGTGCGGAATGATCCGTAGCTCGATAATGAGGAGGTTTCCCATGCGTCCCCATATTTCGCTCGATGTCCGCGATGTGTCCAGATCGGTGGCGTTCTATGAAAAAGTGTTTGGGGTGTCGCCACAGAAACAGGTGACGGACTATGCCAAGTTTGACTTGCAGACTCCGGCGCTGAACTTCTCTCTGGCTTCCTCCACCGGAGATGTGAGTGCCGTGGATCATTTGGGAATCGAGGTCGAGACGGTCGAGGAGATTGCCGAATGGAAGACCCGTTTGCAACATGAAGGAATACTTGAAAGAGTAGAGGATAACATCGCTTGTTGTTTCTCTCGACAGGACAAACTCTGGTTTACCGACCCGGACGGGAATGCCTGGGAGATCTTTACGGTTCATGAGCAATTGGAGGTCACAGGACGACTGAGTCAAACAGGGTGCTGCGTGCCAAAGAAAGCAGGTGCTTCAGAGCCGGCTACTTGCGGAGCCTAAGTCGGCGCAGTACCGTTGGATGCGGATGGTGGAGAGGCCATCATGATAAAGACGACGGAAGAACTCTGGCAACTTGTTCGTGATGGCCTCCGTGCCTTCATCGCCAAACGGGTAAACGATGTGGGGCATGCCGACGATATTCTGCAAGACGTGTTTGTGTTGGCCTATCGACACCTGGACCAGGTAAGCGATCCTCACCGGATCGTCTCATGGATCTATCAAATCACGCGGAATGCGATCATCGATCATAATCGGAAGTCGCGAAGACAGGGAGAGGTTCCGGCTGGATTGAGCTCAGGACTTACAGTGTTGAATGAAGTCCACGGGATGTCAGACATGACTCCTCATGGCGATGCAGGTGAGATTCGAGCCGAACTCGCCGGTTGCCTTCGCCCGATGATCGAGCGATTGTCACAAGACTATCGAGACGCGATTACCCTTGTGGAGATCGAGGGATTGACGCAACAAGCGGCTGCCAAACAGATGAGCATCTCACTTTCCGGCATGAAATCCAGGATTCAGCGAGGGCGCAAACAGCTCAAACAGATGCTCGACGACTGCTGTGCGATCGAACTGGATCGCCGGAAGGGCATCGTCGACTATCGTCCTCGCAAAACCGAGTGTGATGTTTGTGTATCTGATAAGAAAACACCAGCACCGAATCTCTGAACGTAGATGAGTTGGGTACCCTCTGCCGAGAGGGTACCCAACAGGACAAGGCAGGATCTAGTTTAAGGGGGGAACCACACCGGCGAACATCAACAAATCGGTGATCTCGAAATCGCCGGATTTTGCCGACGGCAAGGTCGGTTTCCAGTTCTTATCGACGACCAGGTAGGAGTCCTTATCGGCTTTGAGTAAGCCGATAAACACGTCCCCGACAATACGGCCTCCAACCGGTCCCAATCGCACACCATTCTCGAAAACCTCCGCCTCTTTCAGAATGTAGTACCAGAGCGGGGTACTCCGGTCCATACCGAAGGGGGCAAGATCCGCAAGTTGTACCGGAGTCAAAACCTGAGCTCCCATCACCCGTGCAATCGTTTGTCCCGACGGAATGCCGAAGTTCACATGACGCATGAGATTACGCGAGGCCAGCGACTGGACTCCGTCATTCGGTAAACCGGGAGCGGGACCGCGTGATCCTGGCAGCAGCATCAGTGGAGTTGAGAGCTTGCTGTCGATCCGCTTGTTGGGCTTAAAGTTCTCGTCCAACTTAAAGAACGTCTGCCAGTCGATGTACCGACGCGAGGCGCGCTTGCCGCCACGCATATCATTGGGATCGGGATCGTTCGGATCGGCCGAATCATCGAAGATGAAGGCGAAAAACTCGCCGCCAGGAGCTGCTCCAAAATTGAGCCGATAGCTGGGACGAACTTGGGAATGACCGAAGCGATACGCACCCACGGCGAACTCCACTGGGATCAAGGGCTCTCGCCTCGGGCTGCGGAACCGCAAGTCTTGAGTTCGGTCGTGGACCCTATAGAACAGCGGCCCGTTCCGCAAGATCTCATCCGTCCGATCTTGTCCGATGGTCATCGGCAAGAACTCGTTGACGATGATCCATTGGTAGTGCCAGGTCACCTGACGGCGTGCCTCCTTGAAAATGTCCATAGCCGAACGATGCTGCTGCGCTGGATCGGCGCGTAACCGATCGACGACGGCATTGTGAAACTTCAACATCGCCAGATGAAACTGGCTGATGACGAGGTTTTCGTCGTTCCGGCTATCCGCGATAATCGCGTTGTTGTTGTGATCACGCGGAAGGTCATATCGCGTCGCCCCTTTTCGGGACACTTGCTCGGAGCCGGGAATGGCTTCGATGCGGAATTTGATGTCCCCTGAACTACGGTCGTACAGTTCCGGTGAGCCGTTGGGGCCATCGCCATACACACTGTCGAGATCAAACTCGGCGGTCCTGAAATTGGTGGTCTCTCGGGGAGGGGTGGGTTCCGTCAGCGGCGCTTTCAACGCGAGGGTCAGATCGTGATCCAGAAACTGCCCGAAAAACGTCACCCCGGCCGTCATATTCGGATTATCGGGGTTGCTTGGACCAGGATTCGCAATCGACTCTTTCGGATCCGCGAGGAGATCCAAAGCGTCGATGACTCCACCTTTAACGCCAAGTTTTTTCGCCCGCTCTCGCGCTTCATCGGTGTCGGGAGCATAGGGCGGCAAGCCAGGAAACATGCGGCTGAACACATCATCAGGAAAGCGAGGATGGGTCGGTTTGGTCACATGCAAGTTGTTTCGTTCCGATAGGTCTTCGGCGGCCACCGCCGGTTCAGTCGCGCCGGATAACAGTCCGACGAGGCCAAGCGCTAGAACATATGCCGCTCGAACGTGCATGAAGAGTCCTCCTACGTTTGATTGTAGACACAAAACCATCCATTCTTTCCTCACTGCGATAGCCATCGCAGTGGAGATGTTGAATACCAGCAAGAGTCAGGCCATGATGGAATCAATGCAAAATCTCGGAAAATGCCCATCACACGCTACGAATATGTTCAGTTATGTTCAAACAGGGCGTAATAATGTAGTTGTGTTCATGCCCAGGTGAATTCCTGCGGTTAACGATCTTCGCTGAATGCATGTAGGCGGATTGACCGCCATACCGATCACAAAGTGTTGAAAGCTGGATGTCTAGAGTTGTGGTTATCGGCGGCGGTCCCGCCGGGCTCATGGCGGCAGAAGCGGCGGTGATTGCTGGCGCCACCGTCGAACTGTACGATGCCATGCCGTCGGTGGGCCGAAAGTTTCTGCTGGCAGGAAAAGGTGGCTTGAATCTCTCTCATTCTGAACCAATTGAGCTATTTCTTTCGCGCTATGGCACTCGTCGGACACTCATCGAACCAGCGATCAGATCATTTTCTCCGACGGCTCTGCAGGCTTGGGCTCGTGAGCTTGGTGTGGAAACATTTGTCGGTACGTCCAGACGGATCTTTCCAACTGATCTGAAGGCTGCACCGCTCCTGCGCCTGTGGCTGCGCCGGTTGCGGAACGCCGACGTACAGTTCCATGTCAGACATCGATGGTGTGGGTGGGATCAATCAGGGAAGCTCCTCTTCGCCGGTCCACAAGGGCCGCAAAGTGTTCGGTCAAGAGCTGTCGTGTTGGCGTTGGGAGGGGGCAGTTGGCCGCATCTCGGCTCCGATGCCGCCTGGGTTCCTATTCTGACTGAACAGAAGGTATCGATCGTCCCGCTGAAGTCGGCCAATTGTGGTTTTGATGTCCGGTGGAGCGAGCACTTTCAGACGAAGTTCGCAGGACATCCAGTGAAGACTGTTGAAGTCACCGCGAAGACCGTGGATGGGGGCGTGATCCGTCGCATGGGGGAGTTTGTCGTCACGGAAGCCGGTGTGGAAGGAGGCGTTATCTATACGGTCTCAAGCCATGTCCGCGATGCCATCGAGCAGACCGGCACAGCGACGGTGTCTCTCGATCTCGTTCCTGATCGACCACTAAAGCGACTCACAAAAGATCTTTCGAAGTCGCATGGCAAACGCACGGTCGCTACGCATCTCAAGCGACGAGCCGGTATCACAGGAGTCAAGGCAGGGCTCCTGCGCGAGGTGGTACCCCAGGAAGTGTTTGCGGCCCCTGCTCGCTTGGCTGCAGCACTCAAAGCACTGCCGCTGACACTCGTGACCCCACGCCCACTGGAAGAGGCCATCAGCACGGCAGGTGGCGTTTCGTTCGAGGCGCTTGATGAGCGCTTGATGCTTCGTTCGCTCCCCGGCGTTTTTTGCGCGGGTGAAATGCTGGACTGGGAGGCACCGACCGGAGGGTATCTCCTGACGGCATGTTCGGCCACGGGGCGTCTTGCCGGCAGCGGAGCGGTTATGTGGATGACAGAAAACGGAAGATCGCGAGCTGAATAAACATCCCCCCTTCAATGGCTCAGTCGACACAGCTGCATCAATTGACCTCCATGGCTCCCGTAAGCAAACAGGGTTCCATGCCATTGGTTCCTCCTGGAACGGTGCATGTATAATCTGTGTCGACTTCCATAATTTGAGACGTCACAAGAACTGAAAGAAATTGATCATTGTGAGGAGGCAACAATGCCGACTGTTGTCCCAGGGACTAAGCTACATCTTGACCGAGAACGGCCGACGAGTTCGCTGATCAAGCTGCATCTCCCAAATCTCTTTGGAAGTGGAACGAAGCTGAACGGCATGATCATAGAGCGGAATTTGGAGCAGCCGAATTCCGGAATCTACCGCCCGACCGGACATGATCCCAAACACATAGTAGTGCTGCACTCGGCCCATCCTGCCACGCTGGAATGGCGAATCAATGGAAAGCAAAGGCAAGTTTTCTTTTCAAAAGGTGAGGCCATTTTGAATCCGGCAGGATTATTCGTGGCCCCTCGCTGGAAGGCCCCAGTGGAGCTGCTCTTGATGGCGATCCATCCAGGTGTGGTCAATCAGATCGCGAGGGAGATGGGTTCGGACGGACAGGTTGAACTGACGCCGCGATTTCACTTTCGAGACGAGTTACTGGAGCAGTTGGCCAAGAGTTTGATCGCCGAGTTTGAGCAGACATCGCCCGCAGATGGGGTCTATGCCGATTCATTAGCTCATACGCTCATCGTCCACCTGATCAAGAAGTACTCAGGGACGCGCATCCGTCCGCAGACCGCCAGACATGGTCTCCCTCAACGCACCTTAGCAAGAGTCGTCGAATTCATCGACACGCATCTTGGCGAGGACCTCTCGTTGAGAACGATCGCACATGCCGCCGTGATGAGTCCGTCCTATTTCTTGACATTGTTCAAACGATCGACCGGCCTCGCCCCTCATCAGTATCTGATGGCCAAACGTATTGACAGGGCCAAGGCGTTGCTCACAGAGACTAAGCTGCCTATCGTCGATGTCGCTAGTCAGGTGGGTTTTGCCGACCAAAGTCATTTGACAAGGCTCATGCGCCGCCATACGGGTCTCACGCCTCGTCTTATGCGTGGCACGTGACTCGATTTTCGATCACCAGGATGTGAATGTTCCAACCACAGTTATTGCCTTCAAGATTTCTTCCTGCCGCTCAACATATGCTACACAGGTGATGAACACATTGCTCTTATGAATGGAGGTCAGATATGGCGGATAAAATGTTGCAAGGAAAGGTAGCCGTCGTCGGAGCAGGAGCCAAGAATCTCGGCGGACTCATCAGTAGGACGCTCGGCGCAGACGGCGCATCGATCGTGGTTCACTACCACAGCGCATCTACAAAAACTCCTGCTGATGAGACCGTACGGGCTGTCGAAGCATCTGGAGGGAAAGCGTTCGCTATGCAAGGCGACCTTACGAAGGTCGAGCATGTTGTAAAACTGTTCGATGAAACGATCAAACGGTATGGACGGCTTGACATCGCGGTGAACACTGTCGGCAAGGTACTCAAGAAGCCGTTTATCGAGACGACCGAGAAGGACTACGACGAGATGTTTGCGATCAACGCAAAGGCCGCATATTTTTTCATACAGGAAGCCGGGAAGCGGATGAACGAGGGCGGGAAAATCATCACGATCTTGACCTCGCTACTAGCTGCTTTTACCGGGCTCTACTCCACCTACGCCGGCTCCAAGGCCTCGGTGGAACACTTTACTCGAGCCGCGGCCAAAGAGTTCGGCCCTCGTGGCATTTCCGTGACGAGCGTGGCACCAGGCCCGATGGATACGCCGTTTTTCTATCCTGCCGAATCACCGGAAGCCGTTGCCTACCACAAGTCCCAAAGCATGAACGGCAAACTCACCGACATTTCAGACATCGTGCCGATCGTGAAATTTCTGGCGACCGACGGCTGGTGGATTACCGGACAGACCATCTTCGCCAACGGCGGTTACACGACGCGATAGGTTCGAGAATCTCTTTGAACAACCGTTGAGGTGCTACGTGCGCAGGATGCCTCCGTGGCATAACGGAACGCTCCCTGAAGCAATGGACGGCTTGTGAGGCCTTTAGCCCGGATAATTCACGACACGTGACACAAAAAAGCCATCGAGGCTCCGAACTGTGCTATAGGAGCGGTGTTCAGGCGCTTCTACACACCGTGGAGGAGAGACCCGATGGCGACAGACTGTATACCCCAAGTGACGTTTGA
>PHGD01000145.1 GCA_011090425.1 Nitrospira sp. LK70 | reverse complement strand
GCTGACATTGTGACTGAAATCTTCAAGCGACCCGTAAATGACACCGTCCACTCCTAACACCTCACCAAGCTTCTGTGGGGTTGTCATATCGAGTTGCGATCCTAGTGTGATGCCCATTTGGTCTTTCAACGCCTGATCAACCTCGGTCAGAGGCTTGACGACATAGGCATGTCGTGCAACTTCGTCCACTATGCGTGTTCGAACGGCGTTGGGGCCCGCCACATCGTTGGTATTGTTTATCAGAGGTAAGACTGCCACTTGCCGAATAGGGTTCGATACGTTGGGAGCGACCGGCATGCTTAGGCAAGCCGTCATCGAACATCCGATGATGCCTAGGCACATAACCAGGATCCTTCGTGCACACATACTCCGGGTTCTCATCCTCATTGTCTCCATCCTTTCCTTGCCGGCCATCATGAGATCTGTCGTGGCGCAGGCTTACCTAGCGTCGAGGGCGCTGTTTGATTACTTATCGTGGCTGGGTTGTGGCTCGAGATCGCGGGCCCATTTTGACGTAATCTGTGTGATGAGTTTGTCGGCCACGCTCTGAGCGGCGCGCGCAAGTGCCTCATTCCCACCGGTATGTTGCGCGATATGGCGAGCGACACCTTTCCCACGAGCCGTGGCCAACACTTGTCCTGTGTCCACGCGGATCGCGTTCACCGTAATCTCGGCGAGATAGGATCCCACGCTACTCCCTGGCGTCCTCGGCCCTTCCTTCGCCAACGCCTTCCCCGTGATGACAATGTCTGCGCCGAACTTATTGCCATACACCCGCGTAGCGGCGCTGGTCAGGTCAGCCACGCGATAGGCGTTAGAGATTTCAATCGTCCCGGTCTCCGACGAAATATCAATGACATTCAAGCCTTGAGCCAAGAAAGCCTCCTTTAACACCGATTCGCTGACGGCCATGTCGACTGTTTGGCCAGTAAATTGGGAGCCGCCTTTCCCCCACCAGCTCCACCAATACATGACCAGTTCCTGCCCAATGTTTTGTTCGGCGATCATAAAGAGAACGCGAGGGAGGAGCCTGGTCTCCGACTCGGCTGGCTCCCTTCCGCGCGCCTGTCCTCCTAAACACCAGAGGGCTACGGTGACGACTATGAGGGAGGATACAACTTTGAGCATATTGATCTGCCTTCTTCGCTATGATGAGGGAGGACTGTTGAGCTTTCATCGTTCCCGGACCGGGCAACCTCTCGACTCTGGATGGGAGGCCATCGCAAAAGACGTGCTCAGAACTTCGGCAACAGGTAAGGAGCTATATGATTAAGAAAATGTGCGTAACTAGGCGAATGCTTAGGCTGGTCTAGATCGAAAAGGATTACAAAGAGTATTGGATCAGATACAGTTAAGTATCTTATTGGATACTGTGTAAACTATCGCTAGCGCATCATCTGTCCGGTTCTTTTATCACAGGGAGAAAGAGTTGGGTTCGGCCCTAATTGGGTGTGGAGTTGGACCTTGAACCGCGCATTGGCGACAAAACAGCAGTCTAGAATGTATCTCAGAGCGTTGCTTGTCAGCTATCTCAGGGTCGGGCCGGTTTTTCAACGAGCGTCTGTGTCGGATAATCGGCCAATCCGTGATCTGTCGATTGATACGAACTCAATATCGGCCAGCACGTCGCGATCGGGAGGGCGTCTGCAAGACTCTGTCGGTGGCGGTGGGACGCTCGTTTGCGGTAAGCGTCTGCCCAGGAGCAAGGTTGTTCACTCGCTGGCGCCTTCGCTACCCCTTTGACGAGCTACGGATTTTGGCACCATGCTGGATCGCCCATTCGTGCATCGCCGCCAGCACCGGCTCTAGCGACCGCCCGAGCGTTGTCAGCCTATACTCGACGCGGGAGGTATCTCTCGGAAGTCCTCTCGTTCCACCAGGCCGTCGGCCTCCATCTCTTTGAGTTGCTTGGCCAGCGTCCGATGCGTGATGCCGGACAGGTCGCGTTGGAGCTGATTGAATCGCCGTTCTCCTTGGAGCAGCCAGAAAATGACCATCACCTTCCAACGGCCGGCGATCACGTCGAGTGTGATCTCAGTGGGGCAACCGACTTGCTTGGTCATAACCCGCCTCCGCAGGAAGCCTTGATTGTAAAGCCGAGAAGGAATCTCGTCGGCGAGGTGTCGCCGAAGAACCACCAAGGAGCGCAGCTGTCAAGTTGTGAGGCTCCACGGTATCCTCGAGGACCGTACTTGAGAACTGTGCGTACCGTGCTTAGTATTTTACACAGGCGCGTTGAGGAATGCTCTCGCGGTCCGCATCTTCCTTTCGTCGTGTAAAATTGGAGGTCTGAACATGAAGAAAATCGCACAAGTCATGCGCGCCAATAGTCGCCACTGGGTCGGCGACGGCTTTCCCGTCCGTTCGCTCTTCTTCTATGGCGACGATGCGCAGGCTATCAGTCCGTTCCTATTGTTTGACTATGCCGGGCCTCACGACTTTGAGCCGGCAGACAGGCCGCGCGGTGTCGGACAGCACCCCCATCGCGGATTTGAGACCGTTACTATCGTGTACGACGGTGAGGTTTCACATCGTGACTCGACTGGTGCAGGCGGCACGATCGGCCCTGGCGACGTGCAATGGATGACGGCAGCTGGCGGCATTATTCATGAGGAGTTTCATTCCCAGGTCTACACCAAGACCGGCGGCCCATTCCGAATGGTCCAGTTGTGGGTGAATTTGCCGGCGAAGAATAAAATGACGCCTCCGGGCTACCAGTCGATTACTAAGGCGGACATTCCGGTTGTCGATCTCGAACAGGGCGTCGGCCGCGTGCGCGTCATTGCCGGCAGTTTTGCAGGCACGAACGGTTCAGCAAGCACATTCAGCCCAGTGAATGTCTGGGATGTGCGGCTCAACCGAGACGCCGACATCGTCCTCGACCTGCCTGAAAGCCATACTGCGATGATTGCTGTGCTGTCCGGCCATGTGACGATCAATGGCAGCGAACAGGCAGGGGAGGCGGAGGTCATCCGCTTCGAGCGCGAAGGCTCGAAGGTCAGCATTCATGCCGATAGCGACAGCATCCTGCTGGTGCTGACGGGTGAACCGATCAATGAGCCGGTTGTCGGCCACGGCCCCTTCGTCATGAACAGCGCGGCGGAAATCCGCCAAGCTATCGATGACTTTAACCGCGGCCGTTTCGGACAGGTCGCTCGCTGACTTGCGGCGCGTCGCCTGATAGGTGCTTCGACCAGCGAATGTGAGCCGTTGATGGCCAAGAGGAAATAGAAGGATTGGATTTTGAGCTGTGCAGGGCCATGGAACCGAACGACGGGTCCGATGCACAGAACAAGACGTGGTCCTGTGGTCCTCCATCGCAGTGCCCTTGTACAAACCTGAGTCGTGCGAATCGATTAGACGTCGCCTCGCTGCATCTCTCATGTGACGCGAGCGGTACGCTCTTTGCCGTCTCACGCTGATCTAGAGTAAGCTGCGAATCCTGGTGGCCGGAAGAAATTCATTCGCGAGCCGCAGGCATCCAGAAGGAACCGAGAGGGGACAGATGAGTGAGGGTAACTCAGAGATGAGATCAATAGCGAGGTTTTTGACTGAGGATCATCGGCGTCTGGAGCAACTGCTCGATCGAGCCTGCCAGCAAGGAGGAGAGATCGACTCGGTCCCATACGAGGCATTCCGGGCAGGGCTGCTGCGCCATATCGGGATGGAGGAAAAAATTCTCTTTCCGGCGATCCAACGAGCACAGTTGGAGCAAGCCGATTCTATCCTCGTGCCGCCACTCGGCTCCTTGCTCGCGCGATTGCGATTGGAGCACGGCGCGCTGGCGACGTTGCTGATGCCCTCGCCGACGCCGGCGATCGTAGCCACGATCCGCGGGATTCTCCAGAGGCATGACGAGATCGAAGAATCACCTGGTGGACCTTACGAGGGTGGGGACAATCTGTTGGGCAAGGAAGCCGTCCAAATTCTTACCGCGCTCCATGCCGCCCCGACTGTCGACGTGATGCCCCATTCCGATAGTCCCGCTGTAACTACGACTCTGCATCGTGTCCTGGCCAGGGCCGGGTACAGTTTTAGCGAGGTGCAGAGGGGGGAGGATCGCGAGGAGTCGCGATCGCCCGAACCGTAAAGCCAGGTGCACAGGCCTGTGTAATGGAAGGGTGACCCATGGGAGATGAAGAGCCCGTGATCAAGCGAATCCTCTTCGCGACGGATTTTTCCTCGTGCGCACATCATGCCGAAGCATATGCGGCGTTTCTCGCCAACGCCTATGAGGCTACAGTGACCATCTTGCACGTGTTGGAAATCTATGAAGGCACGTATGTCACGACCGTCCAGGATCCGAACGAAACACAGGAGCAATTGGACGAGATCGTTCGACGACTGGCACAACCAGCTGGTCGCGTGAAACATCAGCAGCGGGCCGGTATTCCGGATACAATCATTTGCGAAACGGCCCAGGAGGTCCGTGCAGACCTGATTGTCCTGGGCACGCATGGAAGAACCGGACTTCGACATGTTCTTCTGGGTAGTACTGCGGAACGAGTCCTGACCATGGCTTCCTGTCCCGTGTTGACGATCAGAAAACTTGAGCAGCTGGAGGGGCACGTCGCAACAAAGCCGATTCACTTCAAGCAGATCGCCGTCCCGATTGATTTCTCCGACTGTTCGCTGGAGGCCGTGGAATATGGCGTTCAGATTGCCAAGAACTTTGACGCGTCCCTGACGCTCCTGCATAGCTTAGAACCGCTCTCCTACGGGATCGATTTGACGTTCGGGCACGCAGCGGAACAGAACCGGCAACAGATTGTCACTCGACTCAAGCTCGTCGCGGACGAGGTTCAGTCGCAGGGGGTCTCGGTACGCACGGTGATTCGCGGCGGCATGCCGGCCGATTCCATTCTCGACTTCATCGACAGCTCTGACTGCGATCTCGTTGTCATGGGAACGCACGGCCGTCGCGGACTCTCCCATCTCGTGAAGGGCAGCGTGGCAGAAGCCGTGTTGCGCCGGGCCTCCTGTCCAGTCCTCGCCGCAAGGCATTTCACGCAGCCTCGCAGCGGCCGGCTTTCGGTGGCGGCGTCGTAGAACTTGCAGAACGAGCTATGAGAATGTGTTGAGGAGGGGCAGCAATATTTGAAGCCTCCTCAAGAGAAGAAGTGAAGGGTGAACGGAAGCGGGTGGCGTATGGTTACCGGCCTCCATGGACGAGGATTTGGCGGTGGCTGTAGAGCAACAGAGCGCGCTGCTCTGCCTCATCCGCCTGGGCAAGTTGTCCCGTCTGTCGGTAGAAGTGGCACAACAGTGACAATGCCGCCGCTTCCGCAGCGGCATCACGCAGAGTTTGAGAGAGAATGAGCGCGCGTTTCGCTGACTGGACAGCGTCGGTCAGCCCGACATCTTCCGCATAGAGATAAGCGAGCCGGAGTCGAAGCACGGCTCCGACCTGCCTGGCCCGCTCCTGTTCGGCAAGTTGGAGTCCCTCTTCGTAATACCGGCGCGCTTCGGGGGCTTGGTCCAACAACCACGAGGCCGTGCCCAGCGCCAGGACAGCGGCCAGTTCCTGCCGGCGATCCCGGCGCTCGGCTGCCTGCTGCCGGACCTGCTGGAGCGCCGACAGACCTTGCTCGCTCGATCCGTCACCCACTTGCAGCAGCCCCAATTGAATCACGGCTTCATTCCGTCCAGCCTGATCTTTGGCACGATCAAACAATGTGACGGCTCGACTGAGCGACGCCCGCGCCTCTTCCAGATATCCCAATCGAGCTGAGACGCGCCCAGCCACCAAGAGAGCACGTGCATGGGCGAGTCGATCGGAGGAGTGAGCCAGAATGGGAACGGCTTCTCGCAACGCGACGTCGGCATCTCGGAATTTGCCTTGGTGTTCGTAGACCTGAGCGATCTTCACCAACGCGACGGCAATGCCTCGCGTCTGTTTCTTTTCGCGAAAGCTCGACAAGGCGAGTTGGTAGTAGGTGAGCGTTTCAGGAAAATGCTGTTGAAACTCGTGCGTTTCACCGATTCGGAGCAGTTCCTCGCCGCTGAGTGCGTGGTCTGTGGATACGCGCTGAGACAAATTCAACTGTGAAAGAGACCAGTCAGCACTTGGGGAGAACGGAAGAAAAAAGGCCAGCAAGGTGGTAGGTCCCGCGCCCGATGCACGCATATCTGAAGGATGCGCCTGTTCGACGGGGAGATCAAGCGCGCGCCGCCGCTTCTTTAGCACGGGCCATCGCAGCAAAGAGTGTTGTCATGTTGCTTCACGCTCTGCGAGCTGCCGGCATCTAAAGCCAAAGGCGAAGGCCACCGCAGCAGAGTGCAGGTCGGACCTTGAATCGTGCAATG
The DNA here is from genome assembly GCA_011090425.1 of Nitrospira sp. LK70. Lineage (GTDB taxonomy): Bacteria > Nitrospirota > Nitrospiria > Nitrospirales > Nitrospiraceae > Nitrospira_D. The sequence goes on along the minus strand of PHGD01000145.1, from coordinate 4,807 downwards.
GCAAGAGGATGTGAGTTTGGAACCTTTTTAACGAATGCCATTGTCGGGTAGTCGGCTTATCCGTAGCCGGTCGAGAGGTACAAACTCAATATCTGCCAACACACCGCGATGGTCTGATGGCCAGAGTGCGTCGCCGTTCGGGAGGTGACCGGGCTGGTCAAATGCCAGACGACTTGAGTGCACGATCGGACCCTTATCGGTACTTCCATCAAACAGGAAAATAAAATCCACGCGCCGATCGGCAGTGGGCCATTCAACGTAGATGTCTTGCCAAACGGTACCTCCCGATACGCCTGGATTCGCGACCCGGAAGACATCGATGAATCCAGGCTCTTTCTGCCATTCGGTGAGGACTGAAGATTGCTCTCCCGTATTCAAGTCGCCCATGAGGATGGCTCGTCCCGTTCCACGATGTTCACGGAACAACTCTCCGACTCGCTGGAGCTGGCATTCGTCTCCTTTCGAGGTATGGGCGGAAAACACCTGGACCGGTCTGTTGGGCGTATTGAGCTCAGCCCGCAGAAGAATGCGAGGATCCAGTCGATGTTGGCAGCGAGGTAGGTCGTAGACCTCCGAGGCGACGATCGGATATCGGCTTAAAATGGCCGGTCCCTCTCTGAAGCCGATGGCTGCGGTGATCAGCCGATCCAAGGGGCCGATTCCGAAGATATGTTCCGTCGCAGGAGCGAACACCATCTGGTATCCAAGCGCCTCGGCGATCCGTTGCGGCACGTTGCCATGCTTCCGACTGTCTGACGCTTCTTGAAGCGCGATCACGTCAGGTTGCAAACGTCGCAGTTCTTGGACTGTCATGTCGAGCCGTTCGGCGAGATGAGTGCCGCTCTCGAAAAATCCAGACCATGGTCCATCGTGCAGCAGGTTGTAGGTCAAGACACGCAGTGCGGGCGAATCATTTTGGCCTTCTTCAGCGTGAGCTCCCGGATTGCAGAGCAGCAGCATGGCGGCCAACCACGGGAGCGTATATAAGATGGGATTTATCATGGTTGCCATCCATACCATACGCCTCCCTTCCAAACCTTTCCACCTTGAAAATAGCGACACGACTCGGCGATTGGAGCTGATCTTGGTATCGTCCTTGCGCGAGCTTTTTACACGGTGCTAAGATCCGAACATCACGAACATAAGGAAGCTGTTTCGGGGAACACCATGCCGAACATCACGTTACTTGTGTCGCCCAGTTGTGGAGCCTGTCCCTCTGCCAAGAGCCTGTGGAAGCAGCTGAGGGTTAAATACAGTTTCTCCTATCGGGAAGTTGATATTACGACGAAAGACGGTCAGGAACTGGCTGACCGTCATTCTGTCAGAGCGGTTCCTGCAACGATTATCGATGGACGATTGACCTTCGTCGGGGTGCCGAGCCGCGAGAGCGCCGAGAAGGCCATTCAATTGAAGATCAAACAGCGGGAAGGCTAACAAGTCATGGACGAGGACGACATCGAGCTACCTGATCTTCCACTTCTTGACAAGGGTCCTCCACCCGACTGTCCAATCTGCGGCGATCCCATGTCTTTTATCGACGGCGATTGGGCCTGTGTGGACTGCAACGGAGAGCTCTTGGGACCGGAGACGGGGTAGCGTACAATGACTCGCCATGTTGCGGGTCGTGACCGGTCGGTTTCATCCTGATCTAGAATCTGCCCTCGTCGAGCGTCTCACGCGTATCAAGGCAACCGATCCGCTCGCGCCCATCGCGATTTTCGTCCCATCCAAGCCATTAGCCGATCGTATTTGCACCCTTCTCGCCATCGAGCACCGACTGTCGCTCCTGAACCTACAGATCTTGACCTTTCATCAACTGGCTCTGCGACTGGCTGGAGAGGTACCTCCCGCTCACCCGTTGCCGCGGATCGTTGACGAGCTGTTCTTCGAACAATTGGTCCGTCACATTGTTCGCAGCAAGCTCTCCAGCCAGGGTCCCTTACAACGGCTCAGACAATCCTCAGGAACATGGAGCGCACTCTGGGCGACGATACGCGATTTGAAGGACGCCGATGTCGATCCAGGGCAGGCGCTGCAAGGCCTCCGTGAAGGGTACTTCGAAGAAGAGGACCGAGAGTGGCTCGGCGCACTCATTTCGCTCTACGCGGCGGTGAGGGAAGCGGGCAAGACGCTCGGGATCGGAACGCAGGACGATCTGGCTGAGTCGCTCATCCCCGTTGTCCCGACGGCCTCGTTCCTCCAACCATTGAAGGAAGCGTTCTATTACGGGTTCTACGACCTGACGCAGGTGCAACTGTCCCTCTTTGAAACCATCAGCCGAGCGAAGGATACGACGTTGTTTTTTCCGCTGGAAGCTGATCCGACCTATGGGTTCGCCCGGCGCTTTTTCGATCGCTACATCCAGCCGTTGGTGAGGTCAGACGAGGCGATGATCCGATTGGAACAGGAATCCCCCACAGTGGCCGAACATCCCGTCCAGCTCACTATTCGGAGTGTGATCGGGGCAGAGGAAGAATTGGCGACAACTTGCCGCACGATTCTCGATCTGGTTGAAACCAACGGGTATCGATTCGACGAGATCGGCGTCACCGCCAGGACGCTCGATCCTTACAGTCTGTATCTGCGATCGATCTTCGATCGCCATCGCATCCCCTTTCGGACGACCGCGTCGCAGCCGTTGATCCAAGAACCGATCTGCAAGCTCGTGTTGCAGCTGGCTTCCCTGCCGTTGAACGATTTGTATCGCGCATCGGTCCTCGATGTCGTGACGTCTCCGCTCTACGTCACTGATTTGCATGATGAATTGTCGGAGTCATACAGGCCCGAGCAGTGGAAGCTGCTCGTTCAAGCCCTGCACATCACTCACGGAGTCGAGGAGTGGAAACGGTTGGAGCAGGCGAGCCAAGCTTCACTGGTCCTGGAAGGCGAGGAGAGTCTCGTTGATTCTATGGCTATTGCGCCGGAGGTAATCAGTCTGTTCTGGCAGGTGGTCTCACAGCTCACACAGGACTGTTCGGCCCTTCCATCACGAGGCACGATCGGCCGGATGGTCGAAGCTTGTCGAGCTCTCGTTGATCGGCGCCTGCGTCGGCCCGAATCAGCGGAATCGACCGCCGAAGCTGCGGAGCTTGCTCGCCAAGCCGTGACATGGGAGGCCATCGATCGTATTTGGGACACCCTTATGGAATTGGAGTCGCTCAATGAGGAAATGACCTGGGCCGAATTTGTCGAATTGCTGACGCATACCTTCGAGCGGACGACGAGGCCTCTACACGATAGCTCACCACAGGGGGTGATGGTGTGTGACGTCATGGCGGCTCGTGGGGTGCCGTTCAAGGCCCTATTCGTCCTCGGCCTGAACGAAAAAGCCTTTCCGCGTGTTATCCGAGAGGACGCTTTTCTGCGTGATCGCCATCGGCTGGTGCTCGACGCCACGCTCGGATTTAAGATCGATGAAAAGTTGATCGCGTATGGAGAAGAGGCGTTGCTCTTCCACCTGTGTTGTCAGGCTCCCTCTCAGCGCCTGTACCTATCCTATCAACGGGCCGAAGAATCAGGACGCCTCCTGGCTGTTTCTCCCTATCTCGGAGAAGCTCGCCGTCGGTTCGGCCACGATGAGCAACCGATAGATGTAGTACCTCGTCGTCTGACGGATCGGATCTTGCGACGGGCGACGATCAAACAGTTTCTGTCTCCGGCTGAACTGAGTCAGTGGTTGACAATCAATGGGCAAGACCCGACCGATCTTGTGCAAGCACTCGGGCGCGATGCGGAAACGTTCAGGCATGCGGCAGCGGCACTCGATCGAATCGAAGAGGACGGCATCTCGCTGAATTTTTTCGATGGGATGATCGGGCCGGTCGAGTCCCATTGGACGCGGGTTATGGAACGAGGCCTCGCCCCGACGCCGCTCGAACGGTATGCGCGTTGTCCTTTCCAATATTTTGCCGCCGATGTGCTGCGACTCGAGCCGAGCCGCGTTGTGATTTCGCAGGAACCGGATGCAGCGTTGGTCGGTACGTTCTGCCACGCGACATTACGCCGAGTCTATGAACTGCTTGTGCAGGCAGGCTGGCCGACCGAACCGGTGACGAGTAAGACGGTGGCGCAGACGATCCGTTCGTCGGTGGAACAGGCGGCGGTAGACTTGGAATCGCAGTATCGGACAGGCCACTATCTGCTGTGGGAGCTGGCGAAGGAACTGATTACGACACTCGTGATCGCGGCGGTGCAGGCGGATGAAACGGAACAGCTCGAACACCCGTACACACCTGTCGCATTTGAAGCGGACGGAGAAGGAACGGTTCCAGGCATCATCGACGAGGGATCGTTGAAGATCCGTGGTCGGATTGATCGGCTCGATCGGAACCGGACTTCCGGCGCCCTGCGCGTGGTCGATTACAAGTTCAAAGTCGGTTCATCCATGAAACCGGAGGACCGTAATCTGGCTCAGTCGGCGATCCGTGGGTATCGGCTGCAACCACCACTTTATAGTTGTCTCACCGTTCCAGGACAGCCAACAGCGAACCAGGTGCAGTTTCTGTTTCTCGCTCCTCGGTGGTCACCAACAATCAGTCGTTCGACGTTTCAGACGGTGTCATGGTCATCCGATACCGGCACACTCATCCAGAACACGATTAGAACGTTGGTGGACGGCATCCGTGCCGGACGATTTTTCATTCTTCCGGACGGCTATTGCGACGGATGTGAATTTCGCGTGGTCTGTCGGAGGGAACATGCTCCGACTTGGTGGAGGGCCCATCGTGCGGCAGAACCCAAAACCCTGAAGATGCTTCGCCTGCAGAAGATTGACGATGAATAACGATCTCCTGGTATCGGATCGCAT
>PHGD01000042.1 GCA_011090425.1 Nitrospira sp. LK70 | reverse complement strand
ACCATTCGAACTCAACGAAATGGGAAGCGGCAGAACTCTTCGACCAGGCAAGGAGAAACACGTCTTGATCTGCGATGGCTTCACCTAAGACCTTCGGCCATTTCTGCCCGCCGTAGATCTTCTCCTGATCGCGCCAGATGGAAACCTCTGGGTGGTTCTTGAGCTGCGCTTCAAGCTGCTCGATGAGCGGTAGGTCCGCGCGGGAATAGCTGAGGAAGACGGTCGGCATCCGAGTCGCCCTAAGTAGTAGATCGGATCAGTACCATACCGCAAAGCGATGACCCGCTCAAGGCAGCATCTTCACCGTGGATCATCTGCGTCAGCGTAAAGGGGCAAGGCAGCCTTGGTCTCGCGGTTTGGCACTCTTCCGATGAAGCTCAAACAGGCTCGGGAAGAACTCTTGTGTTTCTCTGCTCTCTCGGGGCAGCGAGAGACAAAACTCATTAACCTCCCGAGGTTGAGAATGAGGGTGTTTCCCTAGCGTATTAGAATGGGCGACGCACTGGACATTTGGATTCCTCAGACAACGACTTTGTCCAACCGGATAAGTTTCTGGCCGAGGGTGCCGATGTGATCGGTATCCTTCGCATTTCCGGACTGCTAGAATGCGGCATGGCCTCCGATGAGACCTCGACTCTTCCTCGTCGAACGGAGGCACTCTATGCAGAGGTTATCCTGCCCCGTCATATCGCGAAGGCCTTCACCTATCTCGTCCCTCCCGCTTTAGCTCAGAGCATAGCCATAGGGCGTCGCGTCCTTGTCCCGTTTGGGCGTACGGTGCTGGAAGGGGTCGTCATCTCGTTGAGTGATCACCTTGCAACCGAGATAAAGTCCGTTTCCATTAAAGAGATCCGCTCTCTAGATCGCGATTCCAGCTTGCCTACGTCGCTGTTCGAGCTATCTCGCAAAGTCGCGGAATATTACGTCGCACCCTGGGGTCAGTGTCTTCGGCTTGTATTGCCCTCGATGGCAACGCGAAAACCGCCTCCCACACGATACGTGGCCACTGTGCAGGGTCGGGCGGCCTTGAAAGCCGGTCTCTGCCCGGACGATCTGAGGCCAATTCTCGACCGAATTGCCCGACGAACTCCAGGACTCCTCTCCTCGACACTTCACCCCACTCGGCAGCGAAAAGTCCTGCAGGGAATCGACACCCTCATCAACAGGTCGTGGATCGCGCTCATGCCTTCGACCAATGCCGACGTCCGACTCCAAGCGCCGCATGGGAGGCTCACTTTGGACGGGCATGATCGTCGAACGCCGGTGGATGGGATTCTGCCCACTGACACACTTCCGGAGGTCGATGCCTCATGGAAAACGCGCGTCTCACAATGCCTTCACGGCAACCGCATGAGGAAACTCGTCCTCCATGCCCCGTGGGAACACCGACTCAGCCGGCTTGTGGACGCTATTCAGCAAGCGCACTCCATGAAGAAATCCACTCTAGTTCTCACCGGCGAAGTCGTGAGAGCATTGTGGTTAAGGCAGGTGCTCTCTAAACTCACGGACCTCCAAGTAACCTTCGCGCCCCCACCTTCCGAATCTGGTCGATGGCAACAGAGTCAAGGACAGACTCCCTCGGTAATCGTAGGAACCCGTTCAGCCATATTTTCGCCTCTTAGGTCGATCGGGCTGATCTGGGTGGAAAACGAAGAAGACCCTGCCCTGAAAGAACCCCAGGAGCCTCGCTATCATGCCAGAGAGGTCGCCTATTTGAGAGCTGAGGCCGAACGGGCGCTCGTTGTACTGGCCTCGGCTCACCCGTCCCTTGAATCGAGGTTCGATCCCGAAGCTGAGATCCACCACGTGCCGCAAGAAGTTGTCCTTCGACCTACGATTGAACTCGTTGACCTTCGCAACGAGCCTGCCTGCACTCTCCTCAGCCACAAACTCATCCGAGCGATGCAAGAAGCGCTGCAGGACCATGCCAAGATCCTCCTCTTCCTCAATAGGAAAGGTTATGCCGGAACCTTGGTTTGTAGAGACTGTGGCTGGGTCTCTCGTTGCGATTCCTGTATTGTGCCACTGACCTATTATCGTGAGGCCCGGAAGCTCACTTGTCGCTACTGCGGAAGGGCAAATCAGTTGCCGGAGCTCTGCCCTTTGTGCCGGACTCCCCGTATAAGTCCTATTGGTGGCGGCACCGAACGTGTTGAAACCGATGTTCGTCGTCTATTCCCACAGGCCAAAATCGCGCGGCTCGATGGTGACACAGTCCGGCGTTCCGCGTCGGCACAGGCTCTGTGGGAAGGCGTCAGGTCCAACGCGTGGGATGTCCTGATTGGTACCCAGGTGCTGTTTCGCCGGGAGCCACTGCCCCGCTACGGCTTGGTGGGGATCCTTCAGGCAGATTCGGGGCTACACATCTCTGAATTTCGTGCCGCGGAGCGCACCTATCACTTGCTGGTTGATGCTGCCGACCTGGCATGTCCGGCGTCCGCCGGAGGTCGTGTTATCGTACAGACGCGGCTTCCAACACATTATGCGATCCAGGCCTTGGTCTCAGGAGATCCCAACCGATTTTACAACGAAGAATTCGACGCCCGTCGGCTTCTACGATATCCGCCCGTCTGCCGCTTAGCTGAGCTTTCTGTAATCGGCAAAGACCTTAGGATGGTCGAAGAGGCCGTCAAGCGATGGGGTGCGGACCTTGAACAGAATACCAGTGACCAGGAGCCTCTGATTGTTTTAGGTCCGGTGTCGGCGATACGTCGGCGTCCAAAGGGCCGTCAGCAATATCGCATCTTGGTTAAAGGAACTGCTGTCACAGCCCTCAGCCGACGGATCCATGATTCCGTCCAGAAAATGGAGCGGGAGTACCGCAAAGGACGGGTCAAATTCATCGTCGACATCGACCCGATCGAGAATGGATGAGGTCAGCGGCTCTTCCTCTTTTTGTTCGCCCGAGAAAGCGGCTCTGTCGCAGTCTGCTCCGCATGTACAGACGCAGCCAGCTTACGCGCTCGTTTAAAGAGTCCGTAAGAAAACGAAATCCAGAAGACAGATGAGAAGAGACCCAGCACGACGGCCGAAAGGATCGTTCCCATCTCGGATTCGGGAAGTGATTCTGCCTGGCCTCTGAGTTGAATCATCAGCACCACCGGCCAGGTAAAGCTTTCCAGGCCGAGCAGCAAGGTAGACCATGCCCATAGTTCCGTGATCGACCCTGTCATGAACCATAAGAACAGCCCCACGCTCAGAGCCCATCCGACCACGATGACTGCGGAGACGCTTCCTCCCCATAAGAGCCAGAAGCCGACTGCCGCGACGAGGGTCCCGAAGAACAGATTTAGAAATATCATGACACGTCTGATCCGAGCATGGAATGGTGGAGTCTGACGAGACCCTCTCGTGATGTCAATGCGAGAACGTTGACTGTGCGTGGTGAGCTGTCTAGCAGGTCAGTTCGGCGGCAACCGTATCGAGCAGGACGTTCAGGTCGAACGGCTTTTGAAGAGTCCGCCTGGCTCCGAGCATTTTTGCGATGTCTAAGAAATTGAGGAGGCCGATCGTATTACTTCCCCCGGTCATCGCAATAACACGAACATCGGGAAACTCCCGGCGGAGCGTCATGATCGTTTCTAGTCCGTCTTGGTCCGGCATGAGAATATCCATGATGACAAGATCCGTCGACCTCGTCCGATACCGGTCAAGTCCCTCTTTCCCGTTGCCGGCCTCATCGACCTCGTAGCCGGCCTGTTCCAATATTTCACGGATGACCTGACGAACTTGGTCCTGATCATCAATCACGAGGACCGACGGCATCCGACACCTCAATCGATATCCTCGATGGTTCTGGAACGCTGTCGGCCGCCGCACCCGTAGGTTCCGGATAGTCGGAAGCCTGATCCAATGCCTTGCGAATGGCATAGGCCAGCTCATTCAACGTGACCGGTTTGGGGAGGCATTCCGTCACGCCCTGTGACCAGGCATCATCCAGACCAGGCACACCATTTGACCCAGTGCAGAGGATGACAGGGAGATCGGATCGAAGTCGCCGGCATTCTCGAGCCAGACGATCCCCAGTCATGCCGGGCATCGTCCGATCGGTAATCAGTAGGTCGAACCGCTTGGGTTCGGCCTGGAAGAGTCCCAATGCTTCGGCAGCCGTTCTACAGACCACCGGATAGTAGCCGAGGGATTCCAACAGCTCTCTTCCTAATCGAACAACGGAGTCTTCGTCATCGACAAATAGGATACATTCGTGTCCATGGGGAGCCGGATCGTCCTTCGGAGTCGCCCATGGCCCACAAGCCGGGAGAGGGGGAAAGTAGGCCGATACTACCGTACCGGCGCCGATTTGGCTTTCAATCACCAGGGTACCGCTATGCGCCTTGACAATGCCGTAGACCACCGCTAGTCCCACCCCCTGCCCCTCGCTGCCCGCCTCCGACGCCACGAACGAAGAGAACAATCGACTGACTCTGTCAGGGTCCATACCCTCGCCCGTATCGCGAACGCTCAGACAGACGTACCGTCCAGCGGGGAGTCGACCGGAAGGCATGATCTGATCCGTGACAAAGTCTCGGTTCCGAAGCTGAACGTCAAGGATTCCTCCCGTCTTCTGCATCGCACAGAGGGCGCTATCGACCAGGTTGAACATCATCTCGTGCAGCTGCGCGACATTGGCTGAAATAGGGCTGGTCGCGTGTGCGATCTGCGCCCTGAGTTCAATCCACAAGGGAATCGTCGGACGAAGGAGCCTCAGGGACTCTTTCGCAAAGGAATGGAGGAACACAGGGCACCGACCGTGATCGTTCTGCCCACCGAAGACCAACAACTGCTGGATCAGTTCCCGGGATTGTTTTGCCCCCGCTATGACTTGCCTGATATGGCGATGCGCCTTGCTCTCAGTCGGAATCACCGGAAGCGCCAACTCGCTGAAGCCGAGAACGGCCGTGAGACCGTTGTTCAACTCGTGTGCGATACCGCCGGCAAAGGTGCCGATTGCTTCCCTCCTCGCAGCCTCCCGACCCCTGGCTTCGACCTGTTTACGATCGGTCATATCGACGACCGCCCCGAGTGTGCGGGTCGGTTGCCTCGACGCACCGTCGTCGTCAAACACAGCCAGAGCACGAAGCCTGATATGCCTCATAACGCCGTCTGGCCTGACGAAACGGTACTCGACCTCAGACAGACCGTTACCTATCACGGCACGAGCTGTTCGGACGGTAGAGATCACCCCGTCACGATCATCGGGATGAACGAGCTCGAGATGGCGCTCCCATGAAGCAGGCTCATCGGCACCCACACCATAGATATCCCGCAGGATCGGTGACCAAGAGAGCGAATTTGTCCGGTGGTTCTGTTCAAAGCACCCGACCCGTCCTATCTCCACGACAAGATCAAGCCGCGTCTCGTGATCCCTGAGCGCCTCTTCTGCCTGTCGGCAAGCGTAGACATCTTCGTACCTGGTGCTATGAGACGCTTCCGTACCCTGCCCGAGTTGAGAGACGTTACTCATAGTCCAAACGACCAACGTCACCCGGCCCTGGCGGTCTATCACCGGCGACAGCGATACGTCATTCCAAAATGAGGTACCGTTCTTGCGGTAATGACACAACCCCACACGACAGGTCCATCCACCTTGGAGGGCCATCGCAAGCTTTTCGTGCGAAGCCCGATCTGTATCTGGGCCGATCAACAGCGACGTCGTTTGCCCGAGCACCTCTTGCTCACCGTAGCCGGTCAGCAGCAGAAAGGCCGGATTGACGTAGACGATGGGATGCTGGGACAACGTCGCATCCGTCACGAGCACGCTACAATTGGTGGCCGCGATGATGGTTGAATTCAGGATGTTCTCTCGGCGCTGTCGCATCAGTATCCCGAGAAACAACCCGAGGGACAGGAGCAGCCCTAGAAAGAGGCCAGTAGTCATGCGGGACAACCTCCCGGTCCGTGCACACGGAGTAGTTAGGACTACGAATCACTTGGTGACAATCTACATGAAGTGCAAGGGGAGTGCCCAGATATGAAGAGTAGCTGCGAGACTAGCTTTTTGCATCTAAGCGTAGTAGAGCTGAATGATTCTCGCTCATCCCCGCCGTTTCGCAAAAAAGGCGGCCGCCTGCGCTCGCCTGGTGATGCGGAGCTTTTGAAATACGTTTGCCAGATAGTTCTTGACGGTCTTGTCGCTGAGTCCGAGCGCGACGGCGATTTCCTTGTTGGTCTTTCCCTCGGCCACCAGCGCGACTACTCGTTCTTCCTGAGAGGACAGTGGATCCGTACCAGGGGTCCCAGGGAGCTCGTGAAGCCCTCTCAACCAGCCCAACGCCCGTTCGGTCACCGTGGAGTCCAAAATCGATTGACCGTTGGCCACCGAGCGGATGGCTTCAACCAATGCGGGTGAATCGATTTCCTTGAGGACATAGCCATGCGCGCCGGCAAGCACTGCGGCGAGAACTGAGTCGTCGTCGGCGTAGGACGTCAAGAAGATGACCCTTGTCCCCGGCAGCGTCCCTAGGATCTCCCGACAGGCATCCACACCGGAACCGTCCGGCAGTCGGACGTCCATCAAGATCACGTCGGGCTTCAACCGTAGCGTTTGCTGGATCGCATCCTCCATGGTACCAGCTTCCCCCACTACCGTGACACCCTGGATTTGACCGAGCACCGTCCGCAGTCCCACTCGAATAACCTCGTGATCGTCGACGAGCAGTACTCGAACGACGTGCCTTTTAGTCGTGAGCATAATGAGTATCCTTTGGAAGGTCGACTGAGACCCTCGTCCCCTTGTCAGGTTTCGAATGAATGGCGAACAAGCCGCGGACTTTTTGCGCCCGTGCCGCCATGTTGACTAACCCATGCCCACCCCCCTGAACCGAGCGTGGATCAAATCCAACGCCGTCATCCGTCACGGCAAGACGATCTGAGCGGTGGAGATCCCGGAGCGAGACCGTGATCTGTTTGGCACGGCTGTGGCGCAGTGCATTACTCAACCCTTCGCGTACGATGTTGATGATGTGGATCGCCTGTTCGGTGGATAGCCGCCGTGCCGCCGCATCATCGATCCTCACACGACATCTGGCGGAGGCGGAGGTGGACATCGTATGGACCATGGTCCGCAGGGCGGTCGAGAAGTCTCCGCCCTGCATCACCTGGGACTCGAGCCCCGCAATGAAATTCCGGACCTCCGTCATGACATGTTTGAGCTGCCCGATGGCTTGATCGACGGTCGTCATGAATCGCTCCGCCGCCTGATCTTGTTGTTTCTTGATCACTTGTTTACCAGCTTCTAACCCAAGCCCAACGGCATATAAAGATTGGAGAATACCGTCGTGGAGGTCTTGACTGATCCGCTCCCGCTCCTGAAGGGCTGCGCTTAAGTCTCGCTCGCGCTGCAGGAGAGTCTCTTCCATCTGTTTACGCTCAGTGATATCGGTCGCAGCTCCGAGCACCATGTAGACCTGACCCTGGTCATCGAAGATCGGTCTCTTGACGGTCTGTAACCAATGACCCCTCCCCGCTGCATCGGTGATCCGCTCCTCCGGGATAAACCAATCCTGCGTGGAATTCACGACCTCAAGGTCGCTCTGCCGAAAGAACTTCGCCTCTTCGCTGTCGGCATTCAACTCGGCATCCGATTTCCCGATTAAATCTTCCACCGTCGTGCCATACCAATCGGCCACAGCTTTGTTGGCCATGGCAAAACGTCCTTCACGATCCTTGGCAAAAATGAGATGGGGGTCTGTATCGATGACTTGCCGCAAGAACGTATGGGAACGGTGAAGCTCGGCTTGCGCCCGTTTCCGTTCTCCGATATCCCTCAGGATCGCACAACCATACTCTTTCTCATCGTACCGCAGATAATTGAAGGTCACCTCCATCTCCAAGACAGAGCCGGTGCATGACCAATAGGTCGCTTCGAACGCCAACGCTCCCTGCTGCTTTAAGTGATTCCAATGCTCTGCCCATCGTTCCACAGGAAAATTAGGATCGATGTCATGCACCGTCATAGCCGTCAAGTCCTGGCGCGCATATCCCAACATTCGACAGGCCGTCTCGTTCACGTTGAATATGCGGGCGCTCGAATCCACCCACAAGATCGCTTCGACCGCCTGATCCACCGAGAACTGGGTGAGCCGCAGCGCTTTTTCCATGCGTTTGTATTCGGTGACGTCCTCGCACACGATGAGGGCTGATGATTCTCCATCCCCGCTCTGCAGCACGCGCACGAGCTCGCGTACCCACAGTAGCGCGCCATCGCTTCGCACCTTGCGCAATTCCCATCGCGCGACTCCTTCCGGACGCTGAAAGAACGTTTCTATCTCGGCACAGACGCGCGCTCGATCTTCTTCGAAGAAGATCCCCGCCACCGGCTTCCCGACAAGGTCCTCGACGCGATAGCCCAAGTACTGCGCGCCGTACTGGTTGACGGATCTGATCATTCCTGTTCGATCCACGGTGAAATACATAGAGGGAGTTGCATCATAGAGGTTCCGGTATCGTTCCTCGCTCTGCCGCAGAGCGCCCAGCGTCGCTTGGCGGTCCATTTCACCGCCAAGCCACTGCGCCATCAGTTGAATGAAATCCCTTTCTGACCCGGTGAACGGTTTCTGGCGGGGTTCGACGCTCGCAAAACACAGGGTCCCGTAGGTATCCGCCAGTCCGTTGATCGCAGTCCCGATGTACGACTCCAACTTCAGTGCAGCGTAAGCGGGATGCCCTTGCCAATCTGGAGATGCACCGGCATGCTCGAAACTCAACGGTCTGCTCCGGCGAATGGTCTCGCTGCAGTACGACTCAGCCAGAGACACGCGCATGCCCTGATGGAACCCCATGCCGGGGGCGTTTACCTGCCCCACCTCCAACTCATGACCCCGGACAAGGGTCTGTATCCCGATCGACAGGTCGAAGAAGCGGCACCCGAGCTGAAGCAGAGCGTCGACCCGTTCCTCCAACGACTGGCCCTGCGCCGACGAGATATCGTGGAGCTCGCGTATTGCCTGCTGGCTCTTCCAGAGGGCCTCCTCCGCCTGCTTGCGCTCGGTGATATCGCGCATGAAGCAATGGTGGCCGAGGAAACCGCCGACCGACGGTTTGCTCGTTACCATCAAGACCTGTTTAAAGAAGATGGAGCCGTCCTTCCGAACAGCTCGACACTCGAACTCCGCTTTTCCTTTCTCCAGCAACTCCTCATACGCATGTTGGGCGAGACACAGGTCTTCCGGGTGCACCGTCGGCTCCCATGTTCGCCCGAGCAACTCGGACGGTTCATACCCCAACATCGTCGCGTAGGGCCGGTTCACCTCCAGGTACCGCCCAGCTTCGTCGACTCGGGCGATGCCCGGCATGGCCTGGGCTAAGGCCAGGTTCATTTCTCGCATACGGTCTTCACTCCGCTTGCGCTCACTGATATCAGAGAACAGGCAGAGCGTGGCCGGCGTACCGTTCCACGTAATCCGAGCTACCTCAACCTGAACCGGAATCGGCGTTCCATCCATTCTCAGATACACTCGTTCCGCACTATGGATGGACAGGCCGCCGTTCAGCAGACCTTTCATGTTCTCCTGGACTTCTTGATGATAGTCCGGATGGATGAACTCCAATTTCGGCCGGCCGAGAATGTCCTGAGGATCCTTCGCTCCCATGATGAAGAGGCCCGTTCGGTTGATGTAGGCTGTCCGCCCTTCACACAAGACGAGGGCACCGCATGGGGCCAGCTCGATCAACATCCGGTAACGCTCCTCGCTCTCGCGCAGCGCCTCCTCCATCCGTTTATGCTTCGTAATGTCGGTGTGCGAACCGAGGAGACGAATACTTCGACCATCCTGCTCGGACACAAACGAAGCCCGCGCTTCGATCCATCGATACCCCCCATCCTTGCACTTCAGCCGAAATTCCTGTCGATAGTCTCCCTCGCGACGAGCCACGTAGTCTCCGACATAGGCCATCGCCGCTTCCCGATCCTCCGGATGCAGAAGCATCGTCCAGGTCTCAAAAGCATCTGAAATCTCTGCCGGCTCATAGCCCAACTGACGTTTCCATTCTTCGGAAAGGGCTACTTCGTCCGTTTCCGTGTTCCAGTCCCATAGTCCGGTCCCTGAGGCACGGAGGGCTTGTCGGAGCTTTTCTTGGGAAGCCCGTAGCATCTCCTCGGTGCGCTTCCGCTCAGTAATGTCGCGTAAATTCACGACCACACTGCATCGGCCATCCGGATCACAAGTCGTCCTGCCGATTCCTTCCAAGCTGCGCCACGAACCGTCTTTGTGGCGAAAACGGAATTCGGCCGATTGAGGCGTTCCGGGCCGCTGGATGAGCAACTGGAACTGCTCGATCACGACAGGAAGATCCTCCTGGTGAATAAACTCGAAAGCGATTCGACCATCGAGCTCGTGTTGGGCATACCCGAGCAGTCGTTCGAATGAGGGGCTTTCGAACTGGATTGTCCCGTTCGAATCGAGAACCGTAATGATGTCCGAGGAATGCTCGATCAGCCTACGGAAGTGAGCCTCGCGTTCCTGTAGTGCCGACTCTGCTCGTTTGCGATCGGTCACATCCAAAGCTGTCCCGGACATACGCACCGGCTGACCGCTCCTATCCCGCAAGAACTCTGCGCTGCACTGAATCGTCCGTACTTCGCCGTTGGGGCGAGCGATTCGGCATTCCACATCGTATGGCGCGGCCCCTACCAACGCGTCGTCGATCAACGCCAAAATCCGGTCATGATCCTCCGGCAGTACCGCCGACACAAAGCTGTTGAACGTCATCGCACGTGATTGAGGCGCATAGCCGAAGATCCGGTAGAGTTCATCCGACCATTCCACCTCGCCGTTTGTGAGGTCCCAACTCCAACTTCCCAGGTGAGCAAGAGCTTGTGCGAC
The DNA here is from genome assembly GCA_011090425.1 of Nitrospira sp. LK70. GTDB lineage: Bacteria > Nitrospirota > Nitrospiria > Nitrospirales > Nitrospiraceae > Nitrospira_D. The sequence continues at coordinate 23,535 of PHGD01000042.1, read as the reverse complement.
GTGGAGGTGGCGAGTTCGTTCGTGCAGTACTCGGTCTCGTTCGGCCAATTCACGCGCGAGATCGGCTACCTGCCCGCGCAGCAGATCAATTTCAGGACGCTGACTCGTAAGACTCACGCAGAGGCTCCTTGCTGGGCGACGTCGACCATACATCAAGAGTCGGTTCGGAGCATGGGAGCGACTAGCTCACGAAGCGACGATCGAGTGTGGGGCTTTCCTCAGGAAACATTTTTGTCACGGCCAAATATAACTGATTCCTAACCAATAGCCAACCGAGCAACAGTGTCCTATGAGAAATGGAGAAAAGTCTAGATCCAAATGGCCCGGAGTCTTTTGCTGGAGATCAGCGAGTGCGGTTTAGGTCGATGGTGCCGAAGGCGGGACTTGAACCCGCACGGCTTTCGCCACACGCCCCTCAAACGTGCGTGTCTGCCATTCCACCACTTCGGCGCTCAGCAGGATGTTGAAACGAAGCCAGCGGCTGCGCTCGCTCATCGCTCAATCCCTCACCGTACTTGGAAGTACGGCTCAGGCTTTCGCTCGCTGCGACCTTGTCGCAGGCTTGCCTGACCATCCCGCCTTGAAACCCTATTCAGCTATGAGGGCGGAGGAGGGGCATTATAGGAGGAGGGTAAAATTCTTGTCAATCAACCAGCCGTCCGGTAGAATCTGCCCCTCAATGTCGTAAGGCGCTCGTCCATGGTACGAACAGACCAACGAGGTCTCTCCTCTTCCATTGCGGCATTTTTTGATGTCGACAATACCATTTTGCCTGGCGAAGCGAGCGAAGTACGGTTTTTTCGCCGGCTGTGGAGACTCGGTATCGTCGGTTGGCCTGAAGCGCGCACGAGTGTGGCTTGGCTCATGCGACATCTCCCGACATTGTCGCTGCACCCGCTTCGCGAGCGAAAGCTGTATCTAGCCGGAAAACCTTCGCAAGTGATTCAACCGTTGGGTGAGGAGTTTTGTCGGGACGAATTATGTCCTCGTGTCTCTCCCGTCGCCATGCGGATGCTCGACGAGCATCGCCGTGCCGGCCATGCCATCATTTTCGTAACGGGATCCATTGATTTCCTGATCGCCCCGATCGCTGACGCCCTTCGAGCAGATCGATGCTTTGCGAGTCGGTTGGAGCAACGGAACGGCCTCTATACCGGTTTCCTTGTCCCTCCTCTTCCTTATGGGGAGGGGAAACGCCAACTCATTGATCGGTTGACCCATGAACTGACGCTGGATCTGTCTCAATGTTATGCCTACGGAGACAGCCCTGGTGATTTAGGCCTGCTCCGGGCCGTAGGGCATCCGACGGTGGTGAATCCGATTCGTGGCATGGCCTCCATCGCCCGTCGCATGAACTGGCCGCTTGTCAAATGGTAATGGGCTGCTGCTTGTGATCGGATCAACCGCCTCCACGGCGAATCATCCATCGACGATTCGATAAGCCCGTATATCCTTCATGCGCATCACCGAAATTTTTCATAGCATTCAGGGCGAATCGACCTTTGCCGGCCTCCCCTGCGTGTTTGTGCGTCTGACCGGTTGCCCTCTGCGGTGCATCTGGTGTGACACGGAATATGCTTTCTTTGGTGGAACGGAACGGTCCATCAATGACATTCTCGACGCGGTGCGATCCTATGGTTGCCGTTTGGTTGAGGTAACGGGAGGTGAACCATTGGCACAACCAGATACGGCTACGCTGCTGCATCGGCTGTGCGAAGAGGGCTTGACGGTTCTCCTTGAAACGAGCGGAGCGGTGGATACAATCATCGTCGATCGATCGGTCCGTATCATCCTGGATGTGAAGTGCCCGGGAAGCGGCATGACGGAACGAATGTACTGGCCCAATGTCGAACGATTGCGGCCACAGGACGAAGTGAAGTTCGTCGTTCAAGACCGGAGCGATTATGAATGGGCTAAGAGCATTCTGGATCGCTTCCAGTTGACCGATCGCTGTCCGGTCCTCTTTAGTCCGGTATTCGGTGCGCTGGATCCACGACAGTTGGCTGAATGGGTCCTGACAGATCGACTACCGATTCGCTTTCAGTTACAACTCCACAAGCACATCTGGGCACCAGATCTGCGGGGAGTGTGAAGACTTGCTCCATCGATCCAGATGTAGGAGTCCTGATGACCAGGATCAGTAGGCTGAGGCCCCTCGATGATTGACGCATCAAAGGAGAATCGAATGAATATCATGTCGGTTGCAGCGAAACAAGGACGAGTCGATACCGAGACCACCGATGCGCTTGTCCTCCTGTTTTGTGAAGGGGAGGGACTGCCGAAGGAAGATGGGGTCATCCTCGATAGAGCGCTCGGAGGGGCGCTCCGTGAGCTTCTCCAGTCCAAGGAGTTTGATGGAAAGGCCGGTGAGGTGGTCGTATTTCATACACAGCGAACAATTCCGGCTAAGCGGTTGATTCTTGTCGGCCTCGGGAAGAAACCTGAGCTGGGTTTGGATCAGATCCGGCAGGCGATGGGATATGCCGTCAAACGCGTTCGTCAAGCCAAATGCGGCACCTTCATGGCTGCGTTACCGAGCGTCGTGCCGGATGGGGCCTCAACGATCGACGTTGCCCAAACCATGACGGAAGGAGCGCTCTTAGGGAGCTATCAATTCACAATCTATCGCAGCGACGCTCCGTCAGGTAGGGACGTGACGGCGATGACCATCCTGGCTCCCCAGAAAGATCACCTGCGCCAGTTGTCGGAAGGGATTCGCCGCGGTGTCGCGACTGCTGAAGCGACGGTCTTCGTTCGAGATCTCTGCAACCATCCGTCCAATGTGATGACACCGACCAGGATCGCCAGTGAAGCGAAGACCGTGGCGAAGGAAGCTGGTGTGCATCTGAAAATCCTTGAACAAAAGGAGATGGACAAACTTGGTATGGGTGCCTTGCTGGGAGTGGCAAAGGGCAGCCACCAACCGCCGAAGTTCATCATTCTCCGGTACCAGGGAGCCAAGAAAAAGGACGACCGCCCGGTGGTGCTCGTCGGTAAGACGATCACCTTCGACACGGGTGGGATCTCGCTCAAACCGGCGGAGAATATGGAACAGATGAAGGCCGACATGACCGGTGGAGCAGAGGTGCTGGCGGCGATGCGGGCCGCCGCTCGTCTGAGGTTACCTCTTAATCTTGTCAGCATCCTCCCGGCCGCGGAAAATATGCCGGGAGGCCGGGCGATGCGACCAGGCGACGTGGTCAAGACCCTGGCGGGAAAAACCGTGGAGGTGCAGAACACGGACGCCGAGGGCCGGCTGATCCTGTCCGACGGTCTTGCCTACGCAACTCGATTCAAGCCGGCCGCACTCATCGACATCGCTACACTGACGGGAGCTTGCGTCGTCGCCCTGGGCCAGTTCGCGATCGGAATGTTCGGGACTGATGCAACGTTGAAAGAGGCGATTCGCAAGGCCGGCCTTCGAGCGGGCGAGCGGGTATGGGAAATGCCGTTGTGGGAAGAGTATTTTGAACAACTGCGGAGCGAGGTGGCCGATATGCGCAACATCGGGGGGCGCGGGGGTGGCATGATCACGGCTGCGCTCTTCTTGAGTAAGTTCGTCGGCGACGCTCCTTGGGTGCATCTCGATATCGCCAGCACCGATTGGAGCGAGCGGGAGCGGGCCTACATCCCCAAAGGCCCGACCGGCATCGGGACCAGACTGTTGATCCAGTTCCTCATCGATCGCTCATTGTAGGACGAGAGAAAGACCGCTCGACGATGGCTTACGACCAGATCGGCCAACTCTTCATGATAGGGTTCGACGGCACCGCCGTCTCAGCTGAACTCGCTTCCTTCATCAGGGAATATAAGCCCGGGGGCGTCATCCTGTTTTCGAGAAATCTCGAATCGATCGAGCAGATCGTCGCGTTGACAAGCGAGCTTCAACGCTGCAGTCCGCACTCCCCTCTCCTCATCTCTATCGATCAGGAAGGCGGACGTGTCTCACGGTTGCCGAAAGACTTTACGATCTTCCCACCGTGCGAAGTCCTCGGGCGCTGCCGTTCTTCCGAATTGGCCTACGCGGCAGCAGCAACGACCGCGAAGGAGCTCAAGGCCGTCGGCATCAACATGAATATGTCCCCTGTGTTGGATGTGAACAGCAACCCCGCCAATCCGGTGATCGGCGATCGAGCATTCGGTATGACTCCTGACATCGTGTCTGAATTGGGGTTGGCGACCGTCGGAGGCCTCGAGGACAATCGAGTCGTGGCTTGTGGGAAACACTTTCCCGGCCATGGCGATACCAACTCGGACTCGCACAAGGAGTTGCCCATCGTACAGGCGACGCGCGAGCGGCTCGAGCATATTGAGTTTCCTCCATTCCGGCGCGCAATTGTCAACGGCGTGGCAACGCTGATGACGGCCCACGTTGTGTATCAGGCTTTGGATGAGCACCGGCCGGCAACCCTGTCCCCGACGATCATTGGGAGATTTCTTCGTGAAGAGTTGCGTTACGACGGTGTCGTGTTGACGGATGACCTCGAGATGCATGCCATTATCGATCATTATGGCATCGGTGATGCCACGATACAGGCCATCCAAGCCGGTTGCGACATGCCGTTGATCTGTAAAGACCGCAACCGAGTCGTAGCCGGGCTGAATGCCGTTGACAAGGCGGTTGCCGACGAGGATATCTCTACCGGGCGGTTGGCCCAGTCTCTCGCACGTATTCGCCGCTTAAAAGAACGTTTCCTTCTTCCCTATCGACCCGTGACGATTTCTGATGCGAAACTTGTGGTGGGCTGCCGAAGCCACAAGGCCCTCTTGCGCACCATCGACCAGACTCGGCAACGATTCGCGAAGGCCGACATCTGATCTTGCCTTCTTCCTTTTCACAAAACCAGGGCGGCCCTCTTTGAGCATTGTCTCCGGAGAGAACTGCCTGATCTGCACCACGATGAACAACCTCAGCTCATGAAGTGAGGAAGCGAAACCTCCACACACCCCGCCGAATATCTTGCCCTCTTCTCGTCTGTTGTGGCATCATAGCCCTCCCTTGGAGGGCCTTATGGCCTCATTGCTAGAGCATGTTGGATCCGTCCATATTTTTCTTGGGCCCTACCGGGGTAATCCGATCGCTTTGTATTTGCGGAGGACGGAATCTGGCTGTCAGATCGGACCGAAAGTCTATCCTTGGAACGATGTCATGGGTGTCGGGGAAACACCGAATAAAGCCGCTGCCGATTTCGAGGAGAAATGGAAGACAAAGGGCTTAACAGCGAACATGTATTCGGGCCCAGCCTGGGAGGGAGGTATTAAGCCGGAAAGGCCAGCACCGCCCAAACCAGCTCCTCCTCCCAAGCCCGCGGTGGCTCCAGTAGGTACCGCTTCTGGATCGTCTGGCCCGACTGCTCCCGCTACCAACACGGTTCAAACTGCCACGGTTCCCGTTCAAGAGACTTCTACCACTGCACCCGCTTCCGTACCCCAGCCATCCGGCAAGCCGGATTAACTTCCGTCGAGTATTGCCCTCCCATTCATCGTGACAGCGAACCGTTGTTGACGGCCTGTGCGGCCAGTTTGCTGTGTCTTATCCCATAGGCGGCATACACGAGAATGCCAATGATAGTCCATACCACAAAACGGATCCATGTCGCCCAAGGCAAACCAGCCATCAGGTAAAGACATGCCGTTATGCTCAAAATAGGCACGAGCGGCATCAAGGGAAGGCGAAAAGGACGGGGGCGCTCCGGCTTCGTGTACCGGAGCAGCATCACGCCCACGCACACCAACACAAAGGCAAAGAAGGTCCCAATGTTGGTCATATCGGCTGCTTCCCCTATCTGGAAGAACGCTGAAAGAATTGCGACGGCGACACCGGTTAGAATGGTCGCGCGATGCGGGGTTCCAAACGTCGGATGGACTTTGGACAGACCGGGACCTAGGAGTTGATCGCGCGACATGGCAAAAAAGACACGAATTTGCCCCAGCATCATCACGACCAATACGCTCGTAATACCAGCCACGGCCCCGATGGCGACAATGGCGGCACCCCATTTGAATCCCACGAGGTTCAGCGCTTCTGCCACCGGGGCATAAATATCGATTTGGGATACGGGGACCAGGCCGGTGATCACGGCTGCCACGGAAATATAGAGCACCATACAAATAGCCAGCGAGCTAAAGATACCGATCGGAACATCTCGTTGAGGGTTACGAGCCTCCTCTGCAGCAGTCGAGACAGCATCAAACCCGATATAGGCAAAAAAGATGATGGCTGCCGCGGACCGCACTCCCTCGAAGCCGTTAGGCATGAACGGCATCCAATTATGGGCGTTGACAGCGGGAGCCCCAACTGCAATGAAGAAGAGAATCACACCCAGTTTGAGGAGCACGATCAGACCGGCCACGCGCGCACTCTCTTTGATTCCTACCACGAGGAGAGCCGTGATCAACAAGACGATGATCGCGGCAGGAAAATTGGCAATACTTCCCTCCGGCCCCCCCGCCCAATGTGGTGGATTGGTTGCCCAATAGGGCAGGTCGAGGCCCGCGAGCTTCAGTAACTTATTGAAATACCCGGACCAGCCGATGGCAACCGCCACGCACGCCACACCGTATTCCAGAATCAGATTCCATCCCGTGAGCCAGGCAAGAAACTCACCTAGTGTGGCGTAAGAAAAAGTGTAGGCTGACCCCGCGACCGGGATCATGGCTGAAAATTCGGCATAACACAGCGCCGCTAACGCACAGGTGACGCCGGAGAGGATGAAGGAGAGGATGATTCCCGGTCCGGCTCCCGGCCTATGCGCATCACCGACTATGGCGGTACCGATCAGGACGAAAATGCCGGTCCCAATAATCGCACCGATCCCAAGCGCCGTGAGATCCCACGCCGTCAATGTCTTCTTGAGCCGATGCTCAGGATGGTCGGCGTCGGCGAGGATTTGATCGATTGGCTTCGTCCGAAAAAGTCGGCTGCTCACGGTTTCGCTCGTTCCCACCCTGACAGGATTCGCCGTGATGAGGTCAATGGGCTGCCGCTCCATCTGAGGTCAAACTGTAACAGGAGACCCTAGGAACAAGGCGGTTGTGATGCTTGGAACGGTCCAGACAAATCATGCACGCGTCCGGCGGGCCGCCCGTAACAGGGCTTCAAACAACCGACGATGAACCGCATACCGTTCAAACAAGAATTCCGGGTGCCATTGGATCGCGAGTAGAAATCGATGCGGGGGGGATTCGATCGCTTCTATAATCCCATCGGGTGCCACGGCACTTGCCTTCAGCGACGGAGCGACTGTTTTTACCGATTGGTGATGGGAACTATTCACCATGAGCTTGTTCTTTACGACCACCTTGTTCAAGAGGCTCCTGGGCGTCACGGTCACCGGGTGAGCGACATGGACCGCCTTCGCCTTCTGACGATGATCCAACGCACCGGGGACTTGCGCGGGAATGTCCTGATACAGACTCCCGCCACAAGCGACATTCACGGTCTGCATCCCTCCACAGATTCCCAGGAGCGGGAGATCCCGTTTCCTTGCTTGATGGACTAATTCCAACTCAAAGTCGGCGCGGCGTTCACTCACGAGCGGAAATTTGTAGCGCTGCTGCTCCCCGTAGAGATGCGGTGGAAGATCCGGTCCGCTGCCGGTGATGAGCAGCCCATCGACAAGGTCAAGAAGCCGTCGTCGGGAGGACGGTTCCGATACTAACGGAAGGATCAGAGGAATACCGCCGAGTTCTTCAACGGCTCGGATGTACCGAGCCCGCAAGAAGTAGGTTGGCTCATGCCCGCCCATGTCCTTCCTGTCACCGGCATTAAAGTCTGAGGTCACGCCAATGACGGGTTTCATGCTCGATGAGCAGCCTAGTTGGTCGGCGCAGGGGTGGTTGGCATCGCCTCACTTTCAGCCGCAACGCCCAGGAACCGTAGCGGAACATCGCCGTTGAGATGCTCCGGAGTAATGACATAGGTTCCGTACATACTGGGGACCCAGACACTTTTCGCCGTTGATTCACTAAATCCCGAGAACAGATACGCGAGGCCACCGACTAGTCCACCTCCGATGGCAAATGCCGCTTTAAATGGGAAGTACAGGATTGTAGAGAGAGCTGCGGCAGCTCCCATGCCGGCCCCGTTAGCCGTTCCTTGCTGTGCGTCAGTGGACGACGACTGACTCCAAGCCGGTGCGCCAAGCATCGAACAGTAGGTAATGATAACGATGAGAATTACGATTGGGAGTCTCACGTGAAGCGCCTCCTTCCTTTTCAAATCGACAACGATGGGATGCACGAACGATCATACACTAGACTCGGCATGCCTTATAACAAATTCGGTGCTGAATGCAACCCCCTACGGACCTCGGCATTAACAGGATGATGACACCGAACGTTCAGGGACCAGATCCAACTCTCCCAAGATATAGGCGAGAACATAGTCTGCGCGAGTGTCGGCTTCCTGATCCAGCTCGGTTGTCAACTCATCCGCTTGGATTCGCTGATTTTCTTGCGTCAGACCTGCCTGCAGCCTGAGATCGAGTTTGCACCAACAGACCGCTTGTGCAAAGAGATCCGCTATGCGTTCTTCATAGTGAGGACGCTCGTTGGAATCGAGCGTCCTCAAACTTATCGCGAGTCGATCAGTAAGGCACATTTTCTCTCGAAGAACCGAGAGTTGGTCGGTCCTCAACTCGACAGAGACCTGGATGCCCGCTTTCCAACTGCGTTTCTTCACGTTGAACACACAGGTCAGCACGTCGGGTCGTCCCTCAACCGACTCAGGCCCGAAGAAGAACGTGACTCGATAATGTGGGACATCTCGAGTGGATTCTGGAAACATGGGGCGCCATTGTACCATGAATCACATAGAGACTTGAGGGCTTGATTGACGCCCCTGTAAGATAGAACCCCATGAGCGACGTGGCCCACCAAACGCGGATCGTTGCGATCCAAGAAGCGCTCCGGGACATGGGTATGGTGGATGGATGGCTTTTCTACGACTTTCGAGGCAGTGACCCGCTTGCCTATCGGATTTTGTTGCTTGATCCGAACCGACATGTCACTCGACGCTGGTACTATTGGATCCCTACGTCGGGGGAACCGGTCAAACTCCTTCACAGGATCGAACCGCATGTGCTGGATGAGTTACCGGGTCAGGTCCAGCAGTACGTCTCATGGGAACAGCAACGTCTGTTATTGGCCTCCCTGCTGCGAGGTCGGCGGCGAATTGCCATGCAGTACTCACCGTTCAACGGTGTTCCATATTTGTCCAGAGTTGATGCGGGCACCGTCGAGCTGATTCGCAGTTTTGGGTTGGAGGTGGTCTCATCAGCTGATCTCGTCCAACGATTCGAGGCGGTCTGGACGGATGAGCAACTGGAATCGCATCGGTACGCCGTGACGATGCTCAGGAACATCGTCGACGAAGCCTTCGCCCATGTGGCCGCTTGTCTCACCAACGAACGTCCATTATCTGAATACGACCTCCAGCGATTCATTCTCTCACGTATTCGCGACGCGGGCATGATGACGTCCAGTGCTCCGATTGCAGCTGTTGATGCCCATAGTGCCGATCCACATTATGGACCGACTGAGTCAGGCTCTTCACTCATCACGCGAGACAATTTAGTTCTGATCGATTTATGGGCGAAGCGAACGGCACCGGGCTCGGTGTATGGAGATATCACTTGGACAGGCTATACCGGTAGGGACGTTCCGGCCAAGCACCGTATGATTTTTGAGCATGTGCGACAGGGGCGCGATGCGGCCCTGTCCTTTGTCCGAGATCAGGTGGCTACAGGCCGATTTCCTTGCGGATGGGAAGTCGATGATATCTGCCGCAATACGATTCGAGCGGCCGGCTACGGTGACTTCTTCATTCATCGAACCGGCCACTCGATCGGTGAGGAGGTCCATGGCAATGGAGCCAATATCGACAACCTGGAAACGCGGGACGATCGTCGGCTCCTGCCGAGAACTTGCTTTTCTATCGAGCCCGGGATCTACCTGCCGGGAGAGTTTGGGATCAGGAGTGAGCTTGATGTCTACATATCGGATCGGGAAGCCGTCGTGCATGGCCTACCACTTCAAACCGAAATCATATCTCTTCTCTGACCTTTCATATCTAAACGTTCTGTTCTGACCCGTTCTTGACACTATGTCTAAGGGGCGGCTAGATTCACTCATCCAGCAGGGATCTTTCCCTCATCACAATCGAGGGCGTACATGTTCGGCACAATGGGTTTCTCGGAACTCATTATCATTCTAGTCATCGTGTTAATCATTTTCGGAGCGGGCCGTCTGCCGCAGATCGGAGAGGGTGTAGGCAAGGCATTGAAAGGGTTCAGAAAGGAAGTCAACGAAGTGCCCCAACCCGCTTCAGGCCAGCCTCACCAAGAAACCGGGCAGCCGCAAGCACTTCAAACTCCGACAAATATCGCAGCAGCACCGCCTCCGACTACAGGATCATCGCCGGCAACGGCTAGGCGAAATACTCCCTGTTCCCCAGGTCCGGAACAGACACCAGGCACCACTGCCTCGTTGTTGTACAATACAAACCCTCAACCACCTCAAACAGCTGCTCTACCCCCAAATCCAGCGTTGGCGTCTACCTCAAGCCTGGTGCTATCGATGGAGGAGCGAGCTGCCGCTCCAACTCCGAGGGCTCATGCTTCGTACCCACCTTTGCCGGCTGGTTCCCAAACAAGAGCGACCCCGAAACGTCCTTCAGCCATCATCAATAAGGATGCGGTCGCTCGCGTGCAAGCGCAACAAGCCGCACTCAAAGGTAAGCAAGCATCATCAGTGGGTGGAGTATCGCCCGATGACCTGCAGCATCTCGGTGAAGGTCTCGGAGAGATCGTGCGAACGTACCGGCAAGCCGTGACCGATGTTCGCAATAGCGTCGATCCTCAGATATGTACGATTCAAGCCGAAATGGACGCGGCCAAGAAAGAAATTCAGCAATCCATCGAAGCGGCTAGAGACCTACCGCAGGTGCAAGAGGATCCCCAAAAACCTGCGTGATTTTTATCTCATCCTTCCCGGCGAAAGCCTACCAGCTTTAGTGCTTGAGAGACGGATCGACATCGGGCACATGGTCGCCATTGCCCGATCGAACAACCATCTGAACCTGAGATGCGATCAGAATAGGTTGGCTTGTCTCACGAGGGGTTTCGGCTTCGATTCAAGGCCTCAACCAGTCCGACCAGTTGCTCCTGTACCTTCTTATCCAATTCCACGAACTGAATGCCCATGCCTGGAAACAAAAGATATCGCTCCGGCTTATTGCGGACCCAGGCGACCTTCGCCTTCGCTTTCAGCTTGTCCCACGGCCGATCCGGAAGCGCAAATTCGACCGTCAGCTCGGTGCCTCGGCTGAGAGGGGCGCCACTCTCGATAAAGAGCCCACCACCACCGATTCCCCCGGTTAGACTGTCGAACTGCTTTCCTTCTGGCGTCGTATACCGGACCTTCAGGGCAAGAGGTGCGCGAGGCTGCGTACGACAATGGGCGAACCGAGCATCTTCACCGCTGACAAGTACGCGCTCGATAATTGCTCCCCATGACATGCTGCCCAAAAGCTGGCCCGAGGTATTGTGTACGTCGATCGTCTCTCGCCCAGAATCAACCACGAGGGATTTCCCCTGATGCCCGGCAGTGCAAACGACAGGAAACGTCATTGAACCATCCTTTTTCCCTTTCTGGTGATCTAAGTCAGGAACGGAATTAGGCTGCGTGCCCCATGTTCTGGATTGATTTCACTAACTCGTGGATTCGGTCGCGGACATCCGCCGCTATCTCAGTGAACCGTACTCCCATTCCAGGACTGAACGTATATTGATCGGCTTTCGGACACACCCAGGCGACGGTTCCCTTTGCCGGCATCCATTCCTCGGATTTCTCCGGAAGCGAGAACTCCATAGCCAGTCTGGTCCCTACGGGAAGTGGGGTCTGGCTTTCGATGAACAAGCCTCCGCCACCAATGCCACCTGCTCGACTTTCGCATCTCGGTCCCTCTGGACTGTTGTAGCGCACCCGAAACGTGAGCGAAATGCGAGGCTCTGACCGATCTTCCCTTTGAGCTGATATCTTCCGGTAGGCAAGAATTTGATCGATGACAAAGTCCCACGACAGGCTGCCGATGACATCCCCGTTGACTCCCAACAAGACGACCATTTCGCGTGCCTCGTCAAGTTCGATGACTTTGCCTTTGTGTCTAAGGCTCGATGCAACAGGGTACTTCACAAGCCCTCCATCCGACACACGCACGAGGAAAGTATAGCGCGGGGTTTCTGATTGTCGAGGAAGATCAAGGTCTTTAGACCAGAGAAAGAAAAGCAGCTTGACGCTGGAGAAACGATCGATTCGGCCTCTACGAGTCATAGGCGAAGGCCGAGCACGTATAGAACTTTCTAGTCTTTACGCCGTCTTAGCATCCTTTTCCTGTTCAAATATACGTATCGGCTGGTTTTTTCCCAAGATCGCATCTTCTGTGATCACTACCTCGACAATCTCTTTCTGAGAGGGAGCATCGTACATGACGTCAAGCATCACCTCTTCCAGGATTGCCCGAAGGCCTCTGGCACCGGTCCTCTGCGCATAGGCTTTTCGTGCTACCGCCCCCAGAGCCCCTTCCGTGAATCGGAGCTTGACCTTTTCGAACGACAGCAACTTTTCGTACTGCTTGGTCAAGGCATTGCGTGGTTCGGTAAGGATACGGATCAACGCTCGTTCATCCAACTCCTCTAACGTAGCCACGACCGGTAACCGTCCCACGAATTCCGGTATCAGGCCGTACTTCAAAAAATCCTCGGGCTGAACCTTAGCCAAAAGGTCACCCAAACGAACGTCGCTTCTTCCCCGGATTTCAGCCCCGAATCCCATAGCTTTTCGATTCAAACGCTGTTCGATGATTTGTTCTAAACCGACAAATGCTCCACCGCAGATGAATAAAATATTGCTGGTGTTGACCTGAATAAATTCTTGATGCGGATGTTTTCTCCCTCCTTGGGGCGGAACATTTGCAACTGTGCCCTCGATCAGCTTCAGCAAGGCTTGTTGAACACCCTCGCCGGAGACGTCCCGTGTAATAGACGGGCTGTCGCTTTTTCGACTGATCTTATCGATTTCATCGATATACACGATCCCGCGTTCAGCCTTTTCTACATCGTAGTCCGCAGCTTGCAAAAGCTTCAGAATGATATTCTCAACATCTTCACCGACGTAACCGGCTTCTGTCAGCGTCGTGGCATCAGCGAGGGTAAAAGGGACGTCCAGATACTTGGCCAAGGTCTGGGCCAAGAGAGTCTTCCCCGTGCCGGTTGGGCCCACCATTAGAATATTGCCCTTCTGGAGTTCAATATCATCGACCCCCTTTTCCCTTGACGAGATGCGCTTGTAATGATTATGCACGGCCACAGAGAGAATGCGTTTAGCCCGCTCTTGCCCGATGACGTACTGATCGAGGTGATGTTTGATTTCCGTCGGCTTCTTGAGTTTGGACGAAATTTCTTCTTTGGCTTCCTCCCAATCCTCCGCAATGATGTCATTACACAGATTGACGCATTCATCACAGATATACACAGTCGGTCCGGCGATCAGTTTTCGCACCTCATCACGGCTTTTCCCACAGAAAGAGCATCGCAAGTGTCGGTCCATCTTTTCCTGCTTGGCCATGTACCCTCCTGCGTTACTTACCTTTGATCCCGTCTTTTGCCCCGTCGCCGGATTCCACGACTTTCATAAATTTGGGTGGTCGTGTAATTACCTCGTCAATGAGACCGTATCGCTTGGCTTCTTCGCCGGACATGAAATAGTCCCGTTCCGTGTCATGCGCGATCTTCTCGATCGGCTGCCCAGTGTGTCTCGCCATGATTTCGTTGAGACGTTCGCGAATCTTGAGAATTTCTCGAGCATGGATGTCAATTTCCGTCGCCTGTCCTTGGAATCCACCCAACGGTTGGTGGATCATCACCCGAGCGTTGGGCAGGGCAAACCGCTTGCCTCTTGTTCCGGCGGTCAATAGGAGGGCTCCCATGCTGGCGGCCTGACCGAGGCAGATGGTATTGATCGGGGGCTTCACATATTGCATGGTATCGTAGATGCCCAATCCGGCTGTCACACTACCTCCTGGCGAATTGACGTAGAGATTGATATCTTTCTCAGGATCCTCCGCTTCAAGAAAGAGAAGCTGGGCAATCACCAAGTTGGCAAACACATCGTCGATTGGGGCGCCAAGGAAAATGATGCGATCTTTGAGAAGGCGTGAGTAGATATCGTAGGCTCGTTCGCCTCGATTAGTTTGCTCGACTACGATCGGAACCAACATATTGCTCAATTCCTTTCCTGGACAACTTCCGTCCGGCACAATCCGTGTGCAACGATCGCCGCGCTCATCCTTGAATGAACGCCTGACGATACACAACATCCAATGCTTTGTCGGCCAAGATCCTCGCGCGTAATTCCTCAACGGAGTCCTGACCGCCAGCCTGGATCATTTTTACGAGATCGACCATCGGTACCCTGAGCTCCGCGGCTAGTCGAGCCACTTCATTGTTCAGATCGTCCTGGCTCACCGACAAGCCTTCTTTTTCAGCTATGGCCTCAAGAATCAAACTGGCTTTCACACGACGATTTGCCTCCTCACGGTGTTCTTCGCGAATCCCCTTCAGTTCATCCGTCCCAGGCGCAGGAAGAGAATCGGTGACTTTGCCGCGCTGCCGCGCTTGTAATTTCTGCCGCACAATCGTGCTGAGCTCTTGTTCTACCAGTGTGTCAGGAAGATCGAAATGATGGGTGTCGATGAGGCGTTTGAGAAGAGTGTCCTTATAGGACGCCTCGATATCCTTCTTGAGCGCATTTTCCATTTCACCGCGCAGCTTTTCCCTTAACTCGTGAAGCGATGCGTACGGTCCGCAGTCCTTGGCAAATTCATCGTCAAGGGCAGGGAGTTTCTTTTGCTTAACTCCCTGTATGACTAGTCGGAAAGCGACAGTTTTTCCCGCGACTCGCTGGTCCGGATGGCTCACCGGATAGGTCTGAGGAATCTCGATAACATCCCCTTCCTGCCTTCCGATAAGATAAGCGTCTATTTCAATCCCCAGCAACGCGGCCTTCGAACCCACCCTATGGAGCTGCCCTTCCTTTTTAGTCCCTTCAAGAGGAGCTCCGTCCAAGAATCCTTCGAGATCGACAATGGCATAGTCCCCTTCCGCCAAAACCGTGCCATGTGTGGCCGCATCCAGACGAGCCTGTTGCTCACGCAATACCTCTAGGGCGCGATCTATCTGTTCTTCCGCAACTGTGCGCTTGTCCGCCTGGAGCGAAATTGGATTGGGGGGCTTATAGTCGCGCAGTTCGATCGTGGGTTTGATTTCGACTGTCGCCGTAAAAGTGAACGGGGAGTCCTTTTTGATTTTGACCCGGTCCAAAGGAGGAATATCCACCACTACTGGGCTGATCCCAGCCTGTTTGATCGCCCGACCATAGAAATCCGGCACGAGCTTACGAATGACATCTTCTTCCACTGCCTTAGCATAACGTTTTTCTAAAATAGTCAAAGGGGCTTTTCCTGGTCGAAACCCTGGAATCTGAACCTGACGGTTGAGTTCCGAATAGGCTCGTGAAAATTCTTGTGACACCTCTTCAGCCGGCACCTCGATTTTCAAGGCGCGTTTCATCGGTCCTATCTCGGTCACTTCCATTTTCATCGTCGAGATTGGTCGCCCTGCAAAGGGCATCGTACGTTTGGTGCGAGAGGGGGGACTTGAACCCCCACGGTTGCCCACGAGATCCTAAGTCTCGCGCGTCTGCCAGTTCCGCCACTCTCGCATGGTTGAGGATGTCGCAGAGCTGTCGCTCTATCTAGATCCAGTAGAATAGTCGATGGCTCATACTGCAAAAACGCGAGATGTCGTATAGCGTTGTACCGTTGGGCACCTGTAATGTCAACCCATACGACCGAGGGTGGCCTATCCTAGGTATGAACGGTCTACCAGGCTATTTGGTGATCTCGGCCATCTCCCATCGCTCATCGAAAACTTCAGCCATACGTTCGGCCTGGTACACCTCAGGATGACCTTCCTGATATGAGAATCGCATCCCGCCAAACTTCTTGGCGATGGCGAAGGCAGTTCGCTCACCCTCTTCTCAGCAACTATTCGACCGTCTTTTCTGGGCGAACGAGGTCACCCATTAGTCGGCAGGTCAAGTAGGCACAGACGTTTCCATGAAAAGAATGTTCTTCTTTCCCCCTCGCCAACTCTTCTCGCCACGGCAGTGATCGTTCGGTCTCGCAGCCCTATTTTCGTTTCATACGATGTCAGACCGTTGGCCCGCACCCGGCACTCATCAAAAGCACGGCATGGGAAGAAATCTCCCGCGAGAATTCTTTCCGCCCCTGGCACCCTTCCGTGCCTCGGAATACTGTCGGTACCACACCATCTCCAACAGGAGCGGATTCACAGATCGAATGGCTCCCTTGCGGGTCCAACCCCTCTGTGGCTCGCAGCATGGATGTCCCAGCCGATCACAACCCGTGCGAGTGGTATGTGAGGGACGGGACAGCGGCTCATCAGAGCTTGTAGGTCGCAGCCAACCCCAGGGCACGTTCACGGCCCCATCCCAACCAGATACACGTACTGCGTGCCGAAGGAGATGCTCAGATCAAACGCGACCCGGTTCCGCATTCCGGATCATGGAGTAACAAGCCCGACACAGCTTGTCCGAGACCGTTTTGAGTGCCACGACCATCTTGGTCTTGGCCGTCATTCTCTCCGTCTTTCTCTCATATGAACCGATTGCTCTGGGCGTTGGAGCGCACCGCGAAGTGGGCGGCTTCGACAACAGTCCAGGACAGATACTTGTTGCCGTCCTTGGCCAGGACGGCAACTATCGGAAGGACCGGCCCTGTGTGCGCCGGTATCTGGCTGTACGGATTCGCCGACGCCAAGACGAGCTGTTCGCCGATGGCAGTACCGTGAAACGTTTTGCGATTGTGACGAACCGGGAGGGGGATGGCCTCACGCTGATCCGTTGGCATCGGGAGAAAGCGGGGACGGTGGAACACACGCATCATGTGCTCAAGAATGAGTTGGCGGCCGCCGCCTTGCCCAGCGGAAGGTTCGGGGCCAACGCCGCCTGGTTTCGGCTCAACATCCTGACCTACAACCTGCTCAACGCGTTGAAGCGGCTGGCCTTACCCGGAGATTTGTCCGAGGCTCGGCCGAAACGGCTGCGGTTTTTGGTGTTCAATACGGTCGGGAAGGTCATTCAGCATGCGCGCTGCACGCTGGTACGCCTCACGGCAGCGGTCCAGCAGGAACTCTTGGTCGTCGCGCGGAGCAAAATCTTGGCGCTCTGCCCTACTTAGCCGGAAAAAATAGGGAACGATGCGTCAACTTGCCGGTCATGAACACGCATGCTAAGATATCCCGCTTTTCACTTCTCGATGCGGAGAGGTGCGAGAGTGGACGAATCGACATGCTTGGAAAGCATGCGTCCCGGCAACGGGACCGTGGGTTCGAATCCCACCCTCTCCGCCAAACCGCACTTCGTGTGTACCGCCCGCTCTTTATCGGTGTATCGTAATTTCTGCGGGCAGATAGATGCCCGAAGTGTTGACGGTGTTGGAGGGTCTAGCAGGTTGAAGAACAACCATCTGTTCGCCCTAAGGCTCTCGAAAGATGAACGGAGCGGTCCTTGAATATCCTGAGGTTTTCCGTTCGTGCTCAGCCTGCCGAAGAACACAAATCGAGTTGTTCAACAGGCTGCTAGATCGAAAATAGGGGCTGGGCCCTGTGCAATAGAACCCTGTGAACCCCGCCAGGTCCGGAAGGAAGCAACGGTAAGCAGTCAGTTCTGTGTGCCGCAGGATCACCTGGCCCCACTTTCTTGGAGAAGAAGAGCTGAGCGTTGACCTATGAGTTTTGAGTTGTTCGAACGGAGCTGCTTAACACAGCACCGACTGCGCATGACTGCGTAGGGTCGGCATAGCGAGAAATGGACTATCAAGTCTCCGCGCGTAAATATCGGCCCAGTACGTTTGACGATGTGATCGGTCAGCCCCATGTGGTTCAAACATTAATGAACGCGGTCTCGACCAAACGGATTGCGCATGCGTATCTCTTTTCAGGCACGCGAGGCGTGGGGAAAACGACCGTCGCACGAATTCTCGCGAAAGCACTCAACTGTGAACGAGGACCGACCAGCCATCCTTGCGACAGCTGTGAGAATTGCCGCGAGATTACGCAGGGTAACTCGGTTGATGTCATCGAAATCGATGGTGCGTCCAATACCAGCGTGGACGATGTGCGAGAGATCCGCGAGAACGTCAAATTCACGCCGTTTCGTGGTCAGTTTCGAGTCTACATTATCGATGAAGTCCACATGCTCTCAAACTCGGCGTTTAATGCCCTGTTGAAGACACTCGAAGAACCACCGGCACACGTGGTTTTCATCTTTGCGACTACGGAGATTCACAAAATCCCCGCAACCATTCTTTCGCGATGCCAGCATTACAATTTTCGCCGTATTGCCAGAACCGAAATCATTGAACGACTTCGGCACGTGGCACTGCAAGATCGGTTGACGCTTGAAGAACGGAGCTTTATGGCTCTGGCTCGCGCCAGTGAAGGGAGTATGCGCGATGCCCTGAGCTTGCTTGATCAGGCCGTTGCATATGGCGGCAAGGCCATCTGCCACGCAGATCTCGAACTTCTGTTGGGAGCAGTCCCTCAAGAACTGGTGCAGGAGCTCGTTAAGGCGATTATGGCCCAACACAGCCCTGCGGCTCTTGTCAGTCTGGCCAGTCTAATAGATCGAGGACATGACTTGCGGGCGTTCTGCGCGGAGGTGGTGGAATACGTCCGCAATCTGCTCGTGGCGGCGGTCGTTCCCGGTAGGGCCGAGCTGCGTAGCCTGATTGAGACCTCGGAAGACGATCTGAACCAGCTGTCGATGAATGCCAAGGAACTGACTCCTGAGCAGATTCAGGAGTTGCTCACAATCTTCATCCAAGCGGAAGATTCCTTACGATTCAGCAGTCACCCTCGCTTTGTGATGGAGACCGCTGCTGTTCAAGCCACACGGCTGTTGCGTCAACGCCAGGGTACAGAGGCGCATCCAGTACAGACATCGCCGTCTTCTAACCAGAAACCTCCGACTGGGTCGGAAGGACGCAAAAGTGGGCCATCACCTCAGCCGGCTTTACGCCAGAACGTACCAGCTGCGCCAAGGTCCACCCCTAAACCAGCTCAGACGTCAATGGTGGAAACAGTCGACGGGCGATCGACTTCATCTGTACTATCTCACATTCCACCGATCAATGCGGGAACAGCCACCCAAACCACCCTGCCTCCCATAGCCGCCTGTTCACAACCGATGTTGCAGTGGGAGTTAGTCCAAGAAGAGGTTGCCGCTTCATTTCCCAATATCGCACCGTTTCTCGAATCCGGCAGGTTTGTCGGAATGGACGATGGTTTCGTCACCATCGGGTTTGGCAAGCAGGCAACCGTAGCGAAAGCTAGATTGGAGAAAGCAGAAAATCTTTCGGTGTTGTCAAGGCTGTGCGAGCGTCAGCTGGGATATCCCATACCTGTCCGTATCATCGAGCTGACGGAGACCCATCCACCGGGGCCAACCATGGCCCAAGTACGAGCGGCCAAGGAACAAGAACAACGACTGGTGTTGTTCGAACGTGCGAAGTCGAACCCGACGGTGAAACAGGCCCTCGAGATATTCGGCGTCGAATTGGCCGACGTTCATATTATAGCCCAGCAGGAGGCAAGCGAATGAAAACTCCTTTCGGCAACATGAGCAACATACTGAAGCAAGCGCAGGCCATGCAGGAACAGATGGCCAAGATTCAGGAGCAAGCGACATCAAAAACCGCCAGCGGGACGGCCGGCGGCGGGATCGTCACCGTCACGGCGAACGGCGCGATGCAGATCGTCGGCGTGGCGATCGATCCCGAGGTCGTCAAGAGCGGCGATATCGATATGCTCCAGGATCTTGTGGTGGCTGCGACGAACGAAGCGCTCCGCAAGGCCAAGGAACTGATGGAAGGTGAAATGAAAGCCCTGACGGGTGGAATGAAGATTCCGGGTCTATTTTAACGATGCCCGTCGATCAACAAAGCTTGTTGGCGAGATTGATCAAGGAACTGGTCCGTCTCCCCGGAATCGGTCACAAGAGTGCTCAGCGTTTGGCCTTTCACCTCATGAAGGCCGAGCGAGAGGATGCCTTGCGACTGGCGGATGCCATTCGTGCGGTGAAGGATGGGTTAGCGTTTTGCAGACAATGTCGGAATATTGCCGAAGCAGACCTGTGCGAGTTTTGTCTCGACCCGAAACGTGACCGCACCAAGATCTTTGTCGTTGAAGAACCGAGTACGCTGTATGCCGTCGAACGGGCAGGCGCCTATCGCGGGCTCTATCACGTCCTGTTGGGCGCACTTTCGCCGCTTGACGGCGTGGGTCCTGGTGATATCAAAGCTGATGAACTCATCGAACGCGTGAAACTCGGTGGGGTTGAAGAAGTCATTCTTGCAACGAACCCCACTATTGAGGGAGAAGCCACAGCGATCTATCTGACCCGATTGCTCAAGCCTTTCGGTGTACGCGTGTCTCGAATTGCTTATGGAATTCCAGTGGGTATGGACATAGAGTATGCGGACGAAGTGACGTTGCTGAAATCGATCGAGGGTCGGCGCGATGTATAGCCGATTCCGGGCGTACCAACCCTCGTTGACCTCCTCTCATCTAGATTGGTATAGTTCTCTGTTCCTTTATACCCAGAACCCTGACCATGAAGATACGCCGTTCCGGTACACGTACTCCATCGACAAAATCGAAGGGCTCGGTGGGAGCCAGGGGTTCCGTGAACAAGCCGGAATCAGCAGCCCAGAAGGCCAAGTATCCCGACATCCGCCGTGACCTCGAACGCCAACGCGCAGCCATCCTGAATGATGTCGAGGAGGTCCTGACACATCGAGGCGGCCTTGCGACATTTCCCGACGTCAGCGACCAAGCATCCGCCGAGGTCGACCAGAATTTTTCCATGAGAATTCGCGATCGTGAACGGAAGTTGCTGAAGAAGATCAATGACGCATTGGATCAGATGAATGCAGGGACCTATGGGATCTGCGAACGCTGCAGCGGCGACATTCCCTACAAGCGACTCAAAGCCCGCCCCGTAACCACCCTCTGTATCGAGTGCAAAACGCTTCAAGAACAGGAAGAGCAAGCTCGAGGCTGAACGTTTTCTTCACGAGAATAGAAAAACCCGTTAGGGCTCGAAACTACTGCTTCAAGAGCTTGACGCGTTCTTTGGCGTGCGCAATCCGCGCTTCCTCTTCCGGAATCCCTTCGGAAAGTGCAAGGTAGGTTTCGTACTCAGAGATAGCCCGCTTAGGGTTCGTGTCTTCAATGGCTTCAGCCAAGTTGTACCTAGCCAAAGCATAATTGGGGCGAAGAATCACTGCCTTTTCAAACAAACTCAAACCAGCCGCTTTGTTACCGAGTTTGATCTCGACTGTGCCGAGATTGTTCAGCACTTCCGGGATATTTGGCCTGAGAGCGAGCGACTGCACCATCTCTGTTTTTGCCTTGTCGAGCTGGCCTTTGGCTTCCCAGGCGAGGCCCAATCTATGGTGGGCTTCGGCAAGCCACACCTTATTTGTGAATCCACTGGCAATCGCCTTTTGATACGCGTCGGCTGCGATGTCATAGTTCTTCTCACCGCAGTATGCGAGCTGGGCAGCCTGGCCTCGAGCAAATTGCTGCAAGGATGAAAACGGTTCTTTATCCTCGATTCCCTGCCGTTCCATTTTTTGCCCTCCATCGCCTCCTGTCGGATTGCGAAGACGATCAAGGAACTCTCGCCGGTATGGAGAGAAGAGTCGCACATAGGGATCAATGCTAAATGACGCTTGGAGCAGGATCGGGCGTTCTCGCAGACCCGTGACGAGGTATTGCATCGTGGTTTTCTCATCACCGGTTTCAAAGAGAGCACTGCTTTCCATGTTCCCTCGCGCCTCGAGTTGAGCCACGTTCAGGTAGAATTCCACTGAGGGTTTCAGGCGTGAAAGCGTGTCTCGGAGTACAGAGTAGGGTTCAAGATCCAGACCTTTGGAAAATGTAAAGAGCGCTCCAACCAGTACACCATCTTCGTCAAAGAAATAGGCCTCTTCTGCGTGTAAGATGCCTTTCTCCTCAGGAATCATGAATTCCTGGCCGCTCCCCCACGACTTGACGGTATGCGTGCTTGGTGGATGGTCTTTAAGGAACTCCGCCTTGCCCTTGCAGAGTGCCGTTGATGAGAGCAAAACGAGATCGGTCTCTGAGGGAGGCAGAGGGGGGCGACTGGGAGACGCTGAGCCACATCCCATCACCATGCTGAAAGCGATAAGGACACCGGCTGAACAGCAGCACCTAAATAGGGTCATCAAGCGATTCATTCGCAGACAGTACATGATTTGGTTGGAGCTTCGCGATGAAAAAATTAGTCCTGAATCGGGCATAAGACAGAAAGGGCTGATCGCTCTGCGCCGCCAGGGCCCCCACAACATGCCCGTCAGACGCGTTGGGTGGAGCCCGACCGCAGAGGTAGGATTCCGTCCAATGCCCAGCTGACCGGGAACTCTCCGAGTGATGTTTGGTGCCCAGACGCTGACCCATTCCGGTGGCATCTCTCATCCATCGATTCCCGACGCGTATCGGACTGAAGCTTGCGATTGCCCACAACAGCCCTGTCGTACCACGGAACACCCGTCCCAGCGTTGGCGAGATGCGGCGCGTAAAGGCACGATCGCTTGTTTGCCTGCAGGACCACCCAACCACATCTCCGCCGCGGCTGATCGTCAATGGCGACTCGACCCTGCTCGTCCCCTCGATCCAACAGGAGGAGACCAAGATCGGCTACGCCCCGATCGTGCGCGGCCAGGCGCCGTCCCATCCGTCGCATTGTTTCGAGGAGCAGCGCAACAGCTTCTGGCAGGGCGCGTTGCGTCAGGGCGATACCCAGCCGCCAGCGGAAGGTTTGCCGGGCTCGCGGGGCGCGCCGCGAAAATCCCGGCCCGAGTCTGCTGGCGCATGACCCGCGCCCACATAAGGATGTTCTGACCACCCGCTGCTCGAATGGATCGAGGCGCAGCGGGTCCGATTCCTGACCGTCGCCCGTCTGACAGCGCCGCTCACAAGGGTAGGGCGGCATAATGTGTGTGAATCGGGATGTGGAGGGAATGGAACTGCCGAGGGGAATCCTGTATGCCAGGCGGCCAGCTCCTGTCGGTCAGGAGCTGGCCTAGAGATCACCTCTTACGAGAAGGAGTCCTCCCGATGATGCAAGATACAGCCTACGTGGGGCTCTGAAAGAAAAGGCCAGAGGCCGGTTGAAGCTGTGCTTACTGGAAAAGATTCAGCCGTGGATCAAGGGATCAATGGGCTCCTGCTGTCAAGGCCGATATTGGTTGTCCGCAAATCACCGATCTGAGATGTCCACTTTGCACCGATGAGATTGTCCGATTGTTGTGCTCAGATCGCGGCATCGGTCGTCCCCTCCTCAGTGGCCATGACGGTCCGCCGACCC